>NZ_JACCWG010000166.1 GCF_013697775.1 Ramlibacter sp. | reverse complement strand
GGCGCGGGCGAGCCAGTTCAGTGCCTGCACGACGACGCGCGCGGCCTGGCGCAGGCTGAAGAACTGCACGCCGTAGTAGGTTTCCAGGCGCGCCGCATAGCCCTGGAAGCGGCGCCGCGCGGCGGCTTCGTCGAAGTTGCCGGGCTTGGCCTGGCGGATGCGCTCCCAGGGCTGCAGCAGCTTGTCCTGCAGCCAGGTGCGCATCTCCGACTCGACATAGTTGGTGCGCTGCAGCTCCGGGTTGGTGGCCGACAGATAAAAGCGCACCGTGTCGGCGTTGTAGCGTTCCAGGAAGTCGCCGACCCAGATCGCGTGCTTCAGGCTGGTGGAGAACTTCAGGTTCTCCAGCTCGTAGAACTCGTTGCTGATCAGCGCCTTGGGCAGCATGCAGCGCGGCCCGGCCGCGAACAGCAGGCCCAGGTGCACGAAGGCGAAGAAGAACGAGTTGTCATAACCGAAGAACTGCACCAGCTCCGTGTCGGGCGGCGGCGGGTTGTACGCGAACGCGCCGCTCTCGCCGCCGGCCTCCTGCGCGAGCGCGAAGCTGTTCAACAACCCCGGCAGCATCTCGCCCCAGGCGTTGTACTTCTGCCCGCCCAGGCCGGGGATGTCCACTGGAATGCCCCAGCGCGTGGGATAGGTCAGGCGGAAGTCCGGCAGCGGCTTGGCCAGCATCTGGCGCACGAATTCCATCAGGTGCGTGCGCCACACGACGTCGGTGCGCGCGTAGTAGCGCTCGAAGTCGGCGCGAAAGCTTTCCAGCGGCAGGAACAGGCCCGGCGCGGGCTTGCGCACCAGGCGGTGGCCGTTGTCGACGGTGCAGCGCGGCTCGATCAGTCCGACCGGGTCGTTGGGATGGCCGCACACCTCGCAGATATTTCCGCGCGTGCCTTCCAGGCAGGTGGGACAGGTGCCGCCGACATACGCTTCGAACACGTAGACGCCGCAGTCTTCGCAGAACAAGCAGGGCGTTTCCTTGACCTGCAGCCGGCCTTCGTTGAGCAGCTTCGTAAAGAAGCCGCCGACGAATCCGGCATGCCTGGCATCGGGCCGGTTGAAGGCGTCCAGCGCGATGCGCCCGCCTTGCAGCGAGCGTCGGATGCGATGGTCGTAGTCGTTGGCCACGGTTTCCGGCGCGCGCTGCTCGATCGCCGCGGTGGTGACGACATAGGTCTGGTTGTCGTCCCCGCTCGATACATATGCCGCGCGCTTGCCGCAAAGATGGGCAAATCGCTTGAAGACATCTCCGGCCAGATAAGGCCCGCTGAGATGGCCCAGATGCAAATCTCCGTTCGTTGTCGGCGGAGTTGCTGTGATGAGATATCGAATGGCGGCCTCCTATCAGATGGGCGGCCATTCCATCACGGGGAAAGCTTGCTGTCTCCTGTCAGGTATGCGCCAAATCGCAACGGCTGTGATGGGCTGTGTAAACTTATTTAGTGTTTACCCTGATCTATGCAGTCCTTGTTCTGCGGGTGACCCTCTGTCCACCATGTGCAGAAGAAGCGCAGGTCTTCGCCTGTCAGATTTTCTAATGTGTGTTCCGACTTCGAAGGAAGATGCACAACGTCACCGGCCTGCAATTCACAGACCTCATCGTCGATGCGCAGCCGCCCGTGCCCTGTAAGGAGCACGAAGCTTTCGTTGTCGATATGGCTGTGGGGCACGGTCGCCTCGCGCGGCGCGATGTCCGCCAGGGCCGAGCCCCAGTCGAGCGGCTCGCTCTCGGGCAGCAGCGGCAGCCTGCGAAAGCGCGTGTTGAATTCGATGGTGGACTTCGCCTGCTTCTCGCGCTGCAGCACGATGCGCGGCCCGCCGGCGGGCGCCGCGCGCGGCAGCCACACTGTCAGCGCGCTGGCGTCAGGAGTGAGCGCGCGCACAGTGCAGGCGCGCGCGCCGTGCACCACCGCTGCATCGCCTGCTGACAATTCCTGGTGTTCGGCACCCAGCGCAAGCGCGATGATGCCGTGCGCGGCCACCACCAGGCAATCCCCCTCGCGTTCGGACAAGGCGCTGTCGGCGCCGGGGCGCAGCGCCAGCCAGGCTGCGCCGACCGGTGCGCCCGGTGCGAGGTCGAGTGCATGGCAGTGCGCCGATGCATGCTGCGCGAAGCGGTGAATGTGCATATGCTGTCTCCCTGAAATCTTGGCCGAGATGGGCGTTCTGCAGTCTAGAAGGCCCCGCCCGTTTTGGCTCCTGACGGTTGTAGGCGCCGAATGAATAGAAAAGAAGGTGAGAAAAGGAAATGGGAGACACGGATATGCAACAGGACGTGATCGTCATCGGCGCCGGCCTGATCGGCCTGGCCATCGCCGACGAGCTGGCGCGGCGCGGCCGCCGGGTGCGCGTGCTGGCCGACCGGCCGGCGCGCAACACCGCGTCCTGGACCGGCGCCGGCATGCTGACACCGCATCCTGAGCGCTCCTGGCATCCGCTATCCGAGCGCCTGTGCCTGCGCTCCTTCGAGATGTATCCGGCGTTCGTGAACGACCTGGCCGAGCGCACCGGCATCGACTGCGAGCTGCGCATGGACGGCCTGCTGATCACCGCCGGCGACGTTGCCGGCGAGCGCAGCTTGCGCGAGCGCGCCGAGGAACTGCGCGACGCCGGCCGCGAAGCGCGCTGGCTGGATGCCGACGCCGTGCGCGAGGCCGAACCCGCGCTGTCGGTGCAGGAGCATGGCGGCATCCTGCTGGCCGACACCGGCCAGGTGAACAACCGGCAACTGCTGGCCGCGCTGGAAGCGGCCTGCGTGAAGCGCGGCGTCGCCATCGACCGCGAGGCCGCCGGCGTGCGCCTGGTGGCCGACGGCGACCGCGTGCGCGGCGTGCAGACCGCGGCCGGCCTGCTCGCGGCGCCCACCGTGG
>NZ_JACCWG010000139.1 GCF_013697775.1 Ramlibacter sp. | reverse complement strand
GCGCCGCCGCGTACAGCGCGCCGGCCTGCCGGGCCGCGCCCTGGTTGCGCGCGGCAGGCGTGTCGGCTTCGGACAGGTAGCCGCGCAGCGCATCGACACCCCCGTTGGACAGCACGCGGGCACGCGCGGCCAGCAGCGCGTGCTCGAAGGTGAAGCCGGGCGGCGCCGGGTGCTTGCTGGCCAGCTGCTGGCGCGACTGCATCTCGGCCACGCGCTCGGTGTTGAGCGGGTGGGTGCGCAGGTAGGGGAAGGAGCCGTTGTCGTTCAGGCGCTGCGCCTGCTGCAGCTTTTCGAACATGGCAACGAAGCCCTGCGGATCGAAGCCGGCCTGGGTGAGCACGCCCAGGCCGATGCGGTCGGCTTCGCGCTCCATGTCGCGCGAGAAGTTCAGCTGGTTCTGGATCGCCAGCGCCTGGCTGCCGGCCATGATGGCGTTGCCGGCCTGGGCGTTCTTGCTGGCCGCGATGGCGCCCAGGATCATGGCGCCGATCATCAGCGGCGTCTGCCGCTTCTCCTGGCTGATCAGCCGCGAGATGTGGCGCTGGGTCACGTGGCTGAGCTCGTGCGCCAGCACCGAGGCCAGCTCGTCGCGCGAGCCGGTGACGCTGACCAGCCCCAGGTGCAAGCCGAGCCAGCCGCCGGGCAGGGCGAAGGCGTTGATGGTGCGGTCCTTGCCCAGCAGCACTTGCCAGGCAAAACGCTCGTCCAGCTCCGCGGTGAGCTCGCCGCGCACGCGCGCTGCGGCCAGCAGCGTCTGCCAGATGCCCTGGACGTAGTCGACCACCACCGGGTCGTCGATGTAGTCGGGGTCGCGAAACAGCTCGCGGGCGATTTTCTCGCCCAATCGACGCTCGGCGCCGCTGGTCATGTCGCTGCTGTCGCCCAGCGTGGGCAACTGCGCCTGGGCGGGCAGCGCGAACAGCAGCGCGAGCACGCAGACCCAGGCGGCGGATCGGGAAGGCCGGTTCAGCATCGCCGTATGATGCGCGAAGACTGTCAAGCGGCTGTAACGCTGCGTGGATCAGCTCTCCCGGAGCACCCGATGAACTCCCCCCTCACCCATTTCGACGCGCAAGGCCAGGCGCACATGGTGGACGTGGCCGGCAAGCCCGCGACCCGCCGCGTTGCCGTGGCCCAGGGGCGCATTTGCATGCTGCCGGCGACATTGGCGCTGATCCAGCAAGGCAACGCGAAGAAGGGCGACGTGCTGGGGATTGCGCGCATCGCCGGCATCCAGGGCGCGAAGAAGACCAGCGAGCTGATTCCCCTGTGCCACCCGCTCGCGCTGACGCGCGTGGCGGTGGAGTTCGAGGTGGACGAGACTGGGTCATCCGTGGTGTGCACAGCAACCGCGGAAACCATTGGTCCCACGGGGGTGGAGATGGAGGCGTTGACGGCGGTGAACGTGGCGCTGCTCACGATCTACGACATGTGCAAGGCCGTGGACAGAGGCATGACGATGACCGACGTGCGGCTGCTGGAGAAGCACGGCGGCAAGTCTGGCAGCTACGTGCGCGACGGCACCGCGCCCTAACGCTGCGCTGTCACCCCATGGGCCTCGGCCCACGCCCGGTATTCCTCCGGGAACGCGATGCGGTACCGCGTCACGTACGCCTCCACCTCGGCGTCCAGGTGCAGCATCAAGGCGCTCTCGATCACTTTCTCGATCACCTTGGGCTCCGGCGAGAAGTGCACCACCTCCAGCGCCAGCTTGTGCAGTTCGTCCGCGTTCTCGCGTGTCAGCGGCGTGGTGGTGAGTTCGGCGAACACGACCTGGTCGCGGAACAGGCGCGCGTCGCGCACGTTGGACATCGGGTCGTCGCGGTAAGCGGCCCAGCGCGCGTCGGCCGGCAGGTACAGCTGCGACACGCGGCCGTATTCGAGGAAACCGTAGCCGAGCCCGGAGAGGCAGAACACACCGAGCAGCACGCGCGGCCACAACGCGCCGGCACGTTGCGGCGCGTCCTCCCCATCGTCCTGCGCATCGCGCCCCAGCCACAGCATGCCGACGGCGAAGCCCAGCGCCATCTGGAACGGCCCGTACCAGAGCGGGTATTCGACCATGCTGTGCAGGCCGATGGCCAGCGCGGCCAGCCACGCGACGCGCCGGTGCGGCGCGTGTTCGCTCCAGGGCCGCGCGCGCACGATGCCCCAGGCCAGCACGGCGCACACCACCAGTGCGATGGGCACACCGAGTTCCACCGCCAGGTGCAGCGGCAGGTCGTGCGCGTTGTCCAAAATGTCGCAAAAGCGCGGGCCGCGGTACAGGTGCCACAGGTGCGCGAAATCGAGCTCGCCCCAGCCCCATCCGGTCCACGGGCGCGCGGCAATCAGCTCCAGCACGTTGGGCCACAGCAGCGAGCGCGTGCCGCAGGCGGCCTGCGAGGACATGCGCGAGAACACGTTCAGGCTGGAGCCGCCCGCCACGCTGGCCAGCAGCGCCGGCAGCGCCAGCGATGCCGCCAGGTACATGGCCAGGCCGAACGCCACCAGCGCGGCCCAGCGGCGCCGCCGCGGCCCGGGCCACAGAGCCACGCACACCAGCACCACGCCCCATTGCAGCAGGCCGGTGCGCGACGCCGACGCCGCATTGGCCACCGCGAGCAAAGCGACGCCCGGCACCGCCAGCACGAGCCGCCCCGACCCCAGCCACAGCAGGCTGGCCAGCCCCAGCGTTGTGAGCGTGGCGAACTGGTTGCGCTGGCGCAGGTTGCCGAAGGCCTCGCCCAGTTCCGCCGCGTTGACCAGCGGCGACAGGGGCGTCGCCCAGCCGAAGTACTGCAGTAGCGCCATTGCGGCGCTGGCCAGCGCCGCAACCAGCCAGCCGATGGCGACCGCGCGTGCCGCGGCGCGCGCATCGTGCTGGCC
>NZ_JACCWG010000109.1 GCF_013697775.1 Ramlibacter sp. | reverse complement strand
CGCGCGGTCCGCGTGGTGCGCACGCCGCAGCAACATGCGGCGCAGGCGGGCGTGCTCGACGTGATCGACATCGGCGACCTGCCGCCCGACCTGCCGTTCGGCAAGGTCGACGCGCGCGCCGGCCGCGCTGGCTTCGAGGCCGTGCGCCACGCCATCGGCCTGGCCATGGCGGGTGAAGTGGCCGCCATCTGCACCGCGCCGCTGCACAAGGAAGCGCTGGCCGCGGCGGGTGTGCGTCACCCGGGCCACACCGAAATGCTGGCCGAGTTCGCCGGCGCATCCGACACCGCCATGATGCTGCTCAACACCGCGCTGCGCGTGATGCTGGTGACGGTGCACTGCTCGCTGGCCGATGCCATCCACCAGATCGACAGCGCGCGCGAGCTGCGCATCATCCGGCTTGCGCACCGCACGCTGCGCGCGATGTGCATCGCCGCGCCGCGCATCGCGGTGGCGGGGCTGAACCCGCACGCGGGCGAAGGCGGCCTGTTCGGGTCGGAAGAGGCCGGCGTCATCGCGCCCGCCGTCGCCGCGGCGCGCGCCGAAGGCATCGACGCCACCGGACCGCTGCCGGGCGACACGGTGTTCATGCAGGCGCGGCGCGGCCGCTTCGACATCGTGATCGCGCAGTACCACGACCAGGGCCTGATCCCGATCAAGCTGCTGGGCATCGAGGACGGCGTGAACCTCACCGCCGGCCTGCCCTTCATCCGCACCAGCCCCGACCACGGCACCGCGTTCGACATCGCGGGCCAAGGCATCGCCGACCCGTCCAGCCTGCGCGCCGCGCTGTGCATGGCGCACGACCTGTGCACCAGGAAAACATCCGAATGAGCCACTTCATCCTCATGCTCACGCGCGACGACCGCACGGTGGGCGACGCGGCGCAGGTGTACCGGCGCCTGCGCGGCGGCCCGCTGCTGCACGTCGGCGTCAAGGACATCGGCCTGCCGTTCGACGAACTGGCCGAACTGGTCGCGATGATCAAGGCCGACGGCCGGCAGGCCTTGCTGGAAGTGGTCAGCGGCACGCGCGATGCGGAACTGACCTCGCTGGAAGCCGCGGCACGCCTGCAGGTGGACTACGCGCTGGGCGGGCGGCAGGCGCACGACGCGGTGCGCATCCTGCGCGGCCGGCCGATCCGCTATTTTCCGTTCGCCGGCCACACGGTGGGCCATCCCACGCGCCTGGTCGGCGACGCGACGGAGATCATCGAGGACGCCCGCGCGCTGGCCGCCATTCCCGGCGTGCACGGGCTGGACCTGCTGGCCTACCGCTTCGCGGGCGATGTGCCGGCGCTGGCGCGCGCCGTGGTGCGGGCCGTGCCCGTGCCGGTGATCGCGGCCGGCAGCATCGACAGCGCCATGCGCATCGGCGCCATGCAGGCGGCCGGCGTGTGGGGCTTCACGGTGGGAAGCGCGCTGTTCGACGGGCTGTTCCCCGCCGACACCTTCGGCGCCCAGATTGCATCCATCCTCGACGTGGCGGGAGTGCAGCCTTGAGCGCATCGCATCCCTACTGGGCGTTGCTGGACGTGCTCAAGTGCGGCCGCTGGGTCGACCTCACGCATGCGTTCGACGGCGACATCCCGCACTGCCAAGCCTTCCCGCCCGCGCAACGCACCACGCTGTATGCGCACGCGCCGGACAAGGGCACGCTGGGCCAGGGCTTTCTCGCGCACCACTACCAGCTGGTCGGCCAGTGGGGCACACACGTGGATGCGGGCGCGCATTTCGTACCGGGCCGCCGCTTCCTCGACGAGATCCCGGTGACGGAGATGGTGCTGCCGCTGGTGGTGATCGACGCGAGCGCCGCCTGCGCGCGCGCGCAGCGACTCTTGCATCCAGCCGGCCGACGTGCAGCGTTGGGAAGAGCGGCACGGCCGCATCCCGCACGGTGCCTTCGTGGCGATGCGCAGCGACTGGTCGCAGCGCTGGCCCTCGCATGCACGCATGCACAACCGCGACGCGGCCGGCGTGGCGCATTTCCCCGGCTGGAGCGCCGAAGTGCTGCGCCTGCTGCACGAAGACCGCGGCGCGCTCGCCTTTGGCCACGAAACCACCGACACCGACAGCGGCATCTCGGTCAGCCGCGGCGACGTGTCGCTGGAGCGCTACGTGCTGGACACGGACGCCTGGCAGATCGAGCTGCTGGCGAACCTGGACCAGGTGCCCGAGGCCGGCGCGCTCGCCGTGGCGAGCTGGCCCAAACCCAAGGCCGGCGCGGGCTTCCCCGCGCGGGTGTTCGCGATCTGTCCCTCCTCCTGAAGCATCCACCATGAAGCAAGACGCACCTTCCCCCTACGACATCACCAGCGACGTGCAGTTCGGTTTTCTCAAGCACATCGACGTCGATCACCTGGTGGACAACGCGCCGCCCGGCTGGTCCAACCGCACGCTGTGCGAAGTCAACGACTGCGTGGTGCGGCTGGGCGTGGTGCACGGCGAATTCCACTGGCACAAGCACGAGAAGGAAGACGAGTTCTTCTACGTGGTGCGCGGCACGCTGTTCGTCGACATCGAAGGCGCCACGGTGGAACTCAAACCCAACCAGGGCTACACCGTGCCCAAGGGCGTGCTGCACCGCACGCGCGCGCCCGAGCCCACGGCCATGCTGATGATCGAAGGGCGCGGCGTCACCGCGGTGGGCGATGAGTGAGCCGCAAGCTGCCGTTCCGGCCATCGACGCCTACGCGCGCCTGGTCGCGCTGCTGGACGCGCACGGCGCGGCGTATTCGCTGATCGACCATGCGCCCGAAGGCCGCACCGACCTCGTGAGCGCGATGCGCGGCCACGCCGTGGCCGATGCGGCCAAGTGCATGGTGGTGATGGTGAAGATCGGCAAGAAGAGCACGCGCTTCGTACTGGCCGTCGTGCCAGGCGACCGCAAGGTGGACATCGCCGCCATCCAGCGGCTGAAGGGCGGCACCTTCGCGCGCTTCACTGATCCGGCCGTGGCCGAGCGCCTGGCGCAGAGCGTGGCCGGCACCATCCTGCCGTTCACGTTCGACGACGACCTGGAGCTGGTCGCCGACCCGGCGCTGGCCGAGCGGCCCACGCTGTACTTCAACGCCGCGCGGCTGGACCGCTCGATCGCATTGAAGACGGCGGACTACCTGACGATCGCCAAGCCGCGCATGGAGCGCATCGCCGCTGCTGCTTGACTCGGCATGCGGCCGTTGCCGCAGCAGTGATGTGTCGCGATCAGCAGCGCAGTGACAGTGCCGGCAAATCGGCCATGTCGCTGAAGATCACCGACGCGCCGGCGCGTCGCAGCGCATCCGGCGCGTCGTGGCCGGCCTCGGGCGGGCTGTAGCCGAACACGGTGGCGCCGGCCGCCACGCCGGCCGTGACGCCGGTGACCGTGTCCTCCACCACCATGCAGCGCGCGGGGTCGGCGCCGAGTGCGGCCGCCGCCGCCAGGTACACGTCGGGGGCAGGCTTGGAGCGCGGCAGGTCGTGGCCGCTGAAGACGCGGCCCTCGAAGAAGCGCATCAGGCCGGTCTTGCGCAGCTGCAGTTCCACCTTGGGAAGGTCGGCGCCGGAGGCGACGGCAACGCGGCCCTGGTGGCGTGCGTGCAATTGCTCGACCGCCTGCAGCGCGTTGCGAATCGGCTGCACGCGTTCCATCAGGCCGCGGTTGCGGCGCTCGCGGAACTCGGCCAGCCAGTCCTCGCTGAAGGGCTTGCCTGTGTGCCGCTCGATCAGCGCACGCTCGTCCTTCACCGCCTTGCCGACGAAGATGCGCATGCACTCTTCCACGCTCAGCTGCCAGCCCAGCTCGCCCAGCATCTCGCGCAGCACGCCGTTGGTGATGCGCTCGCTGTCCACCAGCACGCCGTCGCAGTCGAACAGGACGGCTTCGAAACTCTTGTCGTTCATGCGTTCAGCATACATCGCCGTCCACGTAGAACCAGCGGCCGTCCTCCCGCATGAAGCGGCTGCGCTCGTGGATGCGCGCGGCGCGGCCGGCCATGCGGTAGCGGGCGACGAACTCGACTTCTGCATGCGTGGCGTCGCTCTGCCGGTGCGCATGCACGGCCAGTCCCAGCCACTTGATGCCGGGGTCGGTCTCGGCCTCGGCCGGCCGCGTGCCGGCGTGCCAGGTCGCCACCAGATACCGCGCGTCCTGCAGCACGTACGCGCAGTAGCGCGAGCGCATGAGCGACTCGGCGTCCGGCGCCGGCGTGGTGTCGAAGTGGCCGAGATAGCGGCCGCAGCAGTGCACGAACGCCAGGGGACGTTTCTTGAGGTCGGCGCGTGCGCAGGGGCACGGCGCGCCGGCAGCCGGTGCCGCCATCAGCCCTTGCGCGCCTTGCGCTCTTCCAGCGTCTCGGTCGGCGCGCCTTGCTTGGCCCATTCGGTGTAGCCGCCTTCGATGTGCGCCACGTTCGTCATGCCCATGTCCTGCAAACTCTTGGCGGCCAGCGCGCTGCGCCAGCCGGCGCCGCAGAACAGCACGAACTCCTTGCCTTCGTCGGCGAACACGCTTTTGAAGTACGGCGACGTGGGATCGACCCAGAACTCCAGCATGCCGCGCGGCGCGTGGTAGCTGCCGGCCACCGTGCCTTCGGCCTGCAGCTCGCGCACGTCGCGGATGTCCACGACCTGCAGCCGCGGGTCGCTGCCCAGGCGCGTACGCACGTCCTGGACCGTGTACGTCTTCACCTGCGCCATGGCGGCGTCGACCAGTGCGCGGAATCCTTTGGTGATGGGCATGCGTGTGTCCTCCTGGGTGCTGCGCGCTTACAGCGCCCGCTGGATGATGATCTTCTGCACGTCCGACGTGCCTTCGTAGATCTGGCAGACGCGCACGTCGCGCCAGATGCGCTCCACCGGAAAGTCGTTCACGTAGCCGTAGCCGCCCAGCGTCTGGATGGCGGCGCTGCAGACCTGCTCGGCCATCTCGCTCGCGTACAGCTTGGCCATGGCCGCTTCCTTCAAACAAGGGCGGCCGGCGTCGCGCAGTGCGGCGGCGTGCCAGATCAGCTGGCGCGCCGCCTCGATCTTCATCGCGCATTCGGCCAGGCGAAAGCCCACGGCCTGGTGGTTGATGATGGCGGTGCCGAAGCTCTCGCGTTCCTTGGCGTAGGCCACGGCCACGTCAAAGGCGCTGCGCGCCATGCCCACGCTTTGCGCGGCAATGCCGATGCGCCCGCCTTCCAGCGCCGACAGCGCGATGCGGTAGCCCTCGCCTTCCTCGCCGATGCGGTTCTCGGCTGGGATGCGGCAGTTCTCGAAGTTGATCTGCGCCGTGTCGCTGGAGCGTTGGCCGACTTTGTCTTCCAGGCGCGCCACGGTGTAGCCGGGCGCGTCGGTGGGCACCAGGAAGGCGCTCATGCCGCGCTTGCCGGCGCCCTTGTCCGTCACGGCAATCACCACCGCCAGCTGGCCGTTCTTGCCGCTGGTGATGAACTGCTTGACGCCGTTGATCACGTACGCGTCGCCCTGCTTCACCGCGGTGGTGCGCAGCGCGGATGCGTCGCTGCCCACGTGCGGCTCGGTCAGGCAGAACACGCCCAGCAGCTCGCCGGCGGCCAGGCGCGTGAGCCACTTCTTCTTTTGCGCCTCGCTGCCGTAGCGCATCATGATCGCGTTGACCGGGCAGTTGGTCACGCTGATGGCCGTGCTGGTGCCGCCGTCGCCGGCGGCGATTTCCTCCAGCACCAGCGCCAGCGAAAGGTAGTCCAGCCCGGCGCCGCCGTATTCATCGGGCACGCAGATGCCGTAGGCGCCCAGCGCCGCCAGCCCCTGGTGCGCTTCGCGCGGGAACGCGTGCTCGCGGTCCCAGTGCGCCGCGTGCGGCCACAGCTGTTCCTGCGCATAGGCGCGCACCGCGTCGCGGATCATTTCCTGGTCTTGGGTCAGCAGCATGGAGGGTCGCCGTTGTTGTTGTCGTTCACCAGCTCTTGAAGCGCCGGCCGTCGTAGTTGAGGAAAGCGCCCTGGTGCGTGAAGCTCAGGCGCGCGGCGGTTTCGCGCATCAGCGCGACGCTGCGCTCCACTTCCAGCGTGGCGCCCGGGCCGCCCATGTCGGTCTTCACCCAGCCCGGGCTGATAACGGCCATGATGGCCTTGGGATAGTCAGGCTGCGCGGCCACCACCGCCATGTTGAGCGCAGCCTTGCTCACGCGGTAGACCCAGCCCAGGCTGGAGTCCACGCTGGCGAAGTGCGCCATCTTGCTGGTGACGAAGACGAATCTGCCGCCCGTGGCCTCCACCAGCGGCGCGACCTGCGGAATGACCTGCATGGCGCCCAGCACGTTGGTGTGCATGGCGCGGTCGAAGTCTTCGCGGGTCGGCGGCTCGGTCGCGCCGGCCGTGGTGTAGACGCCCGCGACGTAGAGCGCCAGGTCGATCTTCTCGCCATCGAGCTGACAGGCCAGGCCGCTGGTGCTGGCCGGGTCGGTGACGTCCAGCCGCAGCGCCTGCGCGCCCAGCGCCTCGATGCGCTGGCAGCCCGCGTCGTCGCGCGCGGTGGCGATGACGCGGTCCCAGTCGGCCCGGTACTGGCGCACGAATTCCAGCCCGATGCCGCGCGAGGCGCCAAGGACCAGGACCGTGGCCATGGCGCTTACAGCAGCTCGACCGTCATGGCCGTACCTTCGCCGCCGCCGATGCACAGCGTGGCCAGGCCGCGCTTGGCGCCGCGCGCCTGCATGGCGTGGATCAGCGTAACCAGGATGCGCGCGCCGGACGCGCCGATCGGGTGGCCCAGCACCAGGCCGCCGCCGTTGACGTTGACGATGTCGGGCGACACCTTCAGGTCGTGCATCAGCGCCATCGGCACCACGGCGAAGGCTTCGTTGATTTCCCACAGGTCGACGTCGCTGACCTTCCAGCCGGCCTTCTGCAGCGCCTTCTGCGTGGCGCCGATGGGCGCGGTGGTGAACCAGTTGGGTTCCTGCGAATGCACGGCGTGCGACACGATGCGCGCCAGCGGCCTGGCGCCCACGCGCGCGGCGGTGGAGCCGGTCATCAGCACCATGGCGGCGGCGCCGTCGTTGATGGACGAGGCCGACGCCGCGGTGATGGTGCCGCCATCTTTCTTGAACGCGGGCTTGAGCAGCGGGATCTTGTCGACCTTGACCTTGCCCGGGCCTTCGTCGAGGGAGATCACGCGCTCGCCGGCACGGTCCTTCACGGCAACCGGCACCACTTCGGCGGCGAAGGCGCCGCCGGCCACGGCCGAGCGCTGCGCGCGCAGCACCGAGTCGCGGGCGAAGGCGTCCTGCTGCTCGCGCGTGAAGCCGTACTTGGCCGCGCAGTCCTCGCCGAAGGTGCCCATGGCGCGGCCGGGTTCGTAGGCGTCTTCCAGGCCGTCGAGCGTCATGTGGTCGAAGATGCGGTCATGGCCCATGCGGTAGCCGCCGCGGCCCTTGAGCAGGAGATAGGGCGCATTGGTCATGCTTTCCATGCCGCCGGCCACCAGGATCTCGTGCGTGCCGGCCAACAGCATGTCGTTGGCGAACATCACGGCCTGCATGCCGGAGGCGCACATCTTGGACAGCGTGATGGCGCCGGTGCTGCGCGGCAGCCCGGCCTTGTGCGCGGCCTGGCGGGCCGGCGCCTGGCCCTGGCCGGCCATCAGGCAGTTGCCCATCAGCACTTCGCCGACGGCGTCGTTGGGAATGCCGGCGCGCTCCACGGCGGCCTTGATCGCGGCTGCGCCCAGGTCGGACGCGGACAGCGAGGCGAAGTCGCCCTGGAAGTTGCCCATGGGGGTGCGGGCGGCACCGACGATGACGATGGATTCGGACATGGAAAGCTCCTTTTGGTCAGCTGGTGTGATGAAGAATCATGGGGCCGTGTTCCTCTTCGGCAACACGGCGGATGTAATCCTGGAATTCCGCGTCCTCGCCGCGCAGCAGCAGGGGCAGCGCGTTGCGGAAGTCCTCGCGGTGGCACCACTCGCGCATGTAGTCGTCCCAGCTGTTCCAGCGCCGCGCCTCGGTCTCGCTCATGCGGGACTTGTAGGCCACGAGGTAGGCGCGCTCGAACAACGAGATCAGCATATCGAAAATCACCAGCATCCGCTCGCGCTGCTCCGCGGTTGGATCGGCCAGCGGGTCGTTGGTTCGCAGCTGCAAATCGGGATGCGCCAGCACGACCTTGAGGAATTCGTTGTAGGCGTTGCTCAGCAGCTGGTACGCCTCTTCTTCCTCGTTGTCGCGCTCCTTGCGCTGCTCCCAGGCGAAGAACAGGATGGCGACCGGCAGGCCCAGCGCCGTGACGATGAAGCTCGCCAGCTCCCAGGCGTCGCGCATGGCCGCGTTCACGCATCGGCCTCCACCGGCCCGGCAGCAAGGGCCGCGCCCGCCTGCCTGCGCGCGAAGCGCTTGTCGCGCTCGTAGGGAAAGACGTCGTGCACGTGGCCGGCGGCGATACGCTCCTTGTGGGCCTGCCAGAACGCCGGGTCCAGCAGGTCGGCATGGTGCTTCATGAACACCTCGCGCACCGCCGCGTTGCCGAGCAGGAACGGCGCGAAGGTTTCGGGGAACACGTCGTGCGGGCCGACCGAATACCAGATCTCGCCCGACATTTCTTCCTCTTCGTTGCGCGGCTCGGGCACCTTGCGGAAGTTGCAGTCGGTGATGTATTCGATCTCGTCGTAGTCGTAGAACACGACCTTGCCGTTGCGCGTGACGCCGAAGTTCTTCCACAGCATGTCGCCCGGGAAGATGTTGGCCGACACCAGGTCCTTGATGGCGTTGCCGTAGTCGACCACCGCGTGCGCGATCTGCTCCTGCGCGGCGGCTGCCACCGCCGGGTCGGCGCTCTTGCTGGCGTCGAACGCTTCCTGCAGGTAGATGTTCAGCGGGATCATGCGCCGCTCGATGTAGAGGTGCTTGATGACCACCTCGTCGTGGCCGTCGCCGTCGCGGTCGGAGATTTCCAGCTGGCTGGGCGCGAACTTGCGGATCTCGTCGATCAGGTCGTCCTCGAAGCGCTCGCGCGCGAACGCCACCTCGCTGTACTCCAGCGTGTCGGCCAAGCGGCCGACACGGTCGTGCTGCTTGACCAGCAGGTACTTGCCCTGGATCTGCTCGCGCGAAGTGTCCTTGGGCGGCGGGTAGAAGTCCTTGATGACCTTGAAGACGAACGGGAACGACGGCAGGTCGAACACCAGCATCACCATGCCCTTGATGCCGGGCGCGATGCGGAACTTGTCGCTGGAATGCTTCAGGTGGTAGAGGAAGTCGCGGTAGAACAGCGTCTTGCCCTGCTTGGCCAGGCCCAGCGCGTTGTAGATTTCGGCGCGCGGCTTGCGCGGCATGAGAGAGCGCAGGAACTGCACGCTGGCCGCCGGCACGCCCATGTCCACCATGAAGTAGGCCCGCGCGAAGCTGAACAGCATCTGCAGGTCGTCCTCGCCGAACAGGCAGGCGTCGATCACCAATTTTCCCGCCCGGTTGTGCAGGATCGGCAGCGCGAACGGCAGCTCGTTGAAGCCGTTGATGATCTTGCCCACCACGTAGGCGCCCTTGTTGCGGAAGAACAGGGACGACAGCACCTGGATCTGGAAGTTGGCGCGCAGCTTCACCTGGTGCAGCCGCGCGCTCATCGCTTCCAGCACGAAGCCGGCGTCGCGCTGCAGGTCGTCGAACTCCCGCTGCAGGCGGTAGTTGTCGACGATGCGCACCAGCGTTTCCTGCAGCGTCTCGCGCGTGGGGTAGTAGGAGCGGTAGGTCGGCGTGGCGGCCGGCTCGTCGTTTTCGATGTACTCGGTGCTGACCGCCGGCCGCACGAAGATGAAGTCGTTGTGGAAGTACGTGCGGTGCAGGATCTTGGTGGTGACCGAGTTGAAAAAGGTCTCCGCCAGTTCCGGCTGGTGGTGGTCGATCAGGAGGCCGATGTAGTGCAGCTTGACCTGCTGCCACACCTCCATCGGCAGCGCGCCGGCCTTGAATTCGTTTTCCAGCCGCGTCACGGCTTCCCGCACGCGCAGGTCGTAGAACTCGATGCGCCCGCGCTGCGCGCGCTGCTGGCCGTGCCAGTCGGCGGTTTCGAAGCGCTGCTTGGCGCGCGCGGACTCGGTGCGGAACAGCTCGTAGTGCCGGTCGAAGCCGTCGCGCATGGCCCGCGCGATGTCGTAGGCTTGCGGCGAGTCCAGGCGCTGGGGGAACATCGCTGCCGCCTCCGCTGCTACCGGCGCTTGGCCGTCACGGTGTCGATCGCCGCGTGGTACGCCGGCTCGATCGCGTCGTGGCCGGAGACGGTCATGCGCAGGTCCTGCAGCAGGCCGTCGTGCACGCCGAAGGCCCAGCCGTGCACGCTGACTTTCTGCCCCTTGGCCCAGGCGTCGGTCATCACCGTGCTGACGCAGACATTGACCACCTGCTCGATCACGTTGAGTTCCACCAGCGCGTCCAGCCGGTGCGCGTCGCCCACCTTCTCCAGAATGCCGCGATGCCGGTCGCGCACGTCCTGGATGTGGCGGATCCAGTTGTCCGCCAGACCGATGCGCGTGCCGTGCAGCGCCGCCTGCACGCCGCCGCAGCCGTAGTGGCCCACCACCATGATGTGTTCGACCTTGAGCATCTCCACCGCGAACTGGATCGCCGACAGCGCGTTCAGGTCGGAGTGCACGACGATGTTGGCGACGTTGCGGTGCACGAACACCTCGCCCGGCTCCAACCCGGTGATCTGGTTGGCCGGCACACGGCTGTCGGAGCAGCCGATCCACATGAATTTCGGGCGCTGCTGCTGCGTGAGCCCCGAGAAGAAGCCCGGACGCGTGCGCTCCATCTCCGCGGCCCAGGCACGGTTGTGGGCGAACAGGTCTTGGATGGCGGTCATGTTTACATCGTCTCGGCGAACAGCTCGCGGCCGATCAGCATGCGGCGGACTTCGCTGGTGCCGGCGCCGATTTCGTACAGCTTGGCGTCGCGCCACAGGCGGCCCAGCGGGTACTCGTTGATGTAGCCGTTGCCACCGTAGACCTGGATGCCCTCACCGGCCATCCAGGTGGCCTTCTCGGCGCAGTACAGGATGACCGACGCGCAGTCCTTGCGCACCTGGCGCACGTGCTCGCTGCCCAGCAGGTCGAGGTTCTTGCCCACCATGTAGCAGTAGGCGCGCGCCGCCTGCAGCACCGTGTACATGTCGGCGACCTTGCCCTGGATGAGCTGGAATTCGCCGATGCTCTGGCCGAACTGCTTGCGGTCGTGGATGTACGGAATGACGTTGTCCATTACCGCCTGCATGATGCCGATGGGGCCGGCGGCGAGCACCGCGCGCTCGTAGTCCAGCCCGCTCATCAGCACCTTGGCGCCGCCGTTCAGCATGCCCAGCACGTTCTCGGCCGGCACCTCGACGTCCTGGAACACCAGCTCGCCGGTGTGGCTGCCGCGCATACCCAGCTTGTCGAGCTTCTGGGCGATGGAAAAGCCCTTCATGCCCTTCTGGATCAGGAACGCGGTGACCCCGCGCGCGCCCAGCTCGGGCTCGGTCTTGGCATACACCACCAGCGTGTCGGCATCGGGGCCGTTGGTGATCCAGAACTTGCTGCCGTTGAGCAGGTAGTAGCCGCCCTTGTCCTGGGCCTTCAGCTTCATGGAGATCACGTCGCTGCCGGCGCCGGACTCGCTCATGGCCAGCGCGCCCACGTGCTCGCCGGAGATCAGCCTGGGCAGGTACTTCTTCTTTTGCGCGTCGCTGCCGTTGCGCTTGATCTGGTTGACGCACAGGTTGCTGTGCGCGCCGTACGACAGGCCCACCGAGGCCGAAGCGCGCGAGATTTCTTCCATGGCCACCATGTGCGCCAGGTAGCCCATGCCGGCGCCGCCGTACTCCTCGGGCACCGTGATGCCCAGCACGCCGAGCTCGCCCATCTTGCGCCACAGGTCCATCGGGAACTGGTCGCTGCGGTCGATCTCGCCGGCGCGCGGCGCGATCTCGGATTGGGCGAAGGCGTGCACCGCGTCGCGCAGCGCGTCGATGTCTTCGCCGAGCTGGAAGTTCAGGCCGGGCAGTTGCATGGTGTCTCCTTAGTGCTGGATGCCTTCACGGCCGAACACGGCCATGAGGGTGCAGGTCATGGTGGCAACGAGTTTTTCTTTTTCGCCGTCCAGCGCCCAGGCACGGCCTTCGGACACCGTGATGGTGCGGCCCGGCTTGAGCACCTCGCCCTGGACGCGGAACAGCTGGCCGCGCGCGGGCGCCAGCAGGTTGACCTTGTATTCGATGGTGAGCACCGCCGCGTCGGCGGGCATCAGGCTGAAGGCGGCATAGCCGCATGCGGTGTCCATTACCGCGCCCAGCACGCCGGCATGCACGAAGCCGTGCTGCTGCGTCACCTGCTCGGACCAGGGGAACTCCATCACCGAGCGGCCCGGCTCCACCGCCGTGAGCGCGACGTTGAAGGTCTTCAGCGCGCCCTGGCGCTCGAAGCTGGCGCGCACGCGATCGGCGAAACCGGCGTCCGCGGGTTCAAAAGACGGCACGGCCATGGCAACTCCCCAGTTGACGTTTACGTAAACGTCAACTATACCAGTTCAGGCACGTTTCTCGAACTTGCCCAGCAGCGCCCGCGCCTCGCGCTCGTGGGTCTTCACCTCGTCCAGGTTGGCCTGCAGCTCGGCCATCTGCTCTTCCAGCTGCCGGCGGTGCTCGGCCAGGACGGTGAGGAACTTGCGCAGCTGCGGCCCGGTGTCGCGCGGGCTGTCGTACATGTCGATGATGTCCTTGGCCTCGGTCAGGGACAGCCCGAGGCGCTTGGCGCGCAGGGTGAGCTTCAGGCGGGTGCGGTCGCGGCTGCTGTAGACGCGGTTGCGCCCGCCCGGGCCGGACCGCTCCGGCTGCAGCAGGCCCATGTCCTCGTAGAAGCGGATGGCGCGGGTGGTGAGGTCGAACTCGCGCGCCAGGTCGCTGATGGTGAACGTCGTGTTGGTGGGCATCGCGGAAGCGGTCGCCTGCGCGACGGCAACGGACAAGCGGGTCATGTGGGTTCCCTACAATGGGCCATTACATCTGACGTTTACGTCAACGTCAATCAGGGCCTGTTCACACTCGCGGTACCCACGCATGAACCTCCAGGAACAAGAGCTGCACTACCCTCTCGGCGACACGCTGCCGCTTCCTGGACACACCATCGAGGTAGCGCCCGGCGTGCAGTGGATCCGCATGGCACTGCCGTTCGCGCTGGACCACATCAACCTGTGGCTGCTGCGCGACGAGATCGACGGGCGCGCCGGCTGGACCGCGGTGGATTGCTGCATCACGCGCGACGAGGCCAAGGCGCAGTGGGAGGCGGTGTTCGCCAACGCGCTGCAGGGTCTGCCGATCCTGCGCGTGGTCGTCACCCACATGCACCCGGACCACATCGGCCTGGCGCACTGGCTGTGCGAGCGCTGGAACGCGCCGCTGTGGATCAGCGCCACCGACTACAACGCCGCGCGCATGGCCTCGCAGAGCACCACCGGCTTCGGCGGCGAAAGCGCGGCGCGCTTCTTCGCCTCGCAGGGCCTGAGCGATCCGGAGTCGATCGAGAAGATCCGCGCGCGCGCCAACTACTACCGGGCATGGTGCCGGCGGTTCCGCCGAGCTTTCGCCGCATGCTGGAAGGCGACGTGCTCGCCATCGGCGGCAACGGATGGCGCTGCATCGCGGGCTACGGGCACGCGCCCGAGCACATCGCGCTGTTCTGCGAGGAGCTGGACGTGCTGATCAGCGGCGACATGCTGCTGCCGCGCATTTCCACCAACGTGAGCGTGTACGACATCGAGCCCGAGTCGAACGCGCTGGCGCTATTCCTGTCGTCCATCGACAAGTTCCGCGCGCTGCCCCCCGACACGCTGGTGCTGCCCTCGCACGGCAAGCCGTTTCGCGGCATGCACCGGCGCGTCGAGCAGCTGCACGAGCACCACGACGCGCGCCTGGCCGAGGTGATGCAGGCCTGCGCCGAACGCCCGCACAGCGCCGCCGACGTGCTGCCGATCCTGTTCAAGCGTGTGCTCGACCTGCACCAGACCACCTTCGCCATGGGCGAGGCGGTTGCGCACCTGCACCTGCTGTGGCATGCGGGGCAGCTGCAGCGCACGCGCGGCGCCGACGGGGTTTGGCGGTTCAGCCCAGCGTGAAATAGAAGGTCGTGCCCTCGCCGGGCACGGACTCGACCCAGACCTTGCCCTGGTGGCGCATCACCACGCGCCGCACGGTTGCCAAGCCGATGCCGGTGCCGGCGAATTCGGCTTCGGTGTGCAGGCGCTGGAAGGCGGTGAACAGCTTGCCGGCGTAGGCCATGTCGAAGCCCACGCCGTTGTCGCGCACGAAAAAGGCACCCTCGTCCGTGCGCCCGACCTCAATGCGCGCCGGCTGCGCGCCGGCGGTGAACTTCCAGGCGTTGCCCAGCAGGTTTTCCAGCAGCGCGCGCAGCAGCCTGTCGTCGCCCTGCACCTGCAGGCCGTCGTGCACCTGGACGTCGACCTGCCGCTCGGGCGCCTGGATGCGCAGGTTGTCCACCGTCTCGCCCGCGATGGCGCTCAGGTCCACCATGGCATGGCTGAGCGGCGCGCGCGTCACGCGCGACAGCGCCAGCATGGCCTCGATCAGCTGCTCCATCTTCAGCACGCCGGCTTCGATGCGCGCCAGGTAGTGGCGCGCCCTCTCGTCGGCCAGCGGGCCGATGCGCTGCTCCAGCGCCTTGCTGAAGCCGCCGATCGCGCCCAGCGGCGCGCGCAGGTCGTGCGACACCGAGTAGGAGAACGCCTCCAGCTCCGCGTTGGTGTCGCGCAGCGCCGCCTCGATGGCCTTCAGCTCGGTGATGTCGGAGTCGATGCCGACCCAGAACTCCACGCCGCCCTGCGCGTCCAGCACCGGCGCCGCGCGGTAGGACATGGTGTGCCAGGCGCCGTCGCGCCCACAGATGCGCCGCATGCCGCTGAACGGCTCCAGCCGCTCGCGCGAGCGCTTCCAGGCCCGGCGCATCTGCGCCAGATCCTCGGGATGGATGACACTCAGCCAGCCTTCGCCCAGCCAGTCGTGCGGCGCACCGCCGGCCAGCTCGTACCAGGCGCGGTTCAGGTAGGTGACCTGGCCTTGCGGGTCGACGTTCCACACCACTTCGGGCGCCTGCTCGGCCAGCACGCGGTAGCGCTTTTCCTGGCGCGCGAGTTCGGCCGTGCGGTAGGCGATGCGCGACTCCAGGTTGGCGTTGAGCTCGCGGATCTGCTCGAACAGGCGTGCGTTCTCGATCGAGATCGACGCCAGATGCGCCAGCTCGATGGCCACGTATTCGTCGCGTTCGGTGAACTCGCCCTCGAATTTGTCGGACAGCTGCAGCAGCCCGATGTTTTCGCCGCGGCCGTTGACCAGCGGCACCGCCAGCAGGCCGCGCAGCGACAGATGCTGCGCGGCGAACGCGCCGAAATTGCGCCAGCGCGGGTGCGCCGTCAGCGCGTCCTGCGTGAGGCGCAGCGGCCGGCCGGTTTCGCAGACCACGGCGTAGATGCCGGTGCCCTCGGGCGGCGAGATCGGGCTGCCCCGCCACTGCGCGTACTTGTCCGACAGCGACAAGGCGGTGATCACCTGCGCCCAGTCGTTGTCGGTGGTGAGGCTCAGCACGGCTTGGTGCGCCCCAATCACGCGCCGCGCCTGCTCCACCACCTCGTCCATGGTCTGCTGCATCACCTGGTGGCGTGCGATCGCCTGCGCCGCCTCGGCCGTGCGCTGCAGCATGCGGCTGAAGTCCTGCAGCTCGCGCTCGCCGGCCAGCAGCGCCTGCTCGGCCTGCTTGCGCGCGGTGACGTCGCGCTGCACGGCGATCCAGTGGGTGTACTGGCCGGCCTCGTTGGCCATCGGCACGATGTCCAGCTCGACCCAGAACGGGCGGCCCTGCTTGGTGTAGTTCACCAGTTCTTCGCGTACCGGCAGTCCCTGCGCCAGCGCCGAGCGGATGCGGTCCAGCGTGGCGCGGTCGGTGTCCGGCCCCTGCAGCATGCGCGGCGTCTGGCCGATCGCCTCGCGCGCCGAATAGCCGGTGAGCCGCTCGAAGGCTTCGTTGACGAACACGATGCGCGGGCCCGGGGGGTCCAGCGGCGCCGCCAGCGTGATCAGCACGATGTCGTTGAGCCGCGCCACCGCGTTGCGCAGCAGCACCAGGTCGGACTCGGCGCGCTCCAGCGCGGTGACGTCGGTGAACACCACCAGCGCGCCGGTGATGCCCTCCTCGCGGTACAGCGGCTGGTAGCTGCAGCGCAGCAGCCGGCCCTGCGCGATCAGCGGGTTGCGCGCCAGCACCAGCAGCTCGCCGCTGGCGCCGCGCATGGCGCGCGCGAACGGCATGTCCTGCGTCTCGAACAGCTGCTGCGTGCCGGGCCGGTACAGGCCGAAGTGGCGCGGCCAGTCCTCGGGCATGACCTTGGCGCCTTCCAGCGGGAACAGGTGCTCGGCGGCGCGGTTGACCATCATCAGCTGGCCCATGCGGTCCACCGCGATCAGTCCCTCCTGCATGCTGTTGAGCACGGTGTCCAGCACCGCGTAGGCGCTGCGGCTGCGCCCCAGCTCCGCCTCCAGGTCGGCCTGTCGCAGCTGCAGCGACTCGGCCATGAGGTTGAACGCGGCGCCGATGCGCATGAACTCGCCGCGGGTGCTGCGGGCCTGCAGCGGCACCCGCGCGTCCAGCTTGCCCTGCTCCAGCCGCCGCACCACGCCCAGGATCTGCTTGGTCGGCTTGACGATCACGCGTCCGCCTACCCACCACGCCGCGGCGAGCCCCGTCAGCAGGGTCAGCGCGACCACCGGCAGCAGGTCGCCCAGCTGGTCGTGCGCGCCGGCCGTGGCCTGCGCGCGGCCCAGGCTCACGACCGACAGGAAATTCTCGCCGCCCACGCCCTGGCTAGGCACCGCGGCATAGAGGCGGCGCTCGCCGGCGACATCGGTCAGCTCCCCCACCAGCGGCTTCATGGTAAGGGCGGCCTCGCGCAAGACGGGATCGGCGAGCGCGCGGCCGCCCCGGGTGGCGGCGCCGCGCGGGTATTCCATCAGCACCTGGCCGCGCCGGTCGGCAACGAACACCTGGGCGCCGGCGGGCAGGTCCATGCGGGCGAGCAGGTTGCTTGCGTGCTCCAGGTCCAGCGAGGCAAAGGCCGCGCCGATCACCTCGTCGCCGTCCATCAACGGGTGCGCAAAAGGCAGCACGAAGCGTCCGGTGAGGCTGCCGAACTGGGCCTGGCCGACCGCGAAGCGCCGCTCGGCCACCGCCTGCCCGTAGGCAGAACGCGCGCGTGCGACGGTTCCGCGCGGCCCGGCGTTGGCATCGCAGATCATCTGCCCGCCGGTATCCACCACGCCGATGTTGGCGTACACCGGGTAGCGGCCGCGCAGGTTCTCGAAGAAGCTGTCGCAGCCGCCGCGCTGCATCTGGCGCAGCTGCGGCACCGAGGCAATGACCCCCAGCAGCAGCTGGGCCGATTCGACCGCGCGGTCCTGGTAGCTGGCGATGGCCGAGGCGGTGAATTTCAGCTGCGACTGCGCGCGCGCCGCGCTGGCGTCGTTCTCCCGCGCCGCGAACCACACGGACAGGATGGCCAGCGGCAGCACGGCCGCGAGGACCAGCAGCACCAGCCGCTCCCGCAGACTCAGCCTGCCTTGCACAGCATGGCTCCTTTGTGTTGCGCGCGCCGCGCCGCGCGTGGATCAGTGTACGCGGTGCCCATGCGCCGTGCGGCGGGCGCCGGCGCGGATCACCAGGGGGGCAGCGCCTCTTCCTTGAGCTGCGCACGCAGCGATGCGTAGTCGGGCACCACTGCCCGCACGGTGTCCCAGAAACGGGGGCTGTGGTCCATTACATGCAAATGGCTGAGTTCGTGCGCCACCACGTAGTCGACCACCGGCATGCGGAAATGCACCAGCCGCCAATTCAGGCGGATCGAGCCGTCGTTGCGCGCCGTGCCCCACAGGGTGCCGGCGCTGCTGAGGGAGAGCCGCCGCCATTGCACGCCCAGCTGCGGCGCGAAGTGGTCGAGCCGCTCGGTGAACACGCGCTTGGCCTGGCGCATCAGCCAAGCCTGCACCGCGTCGCGGATCTGCGCCGGCTCGGCGTTCTGCGCCACCCCCACGTGCAGGGTATGGCGCGCGACGCCGGGCAAGCCGCCGTCGGCCGCGTGCAGCATGCAGCCGGCCTCTTCGAACGCATGGCGCGGGTCGAGCACCACGATCACCGGTTCGCCCAGGAAAGGAAACGTCGCGCCGTCTTTCCAGGCAATGCGCGCGGCCTCGATGCGCTCGCGGCGTTTGCCCGCCTGCTGCAGCTTGGCGGCGATCCAGCGCGCCTTGGTGCGCAGCGCCGCGTCCACCTCGGCCAGCGGCACCCAGCGCGGCGCGCTGACGGTCAGGCCGTCGGGGCCGACCACGAAGCCGATGTTGCGGCGCTTGGCGCGGCGGAATTCGTAGGCCACGTGCAGCTCGCCCAGCAGCACCTCGCGGTTGGCCGCGGGATGGCGAAAGCGTTGCGGCGCCAGCAGCGTGTCCAGCTCCACGGCCGGCGCCTGCGGTGGCGCAGGCGGCGTGGCGGCGGCGGGTGGGGGTGGCGCAGGCGCGGGAGGCGGTTTCGGCTCGTCGAACAGATCGAGCAGGAGCTGGAACGGAGACCGCATGCGGGGCAGTGTACCGTTCGCGCGGCACGCGCCGCGCGCAAAAAGTCCGCGTCAGGGCGCCGGCGAGGGGGCGGCGTCCGCCGATGTGGCGTAGGCCCCGGGATCGAGCCGCCGCATCTCGGCTTCGATCCAGGTTTCCACTTCGCGCATGAGCTCGTCGGCGCTGCGGCCGGCGCTGGGGATGGGCCGGCCGATGGACACGTCGACCACGCCGGCGCGCTTGACGAATGCCTTGCGCGGCCAGCACTTGCCGGACGTCACCGCCACCGGGATCACCGGCGCGCCGGTCTCCACCGCGAGCCGCGTGCCGCCGTTCTTGTAGCTGCCCTGCTGGCCGCGCGCGATGCGCGTGCCCTCCGGGAACATGATGATCCAAATGCCCTGGTCCAGCAGCAGCCGGCCCTGCGCCACCACCTTGTTGAAGGCCTGCGCGCGCTGGTTGCGGTCGATGTGCACCATGTCCAGCCGGCCCATGGCCCAGCCGAAGAACGGCACGCGCAGCAGCTCCTTCTTGAACACGAAGGCGAGCGGATGCGGCATCAGCACCGGCATCAAAAAGGTTTCCAGCGTGGACTGGTGCTTGACCAGCAGGATGGCGGGACTGCGTTCGCCCTGCGGCAGGTGTTCCATGCCGTGCACGCGCCAGCGCACGCCACACAGCACCCGTGCCCCGTGCACCGCCCAGCCGAGCCAGCGCACCGCCATCCAGTACAGCGGCACGCCGCGCCGCCAGAGCGAGGCCACCAGCATGATGATGGCCCAAGGAATCACCGTCAGCAGCATCCAGAGGGCGTGGAGGAGCGAGCGCAGGAAGGCCATGGCAGCGCGGTTGACGGCCGCGCTCAGGCCGGCTTGGCGGGCGGCGGGACGCGCTTGACCAGCCAGTCGGCGAACGCGCAGAGGTCCTCGTGCACCTGCGTGCCGGCGGGAAACTCCGCCGGCAGCGGCTGGCCGCGCAGCGCGGCGGCCTTGCCGGTGAGCACCAGGTGCGGCGCGCAGCCGACCGCCACGCCTGCCTGCAGGTCGCGCACCGTGTCGCCGACCACCGGCACCTGCTTCAGGTCGACGCCCAGGCGCTCGCCGATCTGCTCGAACAGCCCCGGCAGCGGCTTGCGGCAGCGGCAGCCCTCGTCCGGGCTGTGCGGGCAATAGAACACGGCGTCGATGCGCCCGCCGACGGCCGCCAGCGCCTTGTGCATCTTGGCGTGCACGGCGTTGAGCGTCGCCACGTCGAACAGGCCGCGGCCCAGGCCCGACTGGTTGGACGCCACCACCACGTGCCAGCCCGCATGGTTCAGCCGCGCGATCGCCTCCAGCGCCCCGGGCAGCGGCTGCCATTCGTCGGGCGACTTGATGAACTCGTCGCTGTCGGCGTTGATGGTGCCGTCGCGGTCGAGGATGGCGAGTTTCATGCGGATCGAGCCTCCAGGGACCGGCGGCGCGCCCATTCGGAAATAGCGGCGACAGGATGCGCAGCGATGTCCAGCTGGCCGATGCGCTGCAGCAGGACGTCGGCATCGAGCATGCGACGGCCGCCCACATAAAACAACTGCATTCGACTCTGCCAATCCGACGACATCACGGCAGTTTCGGGGCCGACGCCATCGGCGTGATAGCCGAACGTTTCGTCGAAACTCGACATGGCACCGATCGCGCCATCGATCAGGTCGGCCTTCCCGGGATTGAGCGCCGGATATAAATCGAGCTCACGCGACACCAGCAACTCTTCGGGTGCGTGCGGATAGGCCAGCAGAATCGCCTGGCTGCCCACCACCACAAAGGAATGCTCCTGCGTGATGGCCGCGGCCGCGCGCAGCACGTGCTCGACTTCGGACCGCTTCATGGCGAAGCGCGCCGTGCGGCACGCAGCAGCGCACCGCGCTCTTGCTGGGTCACCAGCACCGACAGTGGGGAGATGTTGCGCAGTGCGGCGGCGTGTTCGGTGGGCGCGCATGCTTCACGCTCAATCGCCTCGACGCCGAGTGCGACCAGTTGGTTCCATTCATCACGGTAGGCGTCCGAGCGGGTTTCGCCGTTCAGCGCGCGCCAGCGCGCCAGCAAGGCGGCAACGTCCGCGATCCGGGCAGGCTCCGCACGAAGGCGCGCCACTGCGAGCCGATGCATTTCCAGCAGGAAGTCGTCGATCTGTTGCTGCCGGTTCACGCGTCGATTATCCGGTCCACGCTTCAGCTTGCCAACCGCGACAGGTCCGCCACGCGGTTCATCGCCTGGTGCAGCATCGACAGCAGGCCGAGCCGGTTCAGGCGCAGGTCCGGCTGCTCGGCGTTGACCATCACGCCATCGAAGAACGCATCCACCGGGCCGCGCAGGGCGGCCAGGGTCTGCAGCGAAGCGGTGTAGTCGCCCGCCTCGAACTGCGCATGCGCCTGCGGCCCGATGCTGCCCATGGCGGCGTGGAGCGCCTTTTCCGCGTCCTCCTGCAGCAGCACGTCGCTCACGTGCGGATCGACCCGGCCGTCGGCCTTCTTCAGGATGTTGCCGATGCGCTTGTTGGCGGCCGCCAGCGCGGGCGCTTCCGGCAGCGCAGCGAAGGCCCGCACCGCGGCGAGCCGCTTGGCGACGTCGCCCAGGCGCTGCGGGCGCAGCGCCAGCACCGCGTCGACTTCCTGCGTGCTGTAGCCCTGCTCGCGCAGCAGGCCCGCCAGGCGTTCGAAGATGAAGTCGGCCAGCAGCGCGCCGGTCTTGGCCTCGGCCTGCGGGAACAGGGCCAGCGCCTGGGCGACCAGCTCGCCGACGGCCAGCGGCAGGTCCTGCCCCATCAGCATGCGCACGATGCCCAGCGCATGGCGGCGCAGCGCGAACGGGTCCTTGTCGCCGGTGGGCAATTGCCCGATGGCGAACAGGCCGGCCAGCGTTTCCAGCTTGTCGGCCAGCGCGACCACCAGGCCGACGCGGTTGCGCGGCAGCGCGTCGCCGGCGAAGCGCGGACGGTAGTGGTCCTCGATGGCGAAGGCGATGTCCTCGCCCAGGCCGTCGTGGCGCGCGTAGTAGCCGCCCATGATGCCCTGCAGCTCGGGGAATTCGCCCACCATGTCGGTCAGCAGGTCGGCCTTGGCGAGCAGCGCCGCGCGGTCGGCGTTGTGCGCGAGCAAGTCGTCGCCCAGCCGCGCGCCGATCACCCTGGCAATGGCGCGCACGCGCTCGATGCGCTCGCCCTGGGTGCCCAGCTTGTTGTGGTAGACCACCTTCGACAGGCCGGCAACGCGCGACTCCAGCGGCTTCTTGCGGTCCTGGTCGAAGAAGAATTTGGCGTCGGCCAGGCGCGGGCGCACCACGCGCTCGTTGCCGCCGACCACGGCGCTGGCGTCGGCCGGGCGGATGTTGCTGACCACCAGGAATTTGTTGGTGAGCTTGCCGCCGGCATCCAGCAGCGGAAAGTATTTCTGGTTGGCCTTCATCGTGAGGATGAGGCATTCCTGCGGCACGTCGAGGAACTCGCGCTCGAACGCGCAGACCAGAACGTTGGGCCGCTCGACCAGCGCCGTCACTTCGTCCAGCAGCGCGGCGTCATCGATCGGCTGCACGCCGCCGCCGACCTTCTGCGCAGCGTCGGCGAGCTGCCGCGCGATCTCGGCGCGGCGGGCCTGGAAGCTCGCGATGACCGCGCCGTCGCGCTCCAGCGTTTGCGCATAGCTGTCGGCATCCGCGATCTCGATGCGTTCGACAGCGGCTTCGAAGCGGTGGCCGCGCGTGGTGCGTCCGGCCTGCAGGCCCAGCGCCTGCACCGGCACCACCTCGTTGCCGTGCAGCGCGACCAGCGCATGCGCCGGCCGCACGAATTTCACGTCCGTCCCGTCGGCTAGCTGGTAGGTCATGACCTTGGGAATCGGCAGGTTCTCGATGGCAACCAGCAGTGCGCCCTGCAATCCATCCACAAGCGGCCGGCCCACCGCCAATCTCTCAAGAAACACGAACTCCTTTCCGCCTTCAAAGGCGCGCTTGGTTTCAGCGAGAGATGCTCCCTCCTTGTCGAGGCGTTTCAGCAGGGAGTCCGACGGCTCGCCAGCCGGCCCGAACGCAACACCAACCGGCAGCAGCCGTGTTCGGACGGGCACATCGGGACAAACCGATCGAACCGCTGTGATGTGGACGCCAAGCCTGCGAGGGGAGGCATAAACCGTTTGAATAGATGCAGCGTCGAGATAGTCGAGCTTGCGCAATGTTCCGAAAATCTCGTTCGCAAACGCCTCGCCAAGCTTCTTGAGCGCCTTGGGCGGCAGTTCCTCGACGAACAGTTCGACCAGCAGGTTCTTGGTTGTCGCTGCCATCTCAAGCCGCCTTCTTCTGCATCCGCGCCACCCATTCGCGCGGCGCCATCGGAAAATCCAGCCGCTCGCGGCTCTCGTAGTAACTCTGCGCCACGCTGCGCGCCAGGTTGCGGATGCGGCCGATGTAGGCCGCGCGTTCGGTCACGCTGATCGCGCCGCGCGCGTCCAGCAGGTTGAAGGTGTGCGCGGCCTTCAGCACCTGCTCGTAGGCGGGCAGCGCCAGCTGCTGCTCCATCAGGTGCCCGGCCTGCTTCTCGTACGCGCCGAAGGCGGTGAACAGGAACTCGGCGTCGCTGTGCTCGAAGTTGTAGGTGGACTGCTCCACCTCGTTCTGGTGGTAGACGTCGCCATAGGTGAGGCCGTCGGTCCACTGCAGGTTGTAGACGTTGTCCACGCCCTGCAGGTACATGGCAAGGCGCTCCAGGCCGTAGGTGATCTCGCCGGTGATCGGCTTGCAGTCGATGCCGCCGACCTGCTGGAAGTAGGTGAACTGCGTCACCTCCATGCCGTTCAGCCAGACTTCCCAGCCCAGGCCCCACGCCCCCAGTGTCGGGTTCTCCCAGTCGTCCTCGACGAAACGGATGTCGTTTTTCTTCAAGTCGAATCCCACCGCTTCCAGCGAGCCCAGGTACAGCTCCAGGATGTCGGCCGGCGCGGGCTTCAACACCACCTGGAACTGGTAGTAGTGCTGCATGCGGTTCGGGTTCTGGCCGTAGCGGCCATCTTTCGGCCGCCGGCTGGGCTGCACGTAGGCGGCCTTCCACGGCTCGGGGCCGATGGCGCGCAGGAAGGTGGCGGTGTGCGAGGTGCCGGCGCCGACCTCCATGTCGTACGGCTGCAGCAGCGCGCAGCCCTGGGCGTCCCAGTACGACTGCAGCTTCAGGATGAGTTGCTGGAAAGTGAGCATAGAGACCTGGAAGGGCCGGCCGATGCCGCGCACGTTGCGGGAATGCCACGGCGGCCAAAGCTTTCGATTGTAGGCGGGCACAGCAGCACGCTGGGGGTGGCGGCGTGTGGCGCAGGCGCTTAGGCAATTCGCCTAGGGCGCGCTAAGGAACTCGGCAGCAGTGGCGCGGCGCCTCAACCCTAAAGTGACTGGACACCTGCAGGAGTTACGGCGAGGGCAGCGACCCGCAGGTGTGTTGTTCAAACCGTTGGAGGAACCAAATCATGTCGAAACGCATTCTTATTTCCGCGCTGGCCGCAGCCGGCCTCGCCTCCATGGCATTCAGCTCGCACGCCGCCACCGTGGGAGGCTCCGTCGATGTGCAGACCACCCTGACGGCCGCTTGCGAGATCTCCGCATCCGGTGCGGCGATCGACTTCGGCTCCGTGGTGGCGCTGGCCAGCAGCGGCAACAAGGCCGCCAACAGCGGCTCCGGCTTCCAGGTGGCCTGCAGCACCGGCCTCAGCCCCACCATCTACTCGGCCACGACGCGCGAGATGGACGACGGCGCCACCCACACCCTGGCATTCAACCTGTGCCTGTCGGCCTGCACCGGCTCCAACGACCTGGCAAGTGCCGCTTTAAGCGCGGACACCCTGTCCATCACGCAGAACGGCAGCCTGCAGACCGTGGCGCTGCACGGCCGCATCCTCGCGGCGAACTTCAAGGCGCTGCCCGCCGGCAGCTACGCAAAGACGGTCACCGTCAACGTCGACTATTGAACCCAGGCGGGCTGGCAATGACTGTCGCTTCCCGCGCCGGCTGGCGGCGCAGTCTGTTGCGGCTGGGCGCGGCCCTGGCGCTCGGCCTGGCCGCCGGCACGGCCGGCGCCCAGCTGATCGCGCCGGTGCTGGTGGAGCTGTCGGCGGCACGCCGCGTGGCGTCCGTCACGCTCAGCAACAACAGCGACAGGCCGATGACGTTTCAGGCCCAGGCGCTGGCCTGGGAACAGGTGGAGGGTGCCGACCGCTACGCGGAAAGCGCCGACCTGCTGGTGGTGCCGCCGGTGGCCAATGTGGCACCGGGCGCAAGCCAGATCTTTCGCGTGGCACTGCGCCGGCAACCGCCGGCGCAGGAACTCGCCTACCGGCTGATCCTGGAGGACGTCACCACGGAAACCGCACCGAGTACCGGCGACAGTGCCGCGGTTCGCCTGCAGTTCCGCCACAGCCTGCCGGTCTTCGTCGGCACGCGCGAGAAGACCCAGCACCATGCACAACTGGTGCGCTGCGCAGCCGCTCCTGCCTGCGTGCGCCTGGACAACCAGGGCGGCAAGCGCGTCAAGCTGCTGAAGCTGGTCGCCACGGGCACCGGATGGCAGCGCGAGATCGGTTCGCCCGCGACGGTGCTCACGGACCGCTGGAAGCAGTGGACGCTCGATCCGCCGGCCTCGGCGGGCGCAGTGACCGTCACTGCCGAAACCACCGCCGGTGCCCTGTCCGTGGAGCTGCCGCCTCGCCTTCGCTGATGCGCCCTCCCCCACGGCTTCCATTGCACGGTTTGGCCGCTCTCGCGGGCGCAGCCGTGCTTTCGCCCGCCTGGTCCGCGCAGCCTCCGCTGGATGTGAGCCTGGTGCCGCAACCCAATTCCGCCGTTCAGGTGCAGCTGCGCGGCAACACCAGCGAACCGGTGCTGATGTGGTCGGGCACGTCGCAGGCGCCGCCCTACCGCGTCGCCCTGCTGTGGGAGGCTTCGCAGGTTGCACTCGGCCATCCCTTGCCGCAGGTGCCGGCGGGCGGCTCGGGCCCGCTGCAGACAATGACGATGAGCGACACGCCACAGGGCACCCGCCTGGAGATGCAGGTGGACCAGGACGTGTTGCCGCGCCTGCGGCGTGTGGCCGACAGCTGGGTGCTTCAGCTGGATGCCGTCGCGCCGAAGGCGCCGCGCGCGCCGGCGCCCGCACGCGTTGCGGCACCGGTTGCCGCACCCGTGGCTACGGCGCCGACGCCGGTGCGCCCTTCGGCTGCACCTGCTCCTCTCCAGGTTGCGCTGGCCGCTGTCCAGCCGCCTGTGCAGCCGCCCGCCGCACCTGCTCCCGCGCGCGAGCTGCTGGCGCTGGCGCGGCCTAGCGCCCTCCCGCCACCGTCACCGCCGCCGGGCCGCCGCCCCGAAACGCTGCTGCTGGACGTGCAGGTGAACGGCAGCGTGCTGCCCGACGTCGTGCGCGTGGAGCGTCTTGCCGACGGGCGGGTGATCCTGCCAGCAGCGACATGGAAAACCGCCCGGCTGCGCCCGGCCGGCGACACCGTGGTGTTCAGCGACAGCGACGGGGCCGGCTATGCGCTGGACGCGGCGACCGGCCTGCACTACCGCATCGACCGCAGCAAGCTGCAGCTGGTGATCGACGCGCAGCCCGAGGCGTTCGACGGCACCCGCATTTCCATGTCCGGCACCGAGCGCGATCTTCCGAACAAGGCGTCGCCGGGCGTTTACCTGAACTACGACGTCACCATGACCGCGGGCGAGGGAAGCAGCAGCCGCGGCGGCCTGGTGGAGATGGTGGCCTTCAATCACCTGGGCGCGCTGGTCAGCGGCAGCGCGCTCACCAGCAGCAGCAGCGATGGCCTGCGGCATGTGCGCACCGAAACCTACGCGCGCAAGGACTGGCCGGGCACCATGGAGTCGCTGGTGGTGGGCGATGCCATCGGCAGCGCGGGCGCCTGGAGCCGCCCGGTGCGCTTTGGCGGCGTGCGGTATGCGCGCGACTTTTCCCTGGCGCCGGGCTACATCACCACACCGATGCCCGCCATCAACGGCTCCGCCGCCCTGCCCTCCACGGTGGACGTGCTGGTGAACAACCAGCGCCAGTCCAGCACCAGCGTGCCGGCGGGTCCGTTCGCGTTGACCGACGTTCCGCTGGTCAACGGCGCGGGCGATCTCAACGTGGTGGTCCGCGACCTGCGCGGCGTCGAGACGGTGGTGTCGCAGAGCTACTACACCGCTGCCGCGCTGCTCGCACCGGAACTGTCCGACTTCTCCTTCGAAGCCGGCGCGCTGCGCCGCAACTTCGGCTCCGAAAGCAACGACTACGGGCCGGTGTTCGCTTCCGGCACGTACCGCTACGGCCTGGATGCGCAGACCACCGTCGGCGCGCGCGCCGAGCTGCAGCGCGCGCGGCAGGCCATCGGCGCCGATGCTACCCGGCTGCTGGGCACCTACGCGGTCGCGCAGGGCGCCTTGGCGGTCTCGCAATCCGACGCCGGCAGCGGCGCGCACTGGCTGGCCGGCATCGATCGCGTGACGCCAGGCGGCGGCGCGTCCGCCCTCTGGGAGCATTCCACGGATAACTACCGCGCGTTCGGCGCGGGCGAGCGCGAGGCGCGTGCGCGCGACCGCCTGCGCATCGGCGGCGGCATGCGCCTGAACGACACCTTCAACGCCGGCCTGAGCTACACGCGGCAGACCAGCTGGAATGCCGACAGCTTCTCGCTGGCCGGTGCGACGCTGGGCGTGCGCCTGCCGGGCAATGCGTCCTTGTCGCTCTACGCGAGCCGGGAGCTGGTGACGGGCGGCTGGAGCGCCGGCGTCAATCTGGTGGTGCCGCTGGAAGGCGGCAAGATCCTTGCCGCGAACACCACGCGGCAGGTGGACGGCGCAACGACGACGGCGGTGCAGGCCACGCAGGCGACGCCGGCCGGGCCTGGGGTGGGCTGGAGCGTGCGCGCCAGCAATGCCGCCGGCCAGCGCGCGCGCGCCCAGGCCACCCTGAACACCAACCATGTGCAGGTCGCCGCCGAAGCGAACGCCGGCAAGGACAACAACGCCGTGCGGCTGTCGGCCAACGGCTCGGTGGGCTGGCTGGAAGGCCAGGCGTTCGCGCGCGCCGCATCGACCAGGGCGCGTTCGCCGTGGTGCAGGTCGGCGACCTCGAAGGCGTGGCGGTGTCGCGCTCCAACCAGGTGGTGGCGACCACCGACAGCCGCGGCCGGGCGCTGGTCACGGGGCTGCTGCCCTACCAGAAGAACCAGCTCACCGTGAACTCCGACGAACTGCCCCTCGACGTGGAGATCGGCGGCGTGCGCGAGGAAGTCGTGCCCTACGCCCGCAGCGGCATGCGCGTGGATTTTCCGGTGCATCGCACGCGCAACGTGCTGGTCACCCTGCGCCGGCCGGACGGCATGCCGGTGCCTTCGGGCGCACAGGTCGTGCTCATGCCTGGGTCGCAGCAGTTCGTGGTCGCCACGCGCGGCGAGGTGTATCTCATGAACGTGCAGGCCGAGAACCGGCTGCAGGTCCGGTTCGCCGGCGGGGGCTGCGATCTCCCGCTCGCGGTCGACGCGGCACTGCCGGCCGAGTCGCACCTCGGGCCCCTGGTGTGCGGGGCCGCGCAATGAGTGCGCGCGCAACGAGAAAGTGTCGCTTGAAAAAGACATATTGCTGCGTCGCGGCCTTCCTCATCGGCCTTGCCGGCACCGCTGCGGCGGCACCACAGTGCATGGTCGCGTCGGGAGGGCAGCTCTCGTTCGGCACCGTGGTGGCACTGGCGAGCTCGCCGGACGTCATCAGCGACACCGGCGGCAGCTTCTGGGTGAACTGCAACGCCGAAGTCACCTCGGCGCCCCAGCTTTACTCCGACAGCGGCCGCGCCATGGCCGCTGCGGGCAGGAGCCTCCCCTTCACGCTCAGCCTGGCGTCCCCCGGGGGGTCGCAGCTGCCGACGGCAGCCCCCGGGACGTCGCTTGGGATCTCCCGCAACGGCACCAACCAGACTGTCGTTTTGTACGGGAAAATCCGGTCCGTGGACTTCCGCGCATTGCCCGCGGGGGTCTACTCCACCTCCGTCACACTGACCATCGAGTACTGACCGGCTGCGCCTGCACAAGGCGAGGCGCCGGCCGCGACGGTTCCCGGACGGAATCCGTTTGCACGTCCGGCAGCAGCCGGGTGTATTGTTTGCGTACTTTCGCTCGACAACGTCAGGGCTATGAACCTTCGCCAGCTTGAAGTTTTCCAGGCCGTCATGCAGACCGGCAACATGAGCGCGGCTGCGCGGCTGGTGTGCATCACGCCATCCGCGGTCAGCAAGACCATTGCCCACACCGAATTGCAGCTTGGCTACAAGCTGTTCACGCGCGCCAAGGGCGCGCTTGCGCCAACGCCCGAGGCGATGGTGCTGTTCGACGAATCCACCGCCATTCACGGCAAGCTGGAAGACCTGCGCAAGATCGCCCACAACCTGCGGCAGGTGGCGCAGGGCCGTGTGCGCATGGCGGCACTGCCGTCGGTCTCGGACGAACTGCTTCCGGCGGTGCTGCAGCAGCACGCGCAGCGCTATCCCGGGGTCCATGTGGAAGTGCGCACGCTGCACCAGGACCAGATGGCGCAGGCGCTGCTCACGCGCGCGGTGGATTTTGCGCTGGGCTTCTACCCGCACCCGCATCCGCAGCTCACGGGCTCGCAGCTCGCCAACGGTGCGCTCTATGCGGCGATGCCGCGCGACACGTGGCAACGCGCCATGCGCGCGAACCGGCGCGATCCCATGGGCTTTCTTGCCGGCACGCCGTTGATTCGGCTTGTAGGCGACGATCCGATGCGGGAATTCATCAATGAACTGGCACGCGTGCTGCGCGTGACCGTGGAGCCGACCATCGAAGTGCAGACCTCGCGCCTGGCACTGGAGCTGGTGCGCAGGGGAATGGGCTGGACGGTGGTGGATTTCCTGACGGCAGCGAATCTGGATCCGCAGTACATGGTCGCCTTGGAGTTGCGGGACTTGCCCCCGATCCCGCTCTATGCCTACCATGCCACGGCGTCGCCGCCGGGCCAGCATGCGTTGCGCATGCTGGAATTACTGCGAATCCAGCCGGGTCTCGCTCCGGCACGTGCCGAGCCGGAAGCGGAGACCCTGGCCGCTTAGCTTAGAAGCGGTGGCGGATGCCGACGTTCAGCCAGGTGGCGTCGACGCCGGTCAGGCCGGTACCCGAAGCACCCAGCGCGTCGTTGTTCACGCGCGAGTAGGACGCGTAGAAGTTCGTGCGCTTGGACAGGGCGTAGGTCGCGCCCAGGCCCCAGAAGTCGGCGTCGGCATTGCCCACTTGGCGGTCCTTGTGGCGGATGTACGAAGCCATCACGGTCACGGGGCCCACCGGAGCGCTCACGCCCAGCATCCAGTCGCGGCTGCGGCCGAAGGTGGCGCCACCAGCGGTTTCGTCGCGGTTGTCGGCGTAGGCGGCATGCAGCTTGGCAGCCTTGAAGTCGAACACGCCACCGACCAGCCAGCTGCGCGCTTCACCAGCGTCCACGTTGCCCGGCTGGCCAACGAGGTTTTGCTTGTGGTACGCCAGCACCGCGGTGACGGGCGACTTGTCGTAGTAGGCGGCGAAGCCGTACTGGCTGCCACGCGACGTGCTGCCCGAGATCTCACCCATGCCATAGGCAACTTCAGCGGACAGGCCGCCGAAGTTCGGGGTGGAGTAGTTGATGGTGTTGTCCATGCGCACGCCGTACGGGCGGAAGACCGCGGACATGCCCGAGCCGTCACCGATGATGCCGGTGCCGAACGGGTCAATGGTGTCTTGCGCCAGGAAGAACGGAACGTACTGGCGACCGAGCTTCACGGAGCCCCAGGCGCCGTCCAGGCCGACCCAGGATTGACGACCGAATGCCAGGCCACCTTGGCCGCGCGCACCGGTGGTGGCGTCGAAACCGGCTTCCAGCTGGAACGAAGCGGACAGGCCGCCACCCAGATCTTCCTTGCCCTTGACACCCCAGCGGCTGCCCGACTGGATGCCGCTGCTCAGGCGCAGCGTATTGCTACCGGGGCTCAGGCGCGTCTGCTCGATGCCGACGTCGACCACGCCGTACAGCGTGACGCTGGATTGCGCCGAAGCGCCGCCTGCCAGCGCGGAAAGCGCAGCCAGAGCTAGCAACTTTTTGTTCATAACGATGTTTCTCCTGTTCAGTGTGCTCAAAACCATGCTCAATCAGAATGCCGCGCGGTCTCCTCTTTGGTGGGAGACGCGGACGAATCGTATTGTTGAGAACTCGTGAACTAAGTAGGTATGGAATCTTCGGCAGTATCTTGTGCCTTGAATTCACACCCTGTTCATGCGAGGCCCGTAGGCCCCGTCCGACGGCTCCGCAGGACACAGATGACGGGCAGGGCGAGCGCCAGCAGCCAGAGCGGCCACAGCCCCAGGCGTGACACCCACCATGCGTAAAACGTGAGGCTGGACGCGCCTTCCGCCTCGCCGAGCAGTACTCCACGGGTGTGGCGCGGCAACGAATGCGTGACCCGTCCACGGCGGTTGATCACAACCGTAGCGCCTGTATTAGTAGCACGGATCATGGCCCTGTCGAATTCCAGCGACCGCATACGGCTGATATTTAGGTGTTGGTCTATCGCAACAGTGTTGCCGAACCAGCCGATGTTGCTCAAGTTGACGAACATCGTGGGCGCTTCCGCGGCGTCGGCAAAACGGGCTCCCAGTTCTTCGCCGAACAGGTCTTCGTAGCAGACGTTGGGCGCAAGCCGCTGGCCCTGCCACACAAAAGACGCCTGGCCGACGGCGCCGCGGTTGAAGTCGCCCAGCGGAATGTGCATCGCCTCGGTGAACCACCGGAACAGCGGCGGGATGAATTCGCCGAACGGCACCAAGTGGTGTTTGTCGTAGCGGTAGGGCGATGCGTCCGGCTTCAGGCCGATCACGGAGTTGCTGTAGCCCTCGCCCGCATTGCCCAGCGGGATGCCGATCAAGGTGGCACTGTCGCCACGCGCAAAGCGTTCCCGCAGGGTTTGAAGGTAGCCCTCGGGCAGCTGCTGGGGCAGCAGCGGAATCGCGGTCTCGGGTGCAACTACCAGTGCTGCCTGGGCGTCGAGCAGTTGCCGTCCGTACCAGCCAAGCGCCTGCGGAATGCCCGAACCGCCCTGGAACTTCTCGTCCTGGGGAATGTTTCCCTGCAGCAGGGCCACGGACAGCCGCGGCCCCGGCTGCGCCGAGCCCACCGAAGGCAAAGGCAGCCAGGCGCAGGCAGCAAGCAGCAGCAGCGCGCCCGCCGGCCCGATCCAGGGGCGCGCCGCGCCACCCGGCCGCGCGGCAAAGGGCGCAGCCAAGCCATACGCCAGCACCGCGGCAACGAAACCGATGCCGTGCACCCCGACGTACGGCGCCAGCACGGCGAGCGGCCCGTCCACGTGTGCATAGCCGCCCTCGCCCCACGGGAAGCCCGTGAACCAGGTGACGCGCATCAGCTCCGCGGCGAGCCACAGCGCCGCGAACAGCAAGGCATCGATGAACCCGCCGTGATGGCGCAGCTTGGCAAACAGGCCACAGGCAAATGCGTAATAGGAGCCGAGGAAACCGGCCAGCAGCAGCACGGCACCCGCCGCAAAGGGCGCCGGCAGGCCGCCATAGCTGTGCATGGAGATGAACAGCCACCAGAATGTTCCCGCCAGCCAGGCCAGTCCAAACACCCAGCCAAGGGCCACCGCCGCCCGCACCGATGAGGTGCGCAGCAGCAAGATCGCCAGAACGCCCAATGAGGCCAGTTGCAGCCACCAAAGCGGCTGGCCGTACCAGGGAGCGCCAATGGAAGCGGCTTGCGCCAGCCCGGCGAGCAACGCGGCAACGGCTGGAGTCCAGCGATTGGCGCGCACCATCAGCCAGTGCCGTCGTCCATCGACGCCGGCGACACCTTGAACCAGCGCACCGCGCCGCCCCGGGTGTGCAGCACCACGAAGTTCAGCCCGGCCAGCGTCATGTGCTCGCCGCGCTTGGGCACGTGGCCCATCTCGTGCGCCACCAGGCCGCCGATGGTGTCGAACTCCTGGTCGGCGTCGGAGGCGCGCAGCGCCACGCCGAAGGTCTCGGACACGCGGTCGATGGCGGTGTCGCCGCTGACGCGGTAGGTCCTGTCGGCCAAGCCGAAGATGTCGCCCGCGTCCTCGCCGATGTCGAATTCGTCCTCGATCTCCCCGACGATCTGCTCCAGCACATCCTCGATGGTGATGAGGCCGGCCACGCGCCCGAATTCGTCGATGACGATCGCCAGGTGGTTGCGGTTGCCGCGGAATTCGCGCAGCAGATCGTTCAGGCCCTTGGTCTCCGGCACGAACGACGGCGGGCGCAGCAGGGCGCGCAGGTTCAATGCAGGCGCGCGCTGGAGCTTCAGCAGGTCCTTGGCCAGCAGGATGCCGATGATGTTCTCGCGGTCGCCCTCGTACACAGGAAAGCGCGAGTGCGCGGTGTCGATGACGATGTTGAGGAGCCCGTCGTACGGCGCATCGATGTTGATCAGGTCCATCCGCGGCGCCGCCACCATGACGTCGCCGGCGGTGAGTTCCGCCAGGCGGATCACGCCCTCGAGCATCACGCGCGACTCGGCGCCGATGACGTCGTTGTCCTCGGCCTCGGCGAGTGTCTCGATGAGTTCGGCCTTGGAATCAGGCCCAGGATGAATGAACTCGGCGACTTTTTGCAGGAAGCCGCGCTTGTCCTGTTTTTCTTGCGAAGGGCGCGCAGGGTGTGGTTCTGACACGGCCTGATGGGCGAAATTGAGGGAACCGGTAGGATACTGGATCAGGATGACGCGCTGGGGCCGGCCGTCAGCCGGCCGGTTCATCCGTGGATTTTCACTGCGCCGACTTGTGCCGCGCTTCGCGCACGCCCTGCCGGATTTCCTGCATGCCCAGCAGGAAGCGCAGCAGGTGGCGTGCCTGCAGCTTCAGGCCGTAGTTGGTCCGAGCGAACCGCTCCTCCACCATCTCGCTCACGTGGCTGTCCAGCGTGGCGGGCGGCATGCGCAGGTAGGCGTCGGTTTCGCTGCCGGCGCGCTCCAGGGTCGCGCCTGCATTGCGTGCGATCTTCAGCATGGCCGTGTTCTCGGTGAGCGCGTGGATGAACAGTGTTTCAACGCCCAGGTTGCGCGCGTGCACCACGGCACGTTCGAACAGCCGGGCGCCGTAGCCCCGTCCCCGCGCCTTCTTCAGCACCGAAACCCCGAACTCCGCGCCGGACGGCGCGCCCCCTCCGTCCGCAACGGCAAGATGCGCCATGGCGATCATTTCCAGATTGCGGTTGTAGATGCCGAAGATGTCGTCGCGGGAAAAATTGAGCCTGGCCACGTACCGGCGGATCTGGTCGTCGTTGGCCGGGTAGCCGAAGCGCAGGTAGCGGTCCTGCGAATCCAGCGCCAGCAGGTGCCATTCGATGCGACCGCGGTGCCGTGGACCGAGAGAGCGGATGGGAACGCTGAACGAGGACATCACCCCAATATAAGGGTTTTCCCCGATTACTCCATGAACCGCACGCCCCGCGAGTAGTTCTACCTAACAGCCGTGCCGCCGCCTCACACCGGCACGGCGGTGGTGGCCTTCACCCGGTCCAGCACGAAGCTGGTCTTGCAGTCGTGCACGCTGGGGTGCTTGAGCAGGGTGTCCATGATGAAGCGGCTGTAGTGCCGCATGTCCTGCACCACCACCCGCAGCAGGTAGTCCATCTCGCCGGTGAGCGCCGCACACTCCACCACCTCCGGCCAGGTCTGTACCGCCGAGCGGAACAGGTCCATGGGATTGCGCTTGTGCGCCTCGGTGTTCTTCTCCAGCCGCACGTTGAGGTAGGCGGTGAGGCCCAGCCCCACCGATTCCGGCTTGACCAAGGCGACGTAGCGGTCGATGACGCCGGCTTCCTCCAGCCGCTTCACGCGCCGCAGCACCGCGCTGGGCGACAAACCGACCTGCTCGCCGATCACGTCATAGGTTTCCCGGCCGTTCTCCTGCAGGCGGCGCAGGATGCCCTTGTCGAGCTTGTCGAGTGCTTGCTTCACTTCCATGGCGCAACTTTAATGCAAACGATCAAGAAAGCGAGCCTGAAAACAGCGCAAAACTGTGCACTCTCGGTTCTATCATCCAGGCCGGATTCGCCAGGAGACCTCCTTGAACGCACCGCTGCCCCAACAAGCCACCGCCACCGCCTCCGCCTGGGACAACCCCATGGGCACGGACGGCTTTGAATTCATCGAATACGCCGCACCCGATCCCAAAGCCATGGGCAAAGTGTTCGAACAGATGGGGTTTCGCGCCATCGCGCGGCACCGCCACAAGAACGTCGTGCTGTACCGGCAGGGCGGCATCAACTTCATCGTCAACGCGGAGCCGGATTCGTTTGCGCAGCGCTTCGCGCGGCTGCACGGCCCCAGCATCTGCGCCATTGCCTTTCGCGTGCAGGACGCCAAGGCCGCCTATGAACGCGCGATCTCGCTGGGCGCCTGGGGCTATGCCGGGCAGGCCGGCCCGGGCGAGCTGAACATCCCCGCGATCAAGGGCATCGGCGACAGCCTGATCTATCTGGTGGACCGCTGGCGCGGCAAGAACGGCGCCGCGGAGGGCGACATCGGCAACATCGGCTTCTATGACGTGGACTTCGAGGCCTTGCCCGGCGTGGGCGCGCAGGAGGCACTCAATCCGGCCGGCTTTGGCCTCGGGTACATCGACCACCTCACGCACAACGTGCACCGCGGCCGCATGAAGGAATGGGCGGATTTCTACGAACGCCTGTTCAACTTCCGCGAGATCCGCTACTTCGACATCGAAGGCCAGGTCACCGGCGTCAAGAGCAAGGCCATGACCAGCCCGTGCGGCGGGATCCGCATCCCGATCAACGAGGAAGGCAACGACAAGGCCGGCCAGATCCAGGAGTACCTGGACATGTACCACGGCGAGGGCATCCAGCACATTGCGCTGGGTTCGACCGACCTCCACGCCACAGTGGACCAGTTGCGCGGCGCCGGCGTCAATCTGCTGAACACGATCGACACCTACTACGAGCTGATCGACAAGCGCATTCCGGGCCACGGCGAAGACGTGGCGCAGCTGCACAAGCGGCAGATCCTGGTGGACGGCAAGAAGGGCGCGCTGCTGCTGCAGATCTTCAGCGAGAACCAGCTGGGGCCGATCTTCTTCGAGTTCATCCAGCGCAAGGGCGACGACGGTTTCGGCGAAGGCAACTTCAAGGCCTTGTTCGAAAGCATCGAGCTCGATCAGATGCGGCGCGGCGTGCTGGAGGCAAGAAAAGACTGAGCTTTCCGCGAGCAGGTCGCGTACGTAGAACCTCCTTCTCAGGGGAGCGCCATCCGCAGCTTGGCTGCGCGGCGCTCCCCTTTTTCTTGCCTGTTAAAACCGGCATTGAGGAGAATCCATGAGCACCGTCGCGACCTACCCCTTGTGTTGAGTTGCAATAGGTTGTTCCCGCAGAGGCGGGAAGCTGGAGGCTGATAGCCCCGGGCCGAGTGAGGGCGGCGGGCGTTGTAATAGGCCAGGAAGGCTGGCAGCCAGCTGGTTCGTTCGGTGCTGTGAGACCACACGCGCCCGTAGGCCCACTCGCGCAAGCACGTCTGGATGAAGCGCTCGGCCTTGCCGTTGGTCTGTGGCCTGTACGCCTGGTGAAGGTGTGCTTGATGCCCAGGGCTTGGCAGGTGCGCGCGAACAGCTGGGAGCGGTAGGCCGGGCCGTTGTCAGTGATCAGGCGCTTGATGGTCACGCCAGCGCCTGGTAGTGCGCCACGGCGGCTTTGAGGAACTCCACGGCCGAGAGCTTCTTCTCGTCCGGATGCATCTGCACGAAGCCCACGCGCGAATGATCGTCGATGGCCACGTGGGCGAACTCCCAGCCGGCACCCCGCACGCGCGTGGTGCGATCGCCGTTGACGCGATGGCCTTCGCGCTCGATGCGCCCGAGCTTCTTGGTGTCCATGTGCAGCAACTCGCTTGGCGCGTCTCGCTCGTAGCGCACCAAGGCCGGCTTGGGATCGAGCGCCTTGAGGCTGGACAAGCCCAGGCCAGTCAGTAGCCGGCTGATGGTGGAGACGCTGCGCGACCACGGCAGCGATGCGGCGCATCGGCATGCGGCGCCTGCGAAGCTGCTCGATTCGCGAGGCAGCTCGAGCCTGTCCTGAATTCTGTGTTTGAGGCATAACCATGACCGACAGGATCATTTATGCCAAGCAGAACGAAGTTGAAGAACGCGGCCATCGCAGCTCGGAGTGCGGCGCTGCCGAAGATACCCAACGAACTGATTGACCAATTCGTCACCGGCCCGATGACCGGGGAGGCGGTGAACGCGGCCTCGCTGGCATTCAAGAAGGCGCTCATCGAACGCGCTATGGGCGCCGAGCTGGGCCACCACCGGGGCTACCCGGCGGGCGCGGCCAAGCCCGAGCCGGCTGCCAACCAGCGCAACGGCAAGAGCGCCAAGACTGTGCAGACCGGTGAAGGCCCGGTGCGCATCGAAGTGCCGCGCGATCGCGATGGCAGCTTCGCGCCGATCCTCATCCCCAAGCACGAGCGGCGCTTCACCGGCTTTGACGAAACCATCATCGCCCTGTACGCGCGGGGCATGACCATGCGCGAGATCCAGGGGTTCCTGCGCGAGACCTACGGCACCGATGTGTCGGCTGAATTCATCAGCAGCGTCACCGAGGCGGTGATGGCCGAAGTCACCGCCTGGCAGGCCAGGCCCCTGGAGCCGATGTACCCGGTGGTGTTCTTCGACGCCCTGCGCGTGAAGATCAAGGAAGACGCGGTGGTTCGCAACAAGGCCATCTACCTGGCCCTGGGCGTGTTGCCCGATGGCACGCGCGACATCCTGGGCTTGTGGATCGAGGGCAGCGAAGGCGCCAAGTTCTGGATGAAGGTGTTCAACGAGCTGAAGACCCGCGGCGTGGGTGACATCCTGATTGCGGTCACTGATGGCTTGAAGGGCATGCCTGAGGCGCTCGCAGCGGTGTTCCCGGCCACGACACTGCAGACGTGCATCGTGCACCTGATTCGCAACTCGCTGGACTACGCGAGCTGGAAGGACCGCAAGGTGCTGGCTGCGGCGATCAAGCCGATCTACACGGCCGCCAATGCCGAGGCGGCGCAAGGCGAACTCGATGCGTTCGAGCAAGGCCCCTGGGGCCAGAAGTTCCCCACCGTGGTGGCCGCTTGGCGCAGAGCATGGAGCCATGTGATTCCGTTCTTCGCGTTCCCGCCACAGATCAGGCGGGTGATCTACACGACAAACGCCATCGAGAGCATCAATGCGCGCCTGCGCAAGATCATCAAGTCGCGGGGCCACTTCCCCAGCGACGACGCGGCCAGCAAGCTGATTTGGCTGGCCCTGCGAAACATAACGGCCGAGTGGGGCCGCGCTGCACATAACTGGAAGGAGGCGATGAATCAGTTTGCGATCCTCTATGAAGATCGATTCACAAGGACGACAGCTTAAGATGTACGAGCGACTTGCCCACCGCGTCGGTCGTTCGTCGCAAGCGACGCCCGCCGCCGTGGACAAGTCTCAGCGCCTCAAACACGAAAATTCAGACAGCCCCGGCAGCTCGGGCTCGACGCAACTGCGCGTTTTGGCCGGGCGCGAGCTGCGGTCCATCAGTCCATCAACACCTTCGTTCTCCAAGCGATCTCGCCACTTGCGGGCGGCGCGCGAGCTGATGCCGGCGGCCTCGGCCGCCGGCATCAGCCCCATCACGGCAATGCGCTCGATCAGCAACTTGCGTCCTTCAAAGGTTTGCATGAGCGAGCATCGGGTGCGAAGGCCTTCCAAGCACCGCGAGCGACGTACAGACGCCTATCTCGGGCGTTCAGAGGCGGGTGCGTGGGCGATTGCGCCCTTCGGCGCGCGCGCTTACACTTCGCCACACTTTGTCCACAAGGATTAACGCTATGGGCTGGTTCATGCAGGAGCACGACATCTACATCGGCAGCATGCTGGAGGAATTGAACCTCCGGTTCGCGCCGTCCCAGGGCAGCGAGGCCCATTACGGCGGCGTCGAGGAGATGGCCGAACTCCAGAAGGAATTCAAGATTTTCAAGGCGGGCCGGACGTTCCGTACCAGTGTGAGCGCACTAAACATCGGTGCGCGCAACAACGAGATCCGCAACCGCTGGCTGAATCTGCTCGGCGCGCTGGCCAAGCACCCCTCGAACGTGAAGGGCAAGAACGGCGACGAGGCGATTGTGGATGCGATCGCCAAGAACCTTGCGGCGAAAAAGCCCTTGCCGGTGTACTTCACCTCGCACGACATGCGCGGTGCAGAGGAGAACGCCCAGGTGAAGGTCACGCACGGCCATCGCGCCCTGCACTACCTGGAGCAGGACTACTTGGCCATCTCGCTGCCGATGCAGTCGGTGCAGGCGGCGAACGAGGCGAGAGCGGCACGGGCTGCCGCGCGCGGACAGCAGGGCAAGAGCGCGGTTTCCAGCCGCAAGCCTGCGACCAAGAAGACCACCAAGGCCAAAAAGTCTGGTAGCTGAAGACGCCGCCCTGCACGCAGCGGTCGCCAGCTACTACGGGGCGCTCGTCACGCGCGAGGGCGCGACGCCGGCTGGCGTGGACTGGTCGTCGGCCGCCACCCAGGAGTTGCGCTTCCGCAAGCTGCTTCTGGTCTGCCGGCGGCAACGCCGATTCAGCCTGAACGACCTGGGCTGCGGCTATGGAGCTCTCTTCGGCTACCTCTGGCAGGCGCGGCCTGCCAGCGTCGACTATCTCGGCATCGATTTGGCCAAGCCCATGATCGAGGCCGCGCGGCGTCTCTGGCGGGCATACCCCGAGGCGCGCTTTCGCGTCAGCCGGCACAGCCCGCGCATTGCCGACTACTGCGTTGCCAGTGGCACCTTCAATGTGAAGCTGGACGCGGCTCGCCCGCAATGGGAGGCACTGGTCCGGCGCAGCTTGGCGGTGCTCGCCCGGACGTCACGGTACGGCTTCGCGTTCAATCTCCTCACACCGGAGCCCACCCACCTCCCTCAGGCACCGCAGCTGTACCGCACAGATCCCCAGCCCTGGGTCGCCTTCTGCGAGGAAACGCTCGGCGGCCGGTGCGAACTGATCGCCGGCTATGGGCTGAACGAGTTCACCCTACTCGTCCACCGCGGTTGACGCGGTGTCCGGCGCCGCGGCCTGGGCGATGGCCTCGCGCGCGCGCAACAGGGCTGGGTGAAACGCCTGGGCGCCAGTCAGCGCGAGCAGCACTTGCGCGTCCTCCAACAGAGACGCTGCTTCCCGGCGCCCCTCTTCGCCGCCGCACGCCGCCAACGCCGCAGCCAACGTGAGCATCGCCCGGCATTCCGTGACGCGGTTCGTCCGCTCGCGAGCCGCGCGAATCGCCTCTCTCGCCATTGCGACGGTTGCTTCCAGTTCTCCCAGGTCCAGCTCGCACTCGGCAATCCCAGCAAGGAATTCCGGCTCAAAATCCAGCCCCACCCGGCCTTGCCGCACGGTCTGCAAGGCCTCGTGGAAACTGAGCTTTGCCGCGCGCAAGTCGCCCTCGACCTGCAGCGCGATCGCGCGGCCGCTGTGCGCCAGCACTCTGCAGTAGGGACTCGCGTCCTCCTCAGGGATGCGCAGCACGAGTTCGCCGTGATGCCGGGCCAGCTCCCGATCTCTGCTGAGCCACGCGTAGTCCAGATACGCGTAGTGCACCAGCTGGCGCATCACGGGGTCCGCCACGCTGGAAACGTGCTCCGAGAGACTGACCAGGCACTCGCGCGCTTCCTGCAGCCGCCCCATCCTGTTCAGCAGTCGCAAGCGGATGCCGTAGGCCCATTGCTCCACGGAGAAACCGATGAATTCTCGATCCACCAAATCGATGCGACCCAGCCCTGCGAGCGCCGCGTCGCTGGCCTGAAGAGCCTCCTTGAGCATCCCGGCCCAAGCATAGGCATGGCTGAGCGCGAGCTGCAGCGTCGCCATTCGCCCGGGGCTCTCCTGCGCGCTCGCCATGCCCAGTGCACGTTGCACGTTCTCAACATAGTTGTCGGCGGCGCCGCCGCTGGACTGGATCAAGCGCCCGCGGGCGAACAGCAGCAACTGGATCAGTCCGCTGTCCGTGTCGGCGGCGAGACTGATCGCGTCGGTGATGAGATGTTCCAGCTCACCGCGCTCCAGGCCTTCGCGCCAGCCGAGATAGCAGATCTTGCCGGCGGCGAACGCGCGCAACCGATCCACCTCTGACGAGCGGGGGCACTGCTCCAACAGCGAGCGCACCTTGCGCCAAGCACGGATGCCGCGCGCCGAACTTGCCGAGGCCATCCACAGCGCGCCGCGTGCCATGAAGCGCGCCGCCGAGAGATGCTGGCCGGCCTGCTCGTGGTGGTAAGCGACCAAGCTGGCGTACTCGTCGAGTTGCTCGACGTAGTACAGCTCCATCGCCGCGGCGACGGTCGCATGCACTTGGCCTCGCCGCACCTTGAGCTGGGCGCCGTACGCTACTTCCTGGATCAAAGGGTGCCGAAATGCAAAGCGGCGGCCGCCGCGCGCGGTTTGCGGCAGGATCAGTCCGGCGTGGCACAGCCCCTCCAGCCCGCGCTCGATCTGGCTGGCCAGCCGACTGGCCACGTGCTCGAGCACTGCGAGCGGAATGTCCTTGCCAATGATCGCGCACATCTGCACAAGCGTTTTTTCCGGCTCGCCGAGCGAGTCGAGGCGCGCGCCGATGACAGCTTGCAGCGTCGCGGGCAGAGCCCGCTCCACTGCCTCCACGCCGCCAACCGGCAAACCCGTTTCCGGGGACAGCAGTTTGCTGTCGGCCAAAGTGCGCACCAGCTCTTCGGCGAAGAACGGATTGCCGGCGCTGCGTTCGCAGATCAGGCGGCAGATGTCCGGCAGCGCGCTCAGCGGGGCGAGTAGCTCGGCAACGATGGCATCCATGGCCGCCGTGGGTAATTCGCTGAGCTGCAGCTGCGTGAAGTACGGAACGTTCAGCCACGGGCAACGGTAAGATGTGCGGTAGTTGAGCAGTAGCAGAGTTCGCGTGCCGACCACCGCCTCCAGGATGGCGCCTACGAACTCCTCGCTGCCCTCGTCCAGCCAATGCATGTCCTCGATCAGGATCAGGCGTTCCGTATCGCCATCCGCGCGTATGAGCTCCTTCAGCCGCGCGAGCAGCCGGGCCTGGCGTGCGCGCGGGCCGAGCGCAATTGGCGGTGCGCCCGGCGGCGCCACTCCGAAGAACTCGAAAAGAAGCTCCAGGTCCGCCGCTGTCGGCTGCAACGGCTCCAGGCGCGCCGAAATGCGCGCGCGCGCCGTTGCGCCATCGTCGCTAGCCACGATGCAAAAGAAGTAAGTGCGGAACAGCTCCAGGACTGGCTGCATCGGCAGCGCATGGCCGTAGGGCTGCGCCCGCACCTCGTAGACGGGGGTACCGCGATTGCGGCACGCCTGCGCAAACTCATGGCACAGCCGGCTCTTGCCGGTTCCAGGCTCGCCTGTCACGCCGACGACCTGTGCGGTTCCAGCCTGCAGACGCTGAAGCGCGCGACTCAGAAACTCGAGTTCATCGGTGCGCCCGCGGAAGGTGGTCTGCTGCAAGGGCGGAGATGCCCCGGCCCGGGACTCAGCCCCCACCCCGGCGAGTTGCAGAATCTCCACCGCCTGTGGAATGCCCTTCAGCCTGTGGGCGCCGATCGAGTGCACTTTGCATGTCGAGCCGGCCGCCGCACGGCAGGCTTCCGTCAGGCAGATGCCGCCGGGCTCCGCTAGGGCGATCACCCGGCTGGCCAAATGGATGGTGAGCCCGTGCGCACCGCCGCCATGTCCATCCGCCGCATCCTCGGGGTCCGACGCAACCTGGCCGGAGTGCAGTCCGACACGGATCGACAGTCCGGCCAGCCCCTGGCTGAAGACGTGCTGCATATGCAGCGCGGCCTGGCAAGCGAGTAGCGCGTGTCCTTCCAGGGTGCGTGGGACGCCGAACAACGCCATGACGCCGTCGCCCAGGGTCCGCACCACGGTGCCGCCGAAACGTTCGATGGAGTGGCGCATGCGCAGAACTGCCGGCCGCAGCCGACCCATGGCTTGCTCAGGGTCGAGGTTTGCGACGAGCTCCGTCGAACCGACCACGTCGGCGAACAGTACAGTGGCCTGCTTCAGCTCGCCCCATTTGGGACTGCGCTCCACAGCGGTGCCCGCAGCGGCGGCAGACAAGAGGGAGTGGCCGCAATTGCCGCAGTAGCGCGCCGTGAGGCTGGCCTCGTGCCCGCAGGCCGAGCAGGTCAAATGCAGCTGCCCACCGCAGCTCTCGCAGAACCGGTTTCCGACGGGGTTGGCTGTCATGCAGGAAACGCAGCGCATGCGTTTGTGCTCCCTCAGTTGCACCGCTGGTGCAAGTCCGAGGATAGCAAACGCCGTCCAGGACGGCGCATAACATTGCGGAATTGTCGTTTAAGTGAGGACTTTGACTTTGCGCCAAGCCGCCGCTACCGCTCGGCGTTCGGCGGATGTGTCGCCGAACAAGGTGGCGGCCGCCGCGGTCGTGGCCGCCGCGGCGTCGGTGAAACCCGCGCGTGCGCCGATATTGTGCAAGGCTTCGTACCAGATGCGGCCCGCGCGCTCCCATGAATGGCCGCCGAGCGCGCGCGCGGCCAGATAGAACGCATGGTTGGGAATACCCGAATTGGCGTGCACGTCGCCATTGGGCACGTACCCGGTCATATCCTTCGCTTGGTCGTCGGCCTCGTAGGTGCGCGCGGGGTTGCCGGGGTCTTTCAGAGAGCGCACCGCACGTCCTAGTGTGGTGCGCGCCTCTGTTCTGTACTTATCGTGAGATCGCAGCCAATGCAGCCTTGGCTCTGGTGACCTTGGCCAGGATGTCCGAAGCACTGGCTGTCCAGATGAATGGTTTGGGGTTG
>NZ_JACCWG010000108.1 GCF_013697775.1 Ramlibacter sp. | reverse complement strand
CCCCAAGGCGCTCGAGGGCCTCGGCGATCGGCTGCGCCACCGAGGAACCGGAAGCGCGCGGGCTGCTCGCGCTGATGCTCCTCAACCACGCCCGGCTGCCGGCGCGACTCGACCTCGAGGGCCGGATCGGCCGGCGCCCGAGGCGTAGGGCCGGAAAAACTCGACGCCGTGTCGATTCGCATCCGCGCCGTTCGATGTATGGATAGAGGGAGCCTAGGCGCGGACGGCAGAGGTCGTCTGAAGGCCCGGCTCCGAAAGCGAAGGTACAAGGAGGCACAGCGATGCGAGTCATGGTCCTGGTCAAGGCCGATAACGACAGCGAGGCGGGTGTCATGCCCAGCCGGGAGCTCCTCACCGAGATGGGTAATTACAACGAGGAGCTGGTCAAGGCCGGCGTGATGCTCGCCGGCGAAGGGCTGCATCCGAGCTCGAGGGGCGCGCGCGTCAGGTTCTCCGGCAGCGGACGCACCGTGATCGACGGCCCCTTCACCGAGACCAAGGAGCTCATCGCCGGCTACTGGCTGTGGCAGGTCAGGTCGATGGACGAGGCGGTCGAGTGGCTCAAGCGGGCCCCGTTCGACGGCGGGACGGAGATCGAGCTGCGGCCGGTCTTCGAGGCCGACGACTTCGGCGACGAGCTGACGCCGGAGCTGCGCGAGCAGGAGGACCGCCTGCGCGCCCAGACGGAGCAGAACCAGCAGTAGGCCACGCTCTGGGCCGCCGTGAGTGCGGCCCCGACCGGGACTCGACCGCCATGACCGCCACCGACAGCCACCGTGCGATCGATGCGGTATGGCGGATCGAGTCCGCCAAGCTGATCGCCGGCCTCGCACGGATGGTGCGCGACGTCGGCCTAGCCGAGGACCTGGCCCAGGACGCGCTCGTGGCGGCGCTCGAGCAGTGGCCCGAGTCAGGCGTCCCGGACAACCCGGGCGCCTGGCTCATGGCCGTCGCGAAGCATCGGGCGATCGACCGGCTGCGCCGAGACGAGCTGCTCGAGCGCAAGCGCGACGAGCTCGGTCGCGAGCTCGAGGTCGACCGGCAGGTCGCCGAGCCCGATCTCGACGCGGCCCTCGACGACGACATCGGCGACGACCTGCTCTCGCTGATATTCACGGCCTGCCATCCGGTTCTCTCGACCGAAGCGCGGGTCGCGCTCACGCTGCGTCTGGTGGGCGCGCTGACCACTCCGGAGATCGCCCGGGCGTTCCTGGCCCCGGAGTCGACCGTCGCGCAACGGATCGTCAGGGCCAAGCGAACCCTCGCCGCGGCGCGCGTCCCGATCGAGGTTCCGAGCGGCGACGAGCGAGACGCCCGGCTGTCGACGGTCCTCGAGGTGATCTACGCGATCTTCAACGAGGGCTACTCGGCGACCGCCGGCGACGACTGGCTGCGACCGGCGCTATGCGACGACGCGCTGCGCTTGGGACGCATCGTGGCTGAGCTCGCTCCGCGGGAGCCGGAGGTCCACGGACTCGTCGCCCTGATGGAGATTCAGGCCTCGCGCTCGCGCGCGCGGGTCGGACCCGCGGGTGAGCCGGTCCTGTTGCTCGCCCAGGACCGTGCACGCTGGGACGGAGTCCTCATCCGCCGCGGCCTCGCGGCGCTGGCGCGCGCCGAACAGCTCGGCGGCACGCTTGGCCCCTACGCGCTGCAGGCCGCGATCGCCGCCTGTCACGCGCGGGCGCGCACCCCGGAGGAGACCGACTGGGCGCGCATCGCCGCGCTGTACGACGCGCTGGCCCAGGCCATGCCGTCGCCGGTGGTGCAGCTCAACCGCGCGGTGGCGGTCAGCATGGCGCACGGGCCGGCGGCCGGGCTGGACATCGTCGACGGGCTGCTGCAGGAAAAATCCCTGCGCGCCTACCAGTGGCTGCCCAGCGTGCGCGGCGACCTGCTGGCCAAGCTCGGCCGCAACGATGAGGCGCGCGCCGAATTCATGCGCGCCGCGGCGCTGGCTGGCAACACGCGCGAAAAGGATTTTCTTCAGCGGCGCGCCGACGAACTGGGCGCCGGCTGACTCCACGGCCCGCCGCGGCGAGGTATGGTGGCACAGCCATGCAGACCGCGTTCCACACCCGCAGCCAGGGAAAGCAGCTCACCTACCGCATCGAATACGACGCGGGGTCGTACAAGATCTTCTTTCGCACCCGCTTCCTGAAGATGGGCACGGCCGAGCGCGACCCGACACTGCCGCGCTGGGCCGGCGGCGGTGCCGAGGCCTGCCTGAAGAAAGCCGTCGAGGACATCGAGGCGCTGCGCGACATGGAGGAGAAATAGCCGCCGATGGCCAAGGACAACAAGAACAGCAACGGCGCCGACGGATCGGCCGCCGAGCTGCCGCCGGCAACGAGCAATGCGGCGCGCAGCGGCTACGTGCGGGTGCGCGGCGCGCGCGAGCACAACCTGAAGGACGTGGACGTCGACGTGCCGCGCGAGGCGCTGGTGGTGTTCACCGGCGTCTCGGGCTCGGGCAAATCCTCGCTCGCCTTCGGCACCATCTTCGCGGAGGCGCAGCGGCGCTACCTGGAATCCGTGTCGCCCTATGCGCGGCGGCTGATCGACCAGGCCGGCGTGCCCGACGTGGACAGCATCGACGGCCTGCCGCCGGCGGTAGCGCTGCAGCAGCAGCGCGGCGCGCCGAGCATGCGTTCCTCGGTGGGCAGCGTCAGCTCCATCGGCAACCTGCTGCGCATGCTGTATTCGCGCGCCGGCAGCTATCCGGCCAGGCAGCCCATGCTGTTCGCCGAGGACTTCTCGCCCAACACGCCGCAAGGGGCCTGCCCGCGCTGCCACGGCCAGGGCCATGTGTACGAGGTGACGGAGCAGTCCATGGTGCCCGACGACACGCTCACCATCCGCGAGCGCGCCATCGCCGCCTGGCCGCCGGCCTGGCACGGACAGAACCTGCGCGACATCCTGGTCACGCTCGGCCACGACGTGGACACGCCCTGGCGCGCGCTGCCGAAAAAGGTGCGCGACTGGATCCTGTTCACCGACGAGACGCCCACGGTGCCGGTGTACGCCGGCTTCACGCCGAAGGAAACCCGCGCCGCGCTGCGGGCGAAAACGGAGCCGAGCTACATGGGCACTTTCACCAGCGCGCGCAATTACGTGCTGCAGACCTTCGCCACCACGCAGAGCGCGCTGATGAAAAAGCGCGTGTCGCGTTTCATGGTGGCCAGCCTGTGCCCGGCGTGCGCCGGCAAGCGGCTCAAACCCGAGGCGCTGTCTGTCACCTTCGCCGGGCTGGACATCGGCGAGATGGCGCACATGCCGCTGTCGGAACTGGCCGAGGTGCTGCGGCCTGCGGCCGAAGGGCGTTTGGTGGAGGAAAGCGGCGCTGCGCGCATGAGCCGCGCGGCCTCGCGCGCCGCCACGCGTGAGCGCGTGGCGCACGGCGGCGCGTCGCATGCCGCCGCGCCCGACGTGCGCCTGACGCCGCACCTGTCCGAAGAAAAACGCATGGCGGCGCAGCGCCTCGCGCACGACGTGCTGGCGCGCGTGCAGACGCTGGCGCAGCTGGGCCTGGGCTACCTGTCGCTGGACCGCAGCACGCCGACGCTGTCGCCCGGCGAGCTGCAGCGCCTGCGGCTGGCCGCGCAGCTGGGCTCGCAGTTGTTCGGCGTGATCTACGTGCTGGACGAACCTTCGGCCGGCCTGCATCCGGCCGACAGCGAGGCGCTGCTCGACGCATTGCAGCGGCTGAAGGCGGCCGGCAACAGCGTCTACGTGGTCGAGCACGACCTGGGCACCATGCGCGCGGCCGACTGGCTGGTCGACGTCGGCCCGGCCGCGGGCGAGCAGGGCGGCCGCGTGCTGTACAGCGGACCGCCCGATGGGCTGGCCGACGTCGAGGAATCGCAGACGCGCCGCTACCTGTTCGCGGATGCGCATGCGGGGCTTCGACCCTTCGACAAGGCTCAGGACAGGCAGGCTCAGCCCGAACGGAAGGGTCGCGTACCGCAAGGCTGGCTGCGGCTGGAAGGCGTGAGCCGCAACAACCTGCGCGCGCTCGACGCCGCGTTCCCGCTCGGCTGTCTCACGGCCGTGACCGGCGTGTCCGGTTCCGGCAAATCCAGCCTGGTGAGCCAGGCGCTGCTGGAAGCGGTGTCGCGGCACCTGGGCCAGGACCTGCCGGCGCCGGAAGAAGACGCCGGCGACGTGGTCGTGCCCGGCGCGGCGCCCGGCAGCGGCGGCCGGCTGGCCGGCGACCTGCGGCACATCCGCCGGCTGGTGCAGGTGGACCAGAAGCCGATCGGCCGCACGCCGCGCTCCAACCTGGCCACCTACACCGGCCTGTTCGACGCGGTGCGCAAGCTGTTCGCTGGCACGCCGCAGGCGCGCAAACGGCGCTACGACGCCGGCCGCTTCTCGTTCAACGTGGCCAAGGGCCGCTGCGATACCTGCGAGGGCGAAGGTTCCGTCTCGGTGGAGCTGCTGTTCATGCCAAGCGTGTACGCGCCGTGCCCGGACTGCCACGGCGCGCGCTACAACCCGCAGACGCTGCAAGTGCAATGGCAGGAGCGCAACATCGCGCAGGTGCTGGGCATGACGGTGGACGATGCGGTGGAGTTCTTCGCCGGCCAGCCGCAGGTGCTGCGCCCGCTCGCGGTGCTGCGCGACATCGGCCTGGGCTATTTGCGCCTGGGCCAGCCGGCCACCGAGCTGTCGGGCGGCGAGGCGCAGCGCATCAAGCTGGCCACCGAGCTGCAGCGCGCCCACCGCGGCGATACCCTGTACGTGCTGGACGAGCCCACCACCGGCCTGCACGCCGCCGACGTGGACCGGCTGATGGACCAGCTGGACCTGCTGGTGGCCGAAGGCAACACGGTGGTGCTGGTCGAGCACGAGATGCGTGTCGTGGCGCGCAGCGACTGGGTGATCGACATCGGCCCCGGTGCCGGCGCGCAGGGCGGCCGCGTGGTCGCCGCCGGCACGC
>NZ_JACCWG010000096.1 GCF_013697775.1 Ramlibacter sp. | reverse complement strand
GGCCGGCGCACGGCCTCGGCCAGTTCCGCGCCGGTGGCGCAGCGCAGCGCCGAGCGGTAGCCCAGCGCCAGCGCCGCCTGGCAGAAGTCGACGCTGGCCGCCGCGGTGCGCTGGCCGCCGGTGGAGTCGTACTGGCCGTTGTCCAGCACCAGGTGCACCAGGTTGCCGGGCGCCTCGGCGCCGATGGTGGCCAGGTTGCCCAGATGCATCAGCGCCGCGCCGTCGCCGTCCAGCACGACGGCCGTGCAGTCGGGCCGCGCCAGCGCCAGGCCGTGGGCCAGCGCGTTGGCATAGCCCATGGAGCCCACGCAGTACAGGTTGCGTTCGCGGTCCAGCAGGGTGTAGAGCTCGCGCCCGGTCTTGCCGGTGGTGGCGATCACCGCGGCGCCGGGCGGCACCACGTCGCAGAACACGGCCAGCGCTTCGGCGCGTGTCATGCGCGCCTTGTCCGGGCGCGTGGCGTCGGCTTCGATGGAGCGGGCCGGTTCGCCCGCGAAGCTGTCCTTCTCCACCACCAGCGCATACGGCTTGTGCGACGCGGCCATGGTGGCCAGCGCCGTCTCCAGCACCGCGCCGGCGGCGTCCTGCTCCTTGGGCAGCACGGTCCAGGGAACCTCCATCGCGTCCAGCAGGGCGGTGGTCCGGCGGCCCATCAGTTCGTGCTGCGGCTCGTCCTGCTCGCCCGGCTTGCCGCGGTGCGAGATCAGCAGCAGCGCCGGGATGCGGAAAATCGCATTCAGCGAAGTCAGCGGGCTGACCATGTTGCCCAGGCCCGAGTTCTGGCACAGCACCACGCCCGGCGTGCCGCCCAGCCAGCCGCCCGACACGATGGACAGCGCCTCGCCCTCGCTCGACGCGGCGACGTAGCGCAGTCCCGGGCGCGCGATCACCTCGTCGATCAGCGTGGACAGAAACGAGCAGGGCACGCCGGCATAGAGGCCCAGGCCGCGCGCCTGCAGCAGGTCGATGAACCAGCGGCTGGAAATCACGCCGACCCCGTCACAGCGCGTAGCGCTTGTCGGCCTCGCGCGCCTGCACTTCCCCGGTGAGGTTGAACACCTCGTCGAGCGACGCGATGTCCTCCTCGATCGGCGCCACCGATTCGTTGCGCATGATCGCGCTGGTGGTGCGCCGCATGGCGGAAATGGACGAGCGCAGGCTGTGGTTGGCCCAGATCACGCAGGAGATGCCGGCGTCGCGGAACGCCGATGCCGGCGTGCGGTAGTACATGGTGGGCACCACCACCAGCGGGCTGCGGCGCTCCCAGCGGCGCGCGAACTCCAGCACTTCGTCGGCGGTCTTGCGCTTGGAGTGGATCAGGATCGCGTCGGCGCCGGCCTCGCGGTAGCGCTCGGCGCGCTCCAGCGCTTCTTCCATGCCGCGCCCGGCGATCAGTGTTTCGGTGCGCGCGATGACGCTGAAGTTCTCGTCCACCTGCGAGTCCTTGGCGGCGCGCAGCTTGGAGCAGAAATCGTCGATCGGCGTGAGCTCCTGGTTGTCGCCCAGGAAGGAGTTCAGCTTGGGAAAGATCTTGTCTTCCAGGCACACGCCGGCGATGCCGCGCTGGCCCAGCTTGCGCGTGAGCCGCATCACGTTCTGGTAGTTGCCGAAGCCGGTGTCGCCGTCCAGCAGCACGGGCACGCTGACGTGGTCGGCCATGAATTCGGCCACGTCCAGCACCTGCGTCCACGACGCATGGTTGCGGTCGGCCAGGCCCAGCGTGGCGGAGATCGACAGGCCCGAGGCCCAAACGGCGCGAAAGCCCGCTTCCTGCGCGATCCTGGCGCTCAGCGCGTTGTGCGCCTCCATGACGAAAGTGATGTCGTCGCCGAGGATGTACGACTTGAGCGCACGGCATTTGTCCTGGTAGTTCACTTTCATTCTCCCTTTCGAAACAACTGCAAATGGGCCGGCGCTCAGCGCCCGCCCGCGAGATCGATGAATGCGCCGGTGACGTAAGACGCTTCCGGCGCGCACAGCCACACGATGGCCTGCGCCACTTCTTCCGGCGTGCCGCCGCGGCCCATCGGCAGCGAGGGCCCGATGCGGTCCACGCGGCCCGGCTCGCCGCCCAGCGCGTGCATTCCGGTACGGATGAAGCCGGGGCGCACCGCGTTGACGCGGATGCCTTCGCCCGCGACTTCGCGCGCCAGGCCCAGCGTGAGGCTGTCCACCGCGCCCTTGGACGCGGCGTAGTCCACGTACTCGCCGGGCGAGCCCAGGCGCGACGCGGCCGACGAGACGTTGACAATGGCGCCGCCTTGTCCGCCGTGGCGGGTGGACATGCGCAGCACCGCCTGGCGGCAGCAAAAGAAGCTGCCGAACACGTTGGTAGCGAACACGCGCTGCAGCCGCTCGGCATTCACGCCCTCCACGCGCGATTGCCGCTCCAGCGTGCCGGCGTTGTTGACCAGCGCGCTCACGCGGCCGAGCTCTCGCTCTACGGTGGCAAATAGCGCTTGGACATCGGCTTCGCTGGATACGTCGGCCTGCACCGCAAGCGCGGCGGCGCCCTGGCGACGGAGGTCGGCCTGCAGCGCGAGGGCCTGCTCCTCGCTGTTTCGGTAGTTGATGCACACGGCGTAACCGTGTGTGGCGGCGAGGCGGGCCACCGCCGCTCCGATGCCGAGCGCGGCCCCGGTGACGAGCATCACCTTGTCCAAGATGGTGCCTTCGGGGCGCGCAAAAAGTTAATGACCAGCGCACGGCTGCGCACCGTCGCTGCAAACAACTTACTAGATATTTCTTTTCTCCCTGGAACCCGCTTCAGCACAGCCTTTGGTGTGGTTTCCCCCAGGGGAATCCGCGCCAGCGGCTTCTACATTTCGCCCTCTCAGAGGAACGAGGTGTGTGTCATTACAAAGACAAAGCGGTTTCGCTGGAAATGAATCTTCAATGCCCTCCTATAAAAAACCTTTATCACTGCGCATGCTTCCGTCGGTGCGCCAATTGCGCGCGTTCGTCGCCGTTTACCATGCCGGCAGCGTTTCGGCCGCCGCCGACCAGCTCGCGCTGACGCAGCCCGCGGTCACCGTGCTGCTGCGCGAACTGGAGGAACGCCTCGGCGTGAAACTGTTCGACCGCAACACGCGCACGCTGCGGCGCACCGAGGCCGCCACCGAGGCCATCCGCTTCGCCGAAGGCGTGCTGTCCGATCTGGAGGCCATGACGCGCAGCATGGCCGAGCGCGCCGGCAGCCAGCGCGGCAAGATGCGCGTGGCGGCCACCCTCACCATCGCGCAGACCCTGCTGCCCAAGGCGGTGCGCGCCTTTGTCGACCTTTACCCGGGCGTGCGCGTGTTCATCCAGGAATGTTCGGCCGCCGACTTCGTGGAGGCCATGGTGGGCGAGGGCTTCGACCTCGGCATCGGCTCGCTCGAAGGGCCGGTGGCCGGGCTGCAGGAGGAAGTGTTCCGGCGCGAGAGCCTGAGCGCGGTGGGCCTGCACAGCGCGAAATTCCCGGCCAGCCGGCCGATCACCTGGGAAGAGCTGGCCTCGCTGCCGGTGGTGGCGTTCAAGCCCGGCTACGCGATCCGCCACCACGTGGACGCGGCGGCGGAGACGGCCGGCGTGCGGCTGAAGATCGCCTACGAGGTGTCGATGTTCGCCACCGCCATGGGCATGGCGGCGAGCGGGCTGGGCGTGGCGGTGGTGCCGGCCGAGATGTCGTCGATCGAGCGCTTTCCCGAGCTGGCCGCGCGCCAGCTGGTGCATCCGCACGTGGAGCGGCAGACCTCGGTGGTCTACCGGGGCGAGCGCACGCTGACGCCGCCGGCGCGCGCCTTCGCCGACCTGCTGGCGCGCGACTTCAGCGGCGCCCCCGGCAGCGGAGACACCGGCGCGTGAGCGCCGGTGCAGTTGGGGACGTCAGGCCTGCGGCGCGTCCGTACCCATCATGGTGCGGTACCACTCGTGGAAGTGCTGCATGCCGTCCTCCATCGGGCTCTGGTAGGGGCCGGTCTCGTTGTCGCCGCGCTCCATCAGGGCCTTGCGGCCCGCGTCCATGCGCAGCGCGATCTCGTCGTCCTCCACGCAGGTTTCCATGTAGGCGGCCTGCTGGGACTGCACGAACTCGCGCTCGAAGGCGGAGATCTCCTCGGGGTAGTAGAACTCCACCACGTTGAGCGTCTTCTGCGGGCCCTTTGGGTAGAGCGTCGAGACCACCAGCACGTTGGGATACCACTCCACCATCACGGTGGGGTACAGCGTCAGCCAGATGGCACCGTACTTGGGCTTGCGGCCCTCCTGGTACTTCAGCACCGCGTCGTGCCACCTGCTGTAGGTGTCCGAGCCGGGGCGGCCCAGCGCGTTGGACACGCCCACGGTCTGCACCGAGTGGTGCCGGCCGAATTCCCAGCTCAGGTCCTCGCAGGCGACGAAGTTACCCAGGCCCGGGTGGAACGGGCCGACGTGGTAGTCCTCCAGGTAGACCTCGATGAAGGTTTTCCAGTTGTAGTCCACCTCGTGCAGCTTCACCGTGTCCAGCACGTAGCCGGAGAAGTCCAGGTCGGCGGCCGGCCCCATGGCCGCCAGCGTGCCGGCGACGTCGAAGCCGTTGTCCTCGAACAGTAGGCCGTTCCAGCGGCGCAGCTTGTAGTTGTTGAGGTTCAGGCACGGGTCGGCGGCGAAATGCGGCGCGCCCAGCAGGGTGCCGGCACGCCCGCCGTTCACGCCGCTGTAGGTCCAGCGGTGCACCGGGCAGACGATGTTGCCCCCGCCGGCATTGCCGGCGATGGAGCCGCGCCCGCGCAGCATGATGGCCTGGCGGTGGCGGCAGACGTTGGACACCAGCTCCACGCCGCCGGCCCCACGCACCAGGGCACGGCCTTCGCCTTCCTGGGGCAGGGCGTAGTAGTCGCCGACTTCGGGTACCGCGAGTTCATGGCCCAGGTACCGTGGAGAATGCTGAAAGATGAGCTCCATCTCGCGCGAAAACAGCGCCTTGTCGAAATAGCTTGAAACGGGAAGTTGGCTTTCGGCCTGCTTGAGCTGAAGACTTAAATCAGACATTGAACCTGACCTAGAGACTCCCCCTATGAAGGGGCAGGGAAGCGCTTTGGGCGCTGCGGAAACGAGGGGCGATTCTACCCGGCAGCAGTATCTGGGGGGCCTCAGCCTAAAATCCAGGGTTTGACGCAGCTCAATTTGATGTCCAAGCAGCCTTTCCAACCCCCCGCCAGCTATGAAGCCGCCCTTGAAGAGCTCGAGCAGCTCACCGGGCAGATCGAGTCGGGCAAGCTCCCGCTGGAGCAACTGCTGGCCGGCTACGAGCGCGGCGCCGCGCTGCTGAAGTTCTGCCGCGACAAGCTGCAGGCGGTGGAAAACCAGATCAAGGTGCTGGACGAAGGCACCCTCAAGCCTTGGACGCAGGAGTGAACGGCCCGCCTGGCGCCGATCCGGCCTTCGATGTCAGGGGCTGGATGGCCGAGCGGCTGGACCGGGTGGAGCAGGCGCTCTCGCGCTGGGTGGTGGCCGACGCCCCGGCCGGCCTGGGCGAGGCCATGCGCTACGCGGTGCTGGACGGCGGCAAGCGGCTGCGCCCCATGCTGGTGCTGGCCGCCGCCGAGGCGGTAGGCGGCGACCCCGAGGCCGCCCTGCGCGCCGCCTGCGCGGTGGAACTGATCCACGCCTACTCCCTGGTGCACGACGACCTGCCGTGCATGGACAACGACGTGCTGCGCCGGGGCAAGCCCACGGTGCACGTGAAGTTCGGCGAGGCCGGCGCGCTGCTGGCCGGCGACGCGCTGCAGGCCCTGGCCTTCGAGCTGCTGGCGCCGCTGGACGCAGGCGTGCCGCCGCCAGTGCAGGCCCGCCTGTGCGGCCTGCTGGCG
>NZ_JACCWG010000070.1 GCF_013697775.1 Ramlibacter sp. | reverse complement strand
GGCCAGCCAGTCGGGCAACGCCGCCACCGGATGCACCTGCGGCACGCGGTTGCCTCCGCACTGCTCGCAGGCGGCGATGGCGACCGACTGCCAGTGCAGGCGCTTCTTCTCGGCGCGCTCGCCCGCCAGGCGCAGCACGCTGCGCTCGCACACCAGCGGCTGCACGCTGGCGGCGCCCAGTTCTGCGGCCTTTTCCACCAGCCAGTCCATGCGCTCGTTGGCCGGCATGCCGACTGCCAGGTGCACCGCGCGCGCCGGTTCGCGCTCGGCGGCGACATGCCGCTCGACGCGCGCGGCGACCTCGCTGCGTCCCATCCGTTCGATGATGGCCTGGTACTCGCCGCCCTCGCCGTTGAACAGCGTGACCGCCTGGCCCGGCTGCATGCGCAGCACCTGTACGTGGCGCGCCGCGCCGGGCGGCAAGGACAGCTGCTGCCCGGCGGCCAGCGGCACCGGGCAGTGGATGCGCGGAGTCGCGGGCACTAGACGCGGCCGAAAGCGTAGCCGGACACCGCGTCGCTGCCCTCGACATCGTCGATCAGGCGCAGCAGCGGCGCGAGCTCGCGGTAGCGGCCGGCGGTGGTGCGGATGTAGCCGATGAAGCGCGGCGTGTCGGCCAGGTATTTGGGCTTGCCGTCGCGCAAGGTGAGCCGCGCGAAGATGCCGGCCACCTTCAGGTGGCGCTGCAGGCCCATCCACTCCACCGCGCGGTAGAACTCGCCGAAGTCGGCGTTCACCGGCAGCCCGGCTTTTTGCGCGCGCTCCCAGTACCGCACGGTGACGTCCAGCACGAACTCCTCGTCCCAGCTCAGGAAGGCGTCGCGCATCAGGCTGGCGATGTCGTAGGTGATGGGGCCATGCACCGCGTCCTGGAAATCGAGCACGCCCAGGCGCGGCTCGGCCGGGTCGGCCGGCATCATCAGGTTGCGCGGCATGAAGTCGCGGTGCACGTAGACGGCCGGCGCGGCCAGGTTGTGGCGCACGATCAGCTGGAACTGCGCATCCAGCGTCTCGCGCACGGCGCCCTGCAGCTGCACGCCGCGGTGCTCTGCCAGGTACCAGTCGGGAAACAGCGCCAGCTCGCGCGCGAGCAGCGCCTCGTCGTACGGCGGCAGCACGCCGGGGCGCGAGGCCGCCTGCCAGGCCACCAGCGCATCGACCGCGCGCTGGTACAGGCGCGTGTTGGCCATGGGGTTGTCGCGGTCCACCACCTCGATCATGGTCTGGTGCCCGAGGTCGCTTAGCAGCATGAAGCCGTGCGCCTCGTCCCAGGCCAGCACGCGCGGCACGTTCAGGCCGGCCTCGGCCATCAGCGCGGCCACCTTCACGAACGGCCGGCAGTCTTCCTTGTCGGGCGGCGCATCCATGATGATGAAGCTGCCGTCGGCGCCCTGCACGCGCAGGTAGCGCCGGAAACTGGCGTCGGCCGAGGCGGGCTGCACGCTGGAGGCGTCGAGCCGGTGGGTGGCACTCGCCTCCTGCAGCCATCGGTGGAAAGCCGCTTCGCGCACGGGGTCCGTCCACGGCACGGCGGCCGGGGCGGAAGAAGTTGGGGGGGACGCTGAATCGCTCATGGATAATTCATTCTACAAATCCATTCGTGCCGGCCCCTTCGGGCCGGCCGTTGTTTCTCCCCGATGCACATCCCGAACTCCCGGTCCTTGCCCGCCCGTTTCGCGCTGACCCCCCTGGCCGTGGTGGCCGCGGCTGTGCTGCAGGCATCGCCCGCCTGGGCCCAGCAGGCCGCCGGCAATGCGCCGGCACAGCTGCGTCCCACGCCCGCGCTGCGCGAGGCCATCCCGCGCGAGTCGCGGCGCGAGCTGCCCACCTTCGTCTCGGGCGAGCGCCTGTCCGGGCGCACCGACCTGGAAACCGTGGTCGAGGGCGCGGCCGAGCTGCGCCGCGGCAGCGTGGTCATCCGCGCCGACCGGCTGGAGTACTACCAGCCCGACGACCTGGCCAAGGCGCGCGGCAACGTGCACCTCAACCAGGCCGGCAACATCTTCGAAGGGCCGCTGCTGGAGCTGAAGGTCGACGCCTTCGAGGGCTTCTTCAACGAGCCGCGCTACCGCTTCCTGCGCAACGAGGCCTACGGCGAGGCCGACCGCGCTGACTTCCTCGACGAGAACCACGCGGTGATCCGCAACGCCACCTACACCACCTGCAAGCGCAGGCCCGGCCCGGACTGGATGCCCGACTGGATCCTGCGCGCGGCCAGCCTCAAGCTGGACCAGGAGCAGGAGGTCGGCCATGCGGACGGTGCAGTGCTGAGCTTCTTCGGCCTGCCGATCCTGCCGGTGCCCTCGATGAGCTTTCCGCTGTCGGACACGCGCAAGTCGGGGTTCCTGCCGCCCACCTTCGGCCTGGACAACGTGAGCGGCCTGGAACTCACGGTGCCGTACTACTGGAACATCGCGCCGAACCGGGACGCCACTTTTTACCCGGCGCTGATGTCCAAGCGCGGCGTCGACCTGGCCGGCGAGTTCCGCTACCTGGAGTCCGACTACCAGGGCACCGTGCGCGCCAACTACATGCCGGGCGACCGGCTGCGCCACCGTGACCGCTGGGGCTTCTCGGGCAAGCACGACGGCGCGTTCAGCCTGGGCGAGCAGCGGATCGGCCTGAACCTCAACCTGAACCGGGTCAGCGACGACAACTACTGGCGCGACTTCTCCCGCGGCGGCACCTCGCTCACGCAGCGCCTGCTGGCCAACGACGGGGCACTGTCCTGGGCGCAGGGCAACTTCTCGCTGACCGCGCGGGCCCTCAAGTGGCAGGTGCTGCAGGACCCGACCTCGCCGATCATCCCGCCCTACGACCGGGCGCCGCAGGTGGTGGGCCGCTATTCGCGCGAGGACCTGCCCGGCGGCCTGCAGGCCTATGTCGAGAGCGACTACACCCGCTTCGAATCGGACCGCGTCCTCACCGGCCAGCCGAATGCGCGGCGCAGCTTCACCGTGGCGCGCCTGAGCCGCCCGTGGCAGACGCCCGGCTGGTTCGTCACGCCCCGACTGCAGCTGCACACCACCAATTACCAGTTCGACGCGCCGCTGGCCAATGGCGCGACCTCGGCCAACCGCACCGTGCCCACCGTCAGCCTGGACAGCGGCCTGGTGTTCGAGCGCGACGCCAGCTACTTCGGCCGGGCCTTCCGCCAGACGCTGGAGCCGCGCGCCTTCTACGTCTACACGCCGTACCGCGACCAGAACCTGCTGCCGGTGTACGACACCGCGGCCCAGGACTTCAACTTCGCGACCATCTACACCGACAACGCGTATGTGGGCAACGACCGCATCGCCGACAACAACCTGCTGACCCTGGGCGCCACCACGCGCCTGATCGACCCCGACAACGGCGCCGAGGTGGCGCGCTTCGGCGTCGCGCAGCGCCTGCGCTTCAAGGACCAGCGCGTTACCCTGCCGGGCGAAACGCCGGTCAGCGAACGTCTGTCGGACATCCTGTTCGGCGCTTCGGTCAACTGGTCGCCCAAGTGGAGCACCGATGCCACGGTGCAATACAACCCCAAGAACGGCCAGTCGATCCGCTCGACGATCGGCGCGCGCTACAGCCCGCGCGACTACCACGTGGTCAGCGCCGCCTACCGCCTGCAGCGCGGCCTGAGCGAGCAGCTGGACGTGGGCTGGCAGTGGCCGCTGAACGACCTGTGGGGCGACCGCGGCCAAGACCTCGGGCCCGGCCGCGGCGAAGGCGAAGGCCGCTGGTACAGCGTGGGCCGGATGAACTTCAGCCTGAAGGACCGCCGCCTCGTCGACGCCGTGGTCGGGCTGGAATACGATGCCGGCTGCTGGCTGGGCCGCGTCGTGTTCGAGCGGCTGCAAAGCAGCACCTCGAGCGCCAACAAGCGCATCCTGTTCCAGCTGGAGTTCGTGGGCTTCAGCCGCCTGGGCTCCAACGCCCTGAAGGCGCTCAAGGAAAACGTCCCGCGCTACCAGTACCTGCGCGAAGAGGTCACCACGCCCAGCCGCTTCGGCAATTACGAATGATGATGAAAGAGCTCCCGATGAACCGTCGTCTCCCGATCCTCGCGCTGGGGCTTGCGGCCGCGCTCGCGCTGTTCGCGTTCCCTGCCGCGGCCCAGGGCCTGCGGCTCGGCCCGCAGG
>NZ_JACCWG010000063.1 GCF_013697775.1 Ramlibacter sp. | reverse complement strand
CTGGTCGCCGTGCTGTTCGTCAACGATGCAAACGCGCGGGCGTGGACCGCGGAGGAACACAGCTTCATCCGCGACGTGGCGGAACGCACCCGCGTCGCAACGCAGCGGGCGCGCGCCGAGAATGCGCGAGCGACTTCGCGACCTTCTTCGCCGATGCACCGGCCATGCACCCGAACTGTTCGGCGATCACGGGCGTGGTCTGCGGTGTCCGCGTGGAAGACATCGAGGATCCGCTGATGCAAAAGATCCGCTACATGGATAAGCTGATCGACGAGCTCGCCAAGGGCCGGAAGATGGAGAAGATCCTGCGCTGAGGAGGAAGGGGCAAGGAGCGAACGCGTCTCCTCAGCCAGCCTGCGCCTCCTCGTCGCGGCGGCGCCCAGGCGCACCCGTGCGCTCCTGCCGCTCCGCGTCGAAGGACTTGCTCAGCTTCGCTGAAAGATCCTGCCGGCGCAGCACCTCGCCGCATGCCTTGCACGTGGGACCCAGGCCGGGGTTCTTGCCGCACGGAATGTGCGTGTAGTGAATGGCGATTTCCTGCTTTTTCGACTTGCACCAGGTCTCGCCCCACGCGCGCAGTGCCAGCAGCACGGGGTGCAGGGCGATGCCCATGTCGGTCAGGTGGTACTCGTGCCGCGGCGGCCTGTCGTTGTAGGGCCGCCGCTCGATCACTCCGTCCGATTCCAGCTTCTTCAGGCGGCTCGCCAGCATCTGCGGCGTGGCTTGCGTCTGCGCCTGGATCTCCTCGAAGCGGTGGTTTCCGAGGAGCAATTCACGGATGACCAGGATGGTCCAGCGATCGCCGACGATCCTCTGGGCAAGCGCGATCGGACACACCGTGTCCTGTTCCTTTTTCATCATACCCCTTGTGCCTATGAAAATCATAGGATAGTCTCTTGAGCTCGCAAACCTCAAAAGGATTCACATGTCTGAACCGACCCAACACGATCTTGCCGCCATCGCCGATCGCTACGCCGCGGCCTGGATCGCCCGCGATCCCGAGGCAATTGTGGCGCTGCACGCGCCGGACTCGACCTTCCAGGCGCATGGCCGTGGCGCGCAGGTGAAGGGCAAGCCCGCATTGCAGAAAGAGTTTGCCGGGATTTTCGAGCGCTACCCCAACTTCGGGGTCGAGATCCATCGCCTCCTGCTGGGGGACACGCACTGGACGCTCGACTGGACGCTGACGTTCCAGCCCGAGGGCAAGGAGCGGCGCGGGTTCCACGCGCTCGACGTCGTCGAGGTGGACGACGCCGGACTCGTGGCCCGCAAGGACACGTTCTTCGATTTCGCGCAGGTCAAAGCGGCCATGGAGTCCACGGCATGAGCGCGGCGCAAGGCGAGCAGCTCCTTTTCGGGCAACCGGTGTTCGAGGCCCTGCCGGTGCGGCATCTTTGCGACCTGCGGGTGCAGCTGGAGTCGCCGCTGGCCATCCCCACGCCACGCGGCACCCTGGTTCCCTACATCGGCAAAGGCGGCCGGCTCGATGGGCCACGGTTGCGCGGCGAGTTCCTGCCGGGCAGCGTCGATTGGGTCCTGATCGGAAGCGACGGCATCAGCCGGCTCGACATCCGCGGTGCACTCCGCACCGACGATGGGGCGCTGATCTACTTCGAATCGAAGGGCATCGCCAGGCTGCCGGCCGACGGGAGGAAACGACTTGCGAAAGGCGAGCGGCTTCCCTTCGCGGAAACGTACTTGCGGACCACGCCCAAGCTGGAAACCTCCGATGAGCGCTATCTGTGGGTGAACGACCTTGTCCTGGTCGCCTACAACGAGATGTCGCCGGCGCAGGTCGACTTCCGGATCTACAGCGTGCTTTGACCGTCATCCGAACCATGTGGTCAACGCGCCGGCAAGCCCCTGCTGGCGCGAGTCTCCGACCCAAGCCACGTAGCCATCGGGCCGGATCAAGACGGCGGCTGGCGCGGGGACCGCGCCGACCCCTGGAAGCTCCCACGCACCGGCGTAGCTGGCATCCACCAGCTGCACGCGACTCGCCCATGGCGTGATGTCGAAGCCGCACGGCTCACCCAGGTTGAGCAGCACCGGCCGCGCACGGTGCAAGAGAGCAAAGACCCGCACGGGGCCGTGGGCGGTGACAAGGTCGAGGTCGGGCATGCGGCGACCGACCAGCGGGTGCCCTTCACCGAGGTCGTAGCGCAGACCCAGCCCGGACATTTCGGCAGCCATCGTCTTGCGAGGCTCTTCCATGCCGAGCAGTTCCAGGACGATGTCGCGCAAGGCTTCCGTGCGGTCGTCGGTCCGCTGCAACGCAACCTGTGCCATGGTCGTGCGCAGCACGCGGGCCGCAACCGGATACCGCTCGGCGTGATAGGTGTCGAGCAAGCTGTCGGGCGATGTTCCTTTCACCACCTGGGCCAGCTTCCAACCCAGATTCACCGCATCCTGCACTCCCGTGTTGAGGCCTTGTCCGCCTACCGGCGAATGCACATGCGCCGCATCGCCGGCCAGGAGAACCCGGCCCTTGCGGTACGCTGCCGCCTGCCGCGACATGTCGGTGAACCGGGACATCCAGGTGGCGTTGCGGACACCGTAATCCGTTCCCCAGCGCGCGACAAGCGCTTCGCTGAGATCGCGCAGCGTGGGCTCGGTCGTGGCGCCGACGCTCGCTTCAGTCACCATGACGCCGATGGGACCTTGGGTCGCATAAATGACCTTGCCATCGCGGATTTCGTACTCTTCCCTGCCGAAGGCATGAACACCCTGTGCCGTCCGATGAACGCCAAAGGGCGGCTCCTCGGCCATCTCCACCTCGGCAAGGATGCTGCTGGTGGTCGCGTCCCATCCTGGAAATTCGATGCCGGCCGTTTTGCGGACCAGGCTGCGGCCGCCGTCACAGCCGACGAGATACCCCGCGCGCAGCGGGCCGCCGGACGTTGCGACGTCGACACCGCTCTCGTCTTGCGAGAACCCGGTGATGTCCTGCCCGCGGTAGATCGGCACGCCCAGCTCGCCGACCCAGCCGGCGAGGATGCGCTCGACATGCTTTTGTCTCAGCGCGAGTCCGTAGTTGTGCCGGGTCGGAAAATCGCTGATGTCCAAGCGCGTGACCGCGAAGCCCGCGACCTGGGCGATCTGTCCTTCCGCAAGGAACCGGTTCGCGATCCCGCGCTGGTCGAACACCTCCAGCGTGCGTGCGCTCAGGCCGCCGGCGCGCGAGCCCGCAAGCTCCTGGTTCGGCCGGCGCTCGACAATTGCAACGTCGACGCCCGCCAGCGCCAGCTCACCCGCGAGCGTCAGGCCCGTCGGCCCCGCTCCAGCGATGACAACCGCATGCATGCGCGGCAATTGCTGCATTTCCTCGCCTCCTCTCAGCTTCGCGATCGGCACGCATCATGTCAGATGGGCACCGAAGGATGGGTGATTCGCCGGCCCGAGGCCCATCCAGTCGTTCACATATGTGAACACCACGCACTTCCAGGCAGCCGGCGCTCCTAGGATTCATTTCCTGCGAATCCGATGAAATTGGCCGTGGATGTACTACCTTGAAAACCTGGCGACCCCCGTGGTCGCCGAATACGACGTGATCGTGGCGGGCGGCGGCGCCTCGGGGCTCATTGCCGCGCTCTCGGCGCAGAGGGCCGGCGCCTCCACCTTGCTGGTGGAGCGTGCCAACTGCATGGGCGGCACCGGCACCTACGGCATGGTGGCCCAGTGGATCGGGTTCTTCAACCGGCGCCGCCGGGTCGTCGGCGGCATCGCAAGCGAACTGGCCGACCTGGTCGTGTCCCTCGGTGGCAGCGAAGGCTTCAAGCAGTACCTCATGGCGGAGGCCAGTGCGAGCCCCATCCCCATCGTCCATTTCGCCTTCAATCCAGAGGTGGTCAAGATCGCTTGCGATCGGCTGGTGGAGGCCTCGGGTGTGCAGCTACGGTTGCACAGCCGGGTCGTGGCGCCCATCCAGGAGGGCGGACGCGTCCGGGGGATCGTGGTCGAGGACTGCGCCGGCCGCGCGGCGGTGGCCGCGAAGGTCGTCATCGATGCCACCGGAGATGCCGTCGTCGCGCACGCAGCCGGAGTCGAGATGGCCCCTGCGGAAGTGGCGAGCCTGCGGCAGGCCCAGCCGCTCACCCTGATGTTTCGGCTGTCCAACGTGGACGTCGCGGCGTTCCGCTCGACGCCACGGGACAGGAAACGCGAATTGGCATTGGAGGGACTTTCACAGGGGCGCATCTACTGGGAGAGCCTGTCGTTTTGCAGCACGCCCGGCAACACCGATGCGATCTGCCTGATGAGCCGCGTCTCGGGTTTCGATGCGACGAACGCCGAGGACCTCACGCGCGCGGAGCTGGAAGGGCGCCGGCAAGTGCAGTCGATCGTGGCCTTCCTGCGCGAGAGGGTCCCTGGCTTCCAGAACGCGGTCCTGGCCGCGATTGCGGGCCACATCGGAGTGCGCGAGACGCGCAGGATCGCAGGACAGTACACGCTGACCGAAGCCGACATCCTTGGCGCCATCCGCTTCCCCGATTCGATCGCACTGGGCGCCGGTCCGCTGGACATCCACGAGGCGGGCGGTACGGGCATCGCGCTGCATGTCCCGCAGCAGCCCTTCGAAATCCCGATGCGCTGCCTGCTGCCCCAGGGCAAAGAGGGACTCGTCGTCACCGGCCGCGCGATTTCCGCCACGCGCGCCGCGAACGGTGGCGCGCGCCACATGGGGACGGCCATGGCACTGGGCGAAGCCGCGGGCGTCATCGCAGCCCTGCAGGCCCGCTCCGGTACGGCCAGCGTGGCCGCGGAAACGGTGCGAGCCGCACTAAGGCAAAGGGGCGGCTTCGTGAGCATCGACGACCACGCGGACCATTTCATCGAAACCACGACCTGACGAGGCGCACGACCATGTTGAACCGTCGACAAACACTCACGTCCATCGCGGCAATCGCCGGCCTGACCTCCGTACGGGCCCAGGCCTTCCCAGCCAAACCCATCACCTTGCTCGTCCCCTTCGCGCCCGGTGGCGCCGCCGACATCACGGCGAGGCTGCTGGCCAAGGGGATGACGGATGAACTCGGGCAGTCCCTGATCGTGGAGAACAGGCCCGGCGCCAGTGGACTCATCGCAACTGAAGCAATGCTCGCGCGCCCGGCCGACGGGTACACGCTGCTGCTGGCCTCGAACGCGGTCACGACCGCGAAATGGCTTTACCCCCGGGTGTCGTTCGACGTCGCGCGCGACCTGCGAGGCGTGGGGATGGCAACGCGCAGCCCGTACGTGGCGGCGGTCAGCGACAAGTTCCCCGGCAACCGGATCGCCGACCTGGTCCGGATGGCCAAGGAAAAGCCTGGCCGCATCGATTACGCCACTGCCGGCAGCGGGACCGGTCCGCATCTGTTCGCCGAGATCCTCAAGCAGGCGACCGGCACCTTCATGACGGGCATCCCGTACAAGGGTTCCGGCCCCGCGCTGACCGCACTGCTTGCCGGTGAGGTGCAGGTCTACTTCGACGTCCTGATGTCGTCGCTGGCACAGCTTGCATCGGGCAAGCTCAAAGCGCTCGGGGTGTCCAGCCGCGAGCGGATGGCGGTGCTGCCGAACGTTGCGACCTTCGACGAGCAAGGCATCCATGGACTCGACTTCTCGGCCTGGTTCGGCCTGGTGGCCAAGGCGGGCACCCCGGAGCCCGTCGTCCAGCAGCTGAACGCGGCACTGAACAAGGTCGTGCAGGCCAGCCCATTCACGACACGGGCGAAGGAGCTCGGTGCTGCCGCGGCCGGCGGCTCGCCCGCCGCATTCCAGAAGACGATCGTGGACGAGGCGGTGTATTGGGGGCGCGTGATCAAGGACAGAAACATCCGTGCCGAATGAAGCCGTTGGGGTGGACAGCGGCCCCGCCCAGGAGGTCGACGTGGTGGTTGTCGGCTCCGGCGCGGCCGGGCTGACGGCCGCCGTGCTCGCGCGGCTCCGCGGGTTGGACGTCGTGGTGCTGGAGAAGGACCCGCTTGTCGGTGGGACGACCGCCGTTTCGGGCGGGGTGCTGTGGGTGCCTTTGTCGCGTCATGGACTTGCACAGGACCCGAGCGACCACGCTGGCCGGGTCGAGACGTATTTGCGCGGCGAGATCGGTGATGGATTCGATCCGCGGGAACTCGCGAGCCTGCTGGAATACGGGCCGCTGATGATCGACCAGCTGGAGCGGCACACCTGCGTCCAGTTCACGTCGTCCTCTTATCCCGACTACCACGCGGATGCGCCAGGCGGCGCACGCGTCGGCCGGGCAGTCATCGCCAAACCGTTCGACTTGCGTGCGTTGGGCCCGCAGCGCAGGCGGCTGCGCCCGCCGCTGGACACACTGACCTTTCTCGGCATGACCTTCAATTCGTCGAACGGGGAGCTCAAGCACTTCTTCAATGCGACGAAGTCCCTCCACTCATTCCGATTCGTTGCACGCCGGCTGCTTTCGCACTTCATTGAAGTCCTGCGCCATGGCAGTTCGATCCGCGCAACCGGAGGGCATGCGCTGGCGGCCCGGCTTTTCAAGTCGGCGCTCGACCTTGGCGTGCCTGTCCACTCCAGCACCGCGGCCCGTTCGCTGGAGATGGACGGACAGCGCGTCGTGGGTGTCATGGCGCAAGGCGCAGGCGGGCCGAGGCGAATCCGGGCGCGACGCGCGGTCATCATTGCCACGGGCGGCTTCTCCCACGACCGGGAGGCGGTCAGTGAACGCTTTGCGCACCTCCCCGACGCCGCCTCGCATGTGTCGATCACGCCCGCGTCGGTCTGCGGCGACGGGATCCGGCTGGCCCGCTCGGTGGGCGGACGGATGGCCGCGCCGAGGCGCCAGCCCGCCGCGTGGATGCCGGTGTCGCATGTGCCGCAGCCTGACGGGAGCACGCGTCCCTTTCCCCACTTGCTGGACCGCTACAAGCCGGGCGTGATTGCCGTGCTGGACAACGGCCGCCGCTTCACCAACGAATCCAACTCGTACCACGACGTCGGCATCGCGTTGATCCGTGCGTGCGCCGGCATGCAGCCCCATTGCTGGCTTGTCTGTGACGAGCGGGCCATCCGCAAGTACGGCCTGGGCTACGTGAAGCCATATCCCATTCCCCTGCAAAAACACATCCGAAGCGGCTACCTGCACCGCGCCGCGACGCTGGAGGAACTCGGTGCCGCGATGGGCGTCCACGGACCGGCGCTGGCATCGACCGTGCGTGCATTCAACGAACAAGCCCGGCTGGGCCTGACCCTGTGTTTGGCCGCGGTACGACGACCTTCAACAGGTACCTCGGTGACCCCGCGCACGCCCTGAACCCCTGTGTCGCGCCCATCGACATCGCGCCGTTCTACGGGGTCAGGCTGACTGTCGGCGACCTCAGCACTTATGACGGAATCCTCACCGACACCTGCGCTCGCGTGCTGCGGGGTGATGGGTCGGTCATCGCGGGCTTGTACGTTGTCGGCGCAGACCGGGCCAGCATGATGGGCGGCGCTTACCCCGGCCCCGGGATCAACCATGGCCCGCACATGGCGACGGCCTGCGCGGCCGTGTCGTGCATTGCCGGGATGGGCGATTAAGATGGCCACCGCGTTCCTCTCGGCGCATTGGGGTGGGCCACCGGATGAAATCCCGCAAGACCGACGTGCAGCAGGCGAGATCGGCGAGCGTCAAGTCCGCGAGCCGGACGCTGGACCTGCTGGAATGCCTGGCCAAGTCGAGCCAGCCGATGTCCCATTCGGACATCGCGTGGCGCACGTCGATTCCGAAGAGCAGCCTCACGCAGCTGCTGCGCACGCTGCAGTCCCGCGACTATGTGGAATCCATGGGCGAGGGCGGGCCCTTCAGGCTCGGCAGTGCGGCGCACCAGCTGATTGCGTTCGGCCTGGACGTCCAGCGGCTGATCGCCTGCGCCCAGCCGGCCATGCAGGACCTTGCCGACGCCACCTCACAATCGTGTGCGCTCAACCTGCTGAAAGGTGACCTGGTCGAGCGGGTGCATCGCATCAAGGGCGCCTCGGGCCTGCCGTTGCACGACGGCGTGCGCGCTCCCCTCTACGCGAGTTCGGCGGGCAAGCTCTTCCTGGCGCGCCTGTCCTCCGCTGAACTCGAGAGCTACTTCGAACGCGTCGAGTTGCTGCCGCTGGCAAGACGCTCCATCCGTTCACTGGGAGAGCTCCATCGCCAGATCAGCAGTGCACGTTTGGAAGGGATTGCCTATTCGCAAGATGAGTTCACAGATGGCGTGGTGGGACTCTCCGCGCCGGTGGTCGACGGCGGGGGGCAAATGCTCGCGGCGATCGGCCTGGCTGTCCCGACTGCGGAATTCGCCGCACGGCGCGCGATGCTGACGAAAGCCCTTCAATCCGCGGCGAAGTCAGCTTCGTCGGTGGTTGCCGAAATCCCCGATGCGCAGGGCCGCTGATGTCTCTTTTCCACCAACAGGCCGCATCGGCCAAGGACCTGCCGAATGATCAAGTTCAACGTGCTCTACCCGTTCAAGCCGGGCATGCGTTTCGACCATGACTACTACCGGGACAAGCACATGCCTCTCCTCGCGAAGTGCCTCGGAGAGACGTGCCGCTCCTACACGATCGACAAGGGTTTGGCTGGGCGCGCGCCAGGATCTGAGCCGCCGTTCGCGGCGGCGTGCAGCGTGTACTGCGAATTGGCCGGCGTCAACTATCTTGTCCGCTCGGCGTCAACAATCCTGGCCGGTCGGAGGCGGGGAATGATTTCAATGGATTCGGTTGTCAGCGCTTCTTTCGCGCAGCAGGGGCGAGCCCCTGCTGCGC
>NZ_JACCWG010000385.1 GCF_013697775.1 Ramlibacter sp. | reverse complement strand
GCAGCACCTGGGACCAGCGCGGCGCTGGCGGCCCCGGCCATGCGCCCGGCCGCACCGCACCGCGCGGCGCGGGCGGCTGGACCCCCTCGGCCAAGACCACCAAGGAGAGCGCGCGATGAGCAGGGACAAGCCCGGCCTGGCTACCCGCATCGTCCATGCCGACCGGCATTTCGGTGTCGAGCACAACGCCATCCGCAAACCCATCCACAACTCCGTGCAATACAGCTTCGACAAGGTCGAAGACCTGATCGGGGTGTTCCAGGGCACGGTGAAGAACGCCTTCAACTACTCGCGCACCGGCACGCCCACCACGGCGGCGCTGGAGGCCAAGCTCACGCAGCTGGAGGAAGGCGTGGGCTCGGTCTGCTATGCCTCGGGCATGGGCGCGATCTCGGCCACGCTGTTGACCATGCTGAAAGCCGGCGACCAGCTGATCTCGGGCCGCTACGTGTTCGCCGGCACCAACAGCCTGTTCGGCACCATGCGCGACCTGGGCATCGAGGTCGCCATGGTCGACACCTGCAATGCCGCCAACGTGGAGGCCGCGCTCAAGCCGAACACGCGCATGGTGTTCGTGGAGACCATCGCCAACCCGGGCACCGAGGTGCCGGACCTGGGCGCCATCGGCGAGCTGTGCGCGCGCCACGGCATCCTGTTCGTGATCGACAACACCATCACCTCGCCTGCGCTGTTCCTGCCGCGCCGCGTGAAGGCGGGGCTGTCGATCAACTCGCTGAGCAAGACCATCAGCGGCCACGGCGTGGCGCTGGGCGGCGTGGTCACCGACACCGGCGTGTTCGACTGGCAAACCCATCCGAACATCTCGCACGACTACCGCAAGGGCGACCCGCGCCTGTGGGGCCTGCAGCAGCTGCGCAAGAAGGGCCTGCGCGACATGGGCGCGTCGCTGTCGTCGGACTCGGCCAGCCAGATCGGCATCGGCGCGGAGACGCTGGCGCTGCGCATCAAGCAGTCCAGCAGCAACGCGATGGCGCTGGCGAAATTCCTGCAGGGCCATCCCGCGGTCAAGCGCGTGAACTATCCCGGCCTGGAAAGCCACCCGCAATACGCGCTCGCGCGCGAGCATTTCAGCGCCGCCTCGTGGCTGCTGTCGTTCGAGTTCAAGGACCTGCCGGAGATGCTGCCGGCCATGAACCGGCTGCAGATTGCCTCGCGCGCCACCGGCATGGGCGACACGCGCACGCTGGTGATCCCGGTGGCGCCCAGCATCTACTACGAGGCCGGGCCCGAGGCGCGGGCGCTGATGAACGTCACCGACGGCCTGGTGCGGGTGTCGGTGGGGATCGAGGAAGTGGACGACCTGCTGGACGATTTTGACCAGGCGCTGCGGGGCTGAACCGCGCGCGAACCTCGCAGGTAAGGCGAACGTTCCTGCCGGGCTGCCATCGCCTTGACAGCCCGGCAATGGCGCCGCTACCCTGGGCGCTTGCCCTTCCCCACAGACATTCCCTCCGGCGACTCCATGCCATCGGACAGCAGCGATGACGCGGCTTGGCTGCGCTCCACACCGCTGATCGACCTGGAGGACCCCAAGCTGCGGCTGAAGGCGCAATCGCTCACGCAACTGTGCCGCACGCCGCGCGAACGCGCGCTGGCGCTGTACGGCTACGTCAAGCGCATTCCCTACACCAAGCCGCTGAAGCTGCAGCCGCACAGCGCGCGCTCGGTGATCGAAGCCGGCGTGGGCGACGCGCCCGACAAGGCGGCGCTGTTTGCCGGGCTGCTGCGGCTGGCCGGCATTCCCGCCCGCCTGCATTGCTACGAGCTGCGCGGCGACCTGCTGCGCGGGCTGACCGGCGGCCTGAGCAGCATCATGCGCGCCGTGATCGAAGCCAAGCTGGACGGCGCATGGATCGGCACCGACACCTACGTCTACGACGCGCCGTACGTGGCCGCCGCGCGCGACCAGCTGGCGCTCAACGGCTGGGACTACGGCTACGGCATCCACCGCGACGGCCACCGCCTGTGGAACGCGCAGGAGTCCATCTACCTGAACGCCTGCGCGCCCGCGCAGGACCCGCTGGTGCTGCGCGACATGGGCGTGTTCATCGACGAGAACGAGTTGGTGAACTCCGAGTCGTTCACCCATTCGCCACTGCTGCGGCTCGCGCGCTGGGACACCCTGGCGCCCGGCATCAACCGCGCCGTGCGCGCGCTGCGCGCGCAGGCGTCCGG
>NZ_JACCWG010000028.1 GCF_013697775.1 Ramlibacter sp. | reverse complement strand
GGGTCCATTCGCGGTCGCTACAGAGTGAGCACGGCACAGCAGCGTTGACGACGGGACGTCAGCGCGACGAAGCAGACGCCCGCGAGCGTGATCCCGGAGCCCGGGCACCCCAGCCCCTGCCCGATGCCACCCAAGCAGGCGCACAAAACGCCGCGCGCCTCAGAACGTGTTCCGGTAGTACACCATCGGCCGGCCGCCCTTGGCGCGCAGCATCAGGCGCCCGCCGCCTTCCAGCTGGAAGCCGACCGAGCCGCGCTCGGCGACGAAGCCGCGCTGCGCCTGCGGCTTCAGGTTCAGCTCGATGGAGGCGCGGTAGACCGGCTGCTGCTGCAGCTGCGCCGCGGCCGGCGCGTCGGCCGGCGACGGCACGCGCCGCGACGCCACCACGTCGATGCGGTGCTGCGAATCCAGGGTGTGGCGCCAGTGCACGCCGACGTCCATGGCCGGCTGCGCGGCGAAGCCGCTGGTGCCCGGAAGTGCGCCGGCCTGCGGCACGGTGTTGCTCATGCCCACGGTGGGGCCGATGGAGGAGGTGCCCGGCGACAGCAGGCTCATGCTCACGCGCGGGCCGCCCCAGCTGCCGTCCACGGCGTCCAGGCGCGGCGCATTGGAGGCGCTGACCTCCAGCCGGGGAGGTTTGTCGGTGGGCGCCAGCACAGCAGCTTCAGGCGTGAGCGTGAGCGGCGGCAGCTCGGCCTGTGCCCAGGCACTGCCGCAGGCGGCGCACCAAACGACTGCGGCAACCGCGCACGGCGCCTGCCATTTGGCTTGTGTGGTTCTCCCTGCCTGTGCACCGACTGCGTGCGCTTGAATCCTGTCCATGGCACACCTCCCGACGCCACGACGTGCGGCGATGGTTCACTGTAGGTGTGCAGTAAAGAAAGGTTTGTGGGAGTTGCGACAGGCGTTTTGTCGTCCGGAAGCCGACAGCCGTGCAGGCGCATTCGACGCCTGTACGGATGAGAAGCTTTGGCTTTCAGGAACGCCGCGAGCCGCGCGCCCAGCGCTCTCCCACCTCGAACACCAGCTGCGTCAGCACCGCCAGCACTGCCGACGGAATGGCGCCCGCGAGCAGCGCCGCGCCGTCGTTGAGCGCCAGGCCCTGCGCGATGCGCTCGCCGTAGCCGCCGGCGCCGATGAAGGCGGCGATGGTGGCCGTCCCCACGGTGAGCACCGCCGAGGTCTTGATGCCGGCCAGGATGACGGGAAACGCCAGCGGCAGGTCCACGTGGCGCCAGCGCTGCGCCCGGCGCATGCCCAGCGCCACGCCGGCCTGCTTCAGGCCGATGGGCACCTGCTCCAGCCCGGTGGCCGTGTTGCGCACGATCGGCAGCAGCGCATAGAGCGAGAGCGCGACGATGGCCGGCTCGGTCCCGATGCGCCCGAGCAGCGGGATCAGCGCTGCCAGCAGGGCCAGCGCGGGAATGGTCTGCAGCAGCCCGACGACGCCCAAGATGCCGTGCGACAGGCGCCGGTACGCGGCAGCCAGCGCGCCGAGCGGCACGCCGATGAGGACGGCAACCAGCACCGAGACGACGACCAGCGTCAGGTGCTCGCGCGTGAGCCGGCCGAGGTCGGGGCCGAACAGGCGTTCGCGCACGCCGGCGCGTGTGGCGGAAGCAGCGGCGGCGGCCTCGCGTCCCTGCACGAAATCGGCCGCGATGTCGGCGAAGGCGCGCCCGCGCAATTCGGCTTGCGCGTTCATCGCGATCATCCGCGCCGTGTCGATGCGGCCTTCCAGCGCGGCCAGCGCCTTCCACGCGGCCGGGGCGCGCGTGGGCAGGTCGAGCCGGTACAGCAGCACCGCGTCGTAGCGCGGAAAGTAGCCAGCGTCATCGCGCAGCACGGTGAGGCCGAGTTCCGCGATCTTGGAGTCGGTGGTGTAGATGTCGGTGACGTCGATGCGGCGGTTTGCCAGCGCCTCGTAGGCCACGCCGTGGTCGATGCCTGTGGGCTTTTGCGGCAACTGGTAGCGCGCCGACAGGCCGGGCCAGCCGTCCTCGCGCCCGAGGAATTCCTGCGACACCGCGATGTGCAGCGCGGGGTGCGCGCGCAGGTCGCTGAGGGTGCGCAACGACAGCTGAGTGGCCTGGTCGGTGCGCATGGCAAGCGCGTAGCTGTTGGAGAAGCCCAGAGGTACGCCGTAGGCCAGGCCGATCTTTTCGAGCTCGCGCTGCAGGGTTTCCGGCGGGCTGCCGGCCGGCAGCTTGAGGATCTCCTTCTCGATCGTGCCGATGTATTCCGGATAGAGGTCGACAGAGCCGGTCTTCAATGCCTCCAGCAGGACGGCAGTGCCGCCCAGGCCCGGCCGGTGGTTCGCCTCGGCGCCGGCCGATTGCGCACTGCGGGCAATGATGTCGCCGAGGATATAGCTCTCGGTGAAGCGCTTGGAGCCGACGACCAAGTGCTCGGCGGCCAGGGCGGGCAGACAGCATGCGGCCGTGGCAAGGGCCAGCAGGTACGTGCGCAAGCGCGACGGCAGGTTCATGCCGCGAGGGTAACGTCAATGCACGGAAGGTGGTTTGCAGGCACCGAGGTTTGGTAGCATCGACAGGTCGAAAAAGGCAGGGTCGGTTTTGGTAAGCCCCACCCCTCCTCAGCCACTGAGGAGCTCTGCTCCACGCTCACGCGCGAGAACCCACGACGATCCCGGCACTTGTGCCTTTGGGGTCGTCTGTGTGCGTTCATTGCATCGGCGGCCCCGTGTATCTATGGAGCAGCCATGCATCTCAATCATCTTCACCTCAGCTCGACCGACGTTGTTGCGTCCTCTGCTTTTCTCTGCGAGCACTTCGGCTTCTCGCTGTCCACCGGCCATGCAACGAAAGCCTTTGCGGCCCTGGAGGACAGCGAAGGTTTCAGCGTCGTCTTGATGGCGCTGAAGCCGGGCGAGTCATATCCGGAAATGTTCCACGTGGGCTTTCTCCTGCAGGAGGAACAAGCAGTGCATGCGCAACACGAGAAGCTGCTCCAGGGCGGCATCGACGTCGGGCCGTTGGAGATGAGTCGTGGCGCTTTGCGCTTCTATTGCAAGGCGCCAGGAGGCCTGCTGATTGAAGTGGGGCATGCGCCGGGCGCCGTGGAGACAACCGTGCCGTGACCACAACCGCCAATTTGAATTATTGCCACAGGGATCGACGAAGGAAGTTGACGAGCCTTACCCCCGGCACTGGCTCCACAGTTAGGGCTGCTTGGTTCCCCACCTGACCCATTTGGCCGCTTCACCATGCGGGGAGGCCCGTCAAGGACGAATTGTAGGCGACCCGGGGATTCTCAAGGCCGCATGTGGCCCGACCTTAGAATCGCCCGCATGTCGTACCTGGTGCTCGCCCGCAAATACCGGCCCAAGACCTTCTCGCAGATGGTGGGGCAGGAGCACGTGGTGCAGGCGCTGTCCAACGCGCTCACCCAGCAGCGGCTGCACCACGCCTACCTGTTCACCGGCACCCGCGGCGTGGGCAAGACCACGGTGTCGCGCATCCTGGCCAAGTCGCTCAACTGCCAGGGGGCGGACGGGCAGGGCGGCATCACGGCCGCGCCCTGCGGCGTGTGCCAGGCCTGCACCGACATCGATTCCGGCCGCTTCGTCGACTACACCGAGCTGGACGCGGCCTCCAACCGCGGCGTGGACGAGGTCCAGTCGCTGCTGGAGCAGGCGGTCTACAAACCGGTGCAGGGCCGCTTCAAGGTCTTCATGATCGACGAAGTGCACATGCTCACCGGCCACGCCTTCAACGCCATGCTGAAGACGCTGGAAGAGCCGCCCGACTACCTGAAGTTCGTGCTGGCCACCACCGATCCGCAGAAGGTGCCCGTGACCGTGCTGTCGCGCTGCCTGCAGTTCAACCTGCGGCCCATGGCGCCGGAGACCGTGCAGGAGCACCTGCAGCACGTGCTGCAAGCCGAGGCCGTGCCGGCGGAGGCGCAGGCGCTGCGCCTGCTGTCGCGGGCCGCGCGCGGCTCCATGCGCGACGCGCTGTCGCTCACCGACCAAGCCATTGCGTTCGGCGGCGGCGCGCTGAAGGAAGACGCGGTGCGCCAGATGCTGGGCAGCGTGGACCGCACGCACGTGTTCCGGCTGGTCGAGGCGCTGGCCCGGGGCGACGGCAAGACCGTGGTGGAGATTTCCGAGGCGCTGCGCCTGCACGGGCTGAGCGCGGCCTCCACGCTCGAGGAAATGAGCGCCGTGCTGCAGCGCATGGCGGTGCAGCAGATCGTGCCCGGCTCGGCCGAAGCGGACCCCGATGCCGCCGAGATTGCGCGGCTGGCCGCCCTGATGCCGGCCGACGAGACGCAGCTGCTCTACAGCATCTGCCTGCATGGCCGCGGCGAACTGGGCCTGGCGCCCGACGAGTACGCGGCGCTGACCATGGTGCTGCTGCGGTTGCTGGCCTTCAAGCCCGCGGCGGCTGAAAAAAAAACTCTGATTGAGCCTGCGCGGGTCGCGCCGGTGCCTGCGCCCGCTGCCGTTGTTGCGCCCCCCGTAGCCGCGCCTGTTGCAGCCGTGCCCGTTGCTTTCGTGCCGGCGGCCACGGCCGCTCCTGCCGCAGGCGCTCTTGACCCCGTCGCTGCTGCACCGGTGCATCCTGCCTCACCCGTAGAGCCCGCGCCGCCGCAGCGGCCCGCCGCCGCCCCTCCGGGCCGCGTGCTGCCCGTCGTCGATCCGCCGCAGGCGGGCACCGGAGCGGGTCCCCGCACGGCCCAGC
>NZ_JACCWG010000007.1 GCF_013697775.1 Ramlibacter sp. | reverse complement strand
GCCCTCGCGGGGCCGCGCATGCCGCGACCGACGCGGTCGGCGCTCAACTTCCCTTGTTGGCTGGGGTGGGCATGCCGCCACCCGACGAGCCGACGGCGCCGCGATTGCCCATGGCCGCCGCCGCGTTGCCCTTGCCCGATTGCGGCAGCTTCTGCGCCTGCGCCAGGTGCTCGCGCAAGGTCGGCAGCGTCTTGGTGACCCAGGCCTTGAGCTGCGTGTCCTTCACGTCCTTGCTGGCCTTCTCGAACAGCCTGATGTCCTTCTCGTGGGCCTTCATGCCGACGTCGCGCACGAAGTCGCGGTCGAACTCGGCACCGCTCTTCTTGCCCAGCTTTTCCATGTCGCGGCGCATGGCGCGCGGCGGCGCGGCGGCCAGCTCCACGTGCTTGCCGTTGGCCAGCTGGATCAATTCGTTGTTGGCCGCGGTGTGGTGGTCCACCAGCATGCTGGCGTAGCTCTTCACGTTGGCGTCGGTGGCCTTGGTGGCTGCGAGCTGCGACACCTGCACCTCGAACATGCCGCTCTCGGCCGCCTTCTCGATGAACTTGCGGTCGCCGCGGGCGAGCTTGTCGTCCTTCTTGGTCTCTGAGTTGCGGGTGCCGGTGCCGGCTTGTGCCGCCGGCGCCGACTGGCCACCGGTGACCGACGAGCCGGTGCCGGACGTGCCGACGCTGCCGCCACTGGTCTGCGCGACCGCAATGCCGCAGGAAAAAACGATTGCCAGCAAAGCCGGCAAACGGCGCAGTGCGCTGCTCTTCATGAAAACGCTCCCATCATTGGAATCTTGAACAAGGTGGACGCAGGCCACTTGGCCGCGCGCCCACCGCTGCATGCTTACTTGCCCTTGCCGGAGGCGCTGCCGCTGCCGCCACTTCCGCTGGTGCCGCTAGTGCTTCCCGTGTTGCTGCCCGAGGAGCCGCCGACGCTGCCCAGGCCGCCGGAGTTGCCGCCGGAGCTGCCGCTCATGGTCTGGCCTGAGGCACCCATGCCGCCCAGCTGGCTGGTGCCGGAGCCGGTAGTGTCGCTGGCGCTCGTGTGGCTGGAGCCGCCGCTGCCGCTGGGGCTGGGGCTCGAGCTGGTGTCGCTCGCGCTGCCGCTGCTACCGGTGGAGCCGCTGCCCGTGGTGGAACCCAGGCCGCCGCTGCGGCTGCTGCGCCAGCTGCTGAAGTCGTCGGAGAACTTCTTGAAGCGCTCCTGCCGCCACGACTGGTAGTCGTTATCCAGGTTGCGGATCTGCTCCTCACGCCACTGGTGGTAGTCGGGATCGCTGGCGCCGCCATACGAACCCTGGCTGCTTTGGCCGCCCTGCCCGTAGTGGCTGCCCTGGCCGATGCCGCTCTGGCCCTGCTGCCCGTAGCCGCTGTGGCCGATGCCGCCCTGGCTGCCCTGGGCGCCGCCCCAGCCGCCGCTTTGCTGGCCGCCGACGGCACCGCCGTACTGGCTGTGCTGGCCCTGGCCGGAGCTCAGGCCGCCCTGCCCGTATTGGCCGCCGCCCATGCCGTAGCCCTGGCTGCCGCCGAAACCGCCCTGGCTGTGCTGGCCCATGCCGCCGTAGCCGCCCTGTTGCCCGCCGCCCTGTCCGCCGCTGTGCTGGCCGGGGCTGCCGCCCGATTGGCCGCCCTGGCTTTGCTGGCCGTAGCCCTGGCTGCCCTGCCCGCCGCTGTAGCCGCCACCGAAGCCGGGGGACTGCATGCCGCCGGCATTGCGGCCCCAGCCGCTCTGGCCGCCGCCGAATTCGCTGCTCTGGCCGCCCTGGCCGCCGTGCTGCTGGCCGCCGAATTCGGAGCCCGGGCTGCCGCGGCCGAAGCCGTGGCTCTCGCCGCCATAGCCGCCGTAGCCGCCCGATTGCTGCAAGCCGAACTCGGAGCCCGAACGCTGGCCGCCATAACCCTGCGAACCCTGGCCTTGCGAACCCTGCGATCCATAGCCGCCCTGGTTGCTTTGCTGCTGGCTCCAGCCGCGCGACTCGCCGCCGCCGCCGTAGCCCTGGCCGCGTTCCTGCTGCCCCTGGCTGCCGCCCTGCTGGGTGGCCTGTTCGCCCCAGCGGCTCTGCCGGTCGCGGTCTTCCTGGTCACGTGATGCCATCTGTGTTCTCCTTGCTGAGAGAGGAAATGCGACGGATGCGTGCGCTCCATCAACGCGCCACCTTAGAGCCGCGCGTGGTGCCGTTTTGTCGGACGGAACCGATAGCAGGTAGGACGCGAAAAGGAAGGCGCCGGCAAGCCCTTCAGTGTGCGTGGCCCAGCTCCGCGCTGGCCAGGCTGACCATGCTCACCAGCAGCATGCCGCCGAGCAGCCAAGCCACCTGCACCACCGTCTCGCGCGCACCCATGCGTCTTTGCAGCTGCGGGATGAGGTCGGCCAGCGCCACGTAGATGAAGCTGCTGCTGGCTACCACCAGGAAGAACGGCAGCGAGCCCGCGAGCCGCTCCACCAGCCACCAGCCGATCAGTCCGCCCAGCGTGGTCACGGCGCCGGCCAGCGACACTTTGACCAGCGCGGCGCGGCGGTTGTCGCTGGTCTGGCGCAGCACCACCAGGTCGCTGATGTGGTGCGGTACTTCGTGCGCGAGCACCGACAGCGCGGCGATCGCCCCCAGCCGCAGGTCGGCCATGAAGGCCGAGGCGATCAGCACGCCGTCGCCAAAGCAATGCACGCTGTCGCCGGCCAACAGCGTCCAGCCGCCGCTGTGCTGGCGCGCATGCGGTCCGTGCGCGTGGCCGTGCGCATCGTGTTCATCGTGGCCATGCGCGCCGTGTCCATGGTGCGCGTGGCCCTGGTGGTGCTCGTGCCCGTGGTGCCACAGCTCCGCCTTGTCCAGCAGGAAGAAGAACACCACGCCGCCCAGCAGCGTGGCCAGCAGCGGCTTGGCTCCGGCGGAACTCTCCAGGGCTTCGGGCAGCAGGTGCATGAAGGCGGTGGCCAGTAGCGCACCGGCGGCCAGGCTCAGCAGGTGCTGTTCGCGCTGGCCGCGGCCGGTGGCGTCGTGGCCGGCCAGCCACCCCAGGCGCATCAGCGCCGCGGCAAGCCACACGCTGCCGATGCCGGCCGCGAGCGTGGCCAGCAGAATCGCAAACAAGGTCATGAACTCATCTTAACAATGGGGCCGCGGCCGGGCGCCGTGCATGCGCGCGGCACAATCGCGGCTCGTTTCCGTTCAACCCCACAGGAGAGATCACATGCCCACGCTGCGCGTCGAATTGATGGAGGGCCGCACGCTCGAACAGAAGAAGAACCTGGTCAAGGCCTTGACCGACGCCGTGGTCCAGACGCTGGGCGGCAAGCCCGAGGCGGTGGACGTGCTGCTGTTCGACATCAAGCGCCACGACTGGGCGACCGGCGGCGAACTCTGGTCCGAAAAGAAGTAGCGCCCGCCTACTTGTTCAGCCCGTGCCGGGTGGCGTAGGCGTACAGGTCCAGCCGGTTGGCGAGGCCCAGCTTGCTGTAGATGGAGGTCAGGTGGTTGCGCAGGGTGTGCTCGCTGATGCACAGCCGCCCGGCGATCACCTTGGCCGGCGCGCCCGCCGCGCTGGCCAGCGCGGCGATGGCCTGCCGCTCGCGCACCGTGAGCGTGGAAATGCGCGACTGCTCCGGGTCGCGCGCCTCGGTGGCCTTGCGCCGCGCCATCTGCATGAAGATGCGGCCGGTGGCGCCGCGGTCGATCCACAGCTCGCCCTCGTGCACCTTCTCGATGGCCTTGAGCAGCATGGCCACCGGGTCGTGTTTTCTCACCACGCCGCGCACGCCGCCGCGCATCACGGCGTCATCCAGCACCGCCGCATCGCATGACTGCGTGATCAGCAGCAGCTTGGCGCGCAGCCGCTGCTGCAATTGCACCAGCGCGTCCATTGGCTGGCCGTCGTCGAAATCCAGCAGCACCACGCCGTCGGACATGGCCTCGATGCGCGGACCCGCCTCTTCCAGGGAAGGGGCCGAACCGATCAGTTCCAGGCGCGGCATGGCGGACTGCACAAGGCGCTCCAGTCCCCAGCTCACCAGCGGTGGGGCAACCAGGAAGACGCCGATGGAGGCCATGGCTTAATGGGAAGGATTTCCAGTAACGGTGCTGCCGAATAGTAAAGACCTGTTTGCAAAACCCCGGGTTCTGGTTGCCAATGTTTGCATTCGTATTGATTGGTTTCATCACTGTCGAGCAAAATTGCACCCTCCCGGGAGATATGTCACAGCCTTCGGCACAAGGGAGGTGATAACGACCGACACGAGAACGGGCAAAACCAGCCATGGCAGGCGGACAGCGCACAGCCACACTTCCGCATGTTTGACGAAAAGCGCGAGACACCCCGCGAGCCCATTACTTTGCCCATACGCCTGGAAGACGGGCGGGTCGGCATCACGCGCGACATCGGCCCTTCCGGCATGTTCCTGGAGATCGAAGGTCCCCCGCCGGCCGACGGCACCATCGTGTTCGAGATGGAAGTGCCGGAGACCGGGCTCAAGTTCAGCGCCCATGGCTGGATCGTGCGCGTGGAGCAGTTCGACGGCCATACCGGCTTGGCGGTCAAGCTGCTGGATCCGCGGCTCGAAGCCATCGCCTGACGGCCAGGACACAGAAGGGAGGCTTGTCCTACTGCGAAGAGTAGGCAACACCCAGGCGCCGTCGTCGGCGCGCTTCCATAGTTCGTATCGACGTCCACCGACACGGTACGAACTCCATGCAACAAGCCGCCCTCCACGCCGCCGCGCTCGCCCAGCCCCGCCTGGTGCTTCTGGCCGCGCTTTTGCTCACCGCCGCCGTGAGCGACTGGCGCACGCTGCGCATCCCCAACCTGCTCACCTTCGGCGGCACCGCCGCCGGGCTGGCCTGCGCGCTGCTGCTGCCGCCCGGTGACCAGGGCTTTCTGTGGGCCCTGGCCGGCGCCGGGGTCGGCCTCGCCGCGCTGCTGCCGCTGTACGCGGTGCGCATCCTGGGCGCGGGCGACGTGAAGCTGATGGCGATGGTCGGTGCCTTCGTCGGCGCGCAGTCCACGCTCTACGCGCTGCTGTTCGTGACAGCCGCCGGCGGCGCCGCCGCGCTCGCTTTCGCCGCGGCGCGCGGCGACCTCGGACGCATGCTGGGCAACGCCTGGGCGGTGGTGCGCTGGCTCGCGTTCGCCACCTTCGCCGGCCAGTCTCCGGCAATTGCGGCGCAGTCCATCGACTCGGCCGGCAAGCTGCCTTACGGCGTGTGCATCTGCATCGGCACCCTCGCCAGCGTGGCGATCGCGCCTCCCGGGTCGTTCTGACCCTTCCCTCGCGCTCGGAGAGCCAACATGAAGAACCTCAAGGCATTCGGTCTGCTGCTGCTGGCCGTGGTGGCGGGCCTGGCCGCCGCGGTGTATGCCGCAGGCTGGCTGTCCCGCCAGGGCAGCATCGCCGCGACCCGCGTGGTGGTAGCGGCCGTGGACATCGACCTGGGCAGCAAGGTCACGCCGCAGATGCTGTCCACGGTGGACTGGCCGAGCGGCTCGGTGCCGCCCGGCGCGTTCAAGGACGTCAAGGAGGTGCAGGACCGCGTGGTCAAGGTCGGCGTGAACCGCGGCGAGGCCGTGCTGGACCGCAAGCTGATGCCGGCCGGCTCGCAGGGCGGGCTGTCCGCGGTGATCGCCGAAGGCAAGCGCGCCATGACCGTGCGCGTGAACGACGTGATCGGCGTCGCCGGCTTCGCGCTGCCGGGCAATCACGTGGACGTGATGGTCAACGGGCAGCGCGACGCCGGCAAGGGAGAGATGCCGGTCCCGGTGAGCATGACGGTGCTGGAGCACGTGCTGGTGCTGGCGGTGGCGCAAGAGGCCGGCCGCGACGAGACCAAGCCCAAGGTGGTGAACGCGGTGACGCTGGAACTCTCGCCTGCCGACGCCGAGAAGCTCGACCTGGCGCGCAGCGTCGGCACCCTGTCGCTGGTGCTGCGCAACCAGCTGGACAAGGACCTGGTGGCCACGCCCGGCATCAGCAAGGAGCAGCTGTTCTCGCCCGGCGTGATGACGGCCAAGCTCGATGGGCCGCCCGCGCGCCCCGCGCCCGCGCCGGTGGTGCGCCGCGCCGCGGTCCCTGTCGCCACGGCGCCGCTCGAACCGAAGGACTGCGTCGAAGTGGTGAGCCACGGCAAGCGCGCGCAGCACTGCTTCTGAGCCTGCGCGCCCCAACAACAACGACCGCGGAGAAGACCCCATGCCAACCAGCCCCCGCTTCAAGCGCCTTCCTTGCCTTGCCGCGGCTGCCCTCGCCTGCGCCGCGGCCTGGCCCGCGCACGCGCAGCCCCAGGTGCAGCTGCCGCCCCAGGTGCAACCGCAGCCCCAGGCCCAGCCCGCTGCCGTGCGCGGTGCGCGTGGGCAGGCGGTGGCGCGCCCGCCGGCTCCAGTGTCCGCGCTGCGGCCTTGCGAATCGGTGGCCACCGACCCGCCCACC
>NZ_JACCWG010000002.1 GCF_013697775.1 Ramlibacter sp. | reverse complement strand
GCGTGCGCGTGCACGTGCGCCACCGCTGGACCGGCTGGGACGCCGATGGCGCGCTGCGGTTCGACACGCCAACCGGCGAAGCCATGCACGCCGCGGACGCGACGGTGCTGGCCCTGGGCGGCGCGAGCTGGCCGCGGCTGGGTTCGGACGGCGCGTGGGCGCCGGGGCTGCGCGAACGTGGCGTGGACGTGGCGCCCCTGGCGCCGGCCAACTGCGGCTTCGACGTCGCGCCCACCGCGCCCGGACGCACCGGCTGGAGCGAGCACCTGCGCACCCGCTTCGCCGGCCAGCCGGTCAAGCCCGTCGCCGGCCGCTTCACCGCCGACGACGGCAGCGTGGAGGAACAGCAGGGCGAGTTCGTGATCACCGACACCGGCATCGAAGGCAGCCTGGTCTACGCCTTCAGCGCGCGCCTGCGCGAGCGGATTGACGTGGCGGGCGAGGCCACCTGGCACCTCGACCTGCTGCCGCAGCACACGCCCGCCCAGGTGCTCGCCGCGACTTCGCATCCGCGCGGCTCGCGCAGCCTGTCGCAGCACCTGAAGAGCCGGCTCGGGCTGCAGGGCGTGAAGACCGCCCTGCTCTACGAACTGCTCGCGCCCGAGGAACTGAACGACCCGGCGCGGCTGGCCAGCGCGCTGAAGTCGCTGCCGCTGCGCTTGGCGCGCCCGCGGCCGGTGGAGGAAGCCATCAGCACCGCCGGCGGCGTGCGCTTCGCAGCGCTGGATGCGCGCGGCATGCTGCGCGCCGTGCCGGGCGTGTTCTGCGCGGGCGAAATGCTGGACTGGGAGGCGCCCACCGGGGGCTACCTGCTGACCGCCTGCCTGGCCACCGGCCGCACGGCGGCGCAGGGCGCGCTGGACTGGCTGGGCCGGGGCGCTGTGGCCAAATAGCGGGTTGGACAAAAAATCCCGATGCTGCGACTGACCGAACTCCGACTTCCGCTGGACCACCCCGAGGACGCGCTGCGCGCCGCCGTCGTGCAGCGCCTGCGCATCGCCGACGCCGACCTGCTGGGCTTCAGCATCGCGCGGCGCGGCCACGACGCGCGCAAGAAGAGCGCCATCCTGCTGATTTATTCGGTGGACTGCGAGGTGCGCGACGAGAACGCGGTGCTGGCGGCGCACGCCGGCGAGCCGCACGTGCGGGCTGCGCCGGACACGCGCTACCGCAACGTCGCCACCGCGCCGGCGGATTTCTTCGCCGGGGAGCGTCCGCGCCCCATCGTGGTGGGCTTCGGGCCTTGCGGCATCTTCGCGGCGCTGGTGCTGGCGCAGATGGGGCTGCGGCCCATCGTTCTGGAGCGCGGCCGCGAGGTGCGCCAGCGCACCCAGGACACCTGGGGGCTGTGGCGCCGCGGCGTGCTCGACGCGCAGTCGAACGTGCAGTTCGGCGAGGGCGGCGCCGGCACCTTCAGCGACGGCAAGCTGTGGAGCCAGATCAGCGACCCGCGCCACCTGATGCGCAAGGTGCTCACGGAATTCGTCAAGGCCGGCGCGCCCGAGGAAATCCTGTACGTGAGCAAGCCGCACATCGGCACCTTCCGGCTGGTGAGCATGGTGGTGAAGATGCGCGCGGAAATCGAGCGGCTGGGCGGCGAGATCCGCTTCGGCCAGCAGCTGGCCGACGTGCTGCTCGAACCCGAGGGCGATGCATTGCGCATGCGCGGCGTGACGCTGGCTTCGGGCGAGGAGATTCGCGCCGACCACGTGGTGCTGGCACTCGGCCACAGCGCGCGCGACACCTTCGCCATGCTGCACGCGCGCGGCGTCTACATGGAGGCCAAGCCGTTCTCGGTGGGTTTTCGCATCGAGCATCCGCAGGGCGTGATCGACCGCGCGCGCTTCGGCCCCAACGCGGGCAACCCGATCCTGGGCGCGGCCGACTACAAGATCGTGCACCACGCAAGCAACGGCCGCAGCGTCTACAGCTTTTGCATGTGCCCGGGCGGCACGGTGGTGGCGGCCACCTCGGAGGAGCACCGCGTCGTCACCAACGGCATGAGCCAGTACTCGCGCAACGAGCGCAACGCCAACGCCGGCATCGTGGTGGGCGTCAGCCCGCAGGACTACCGGCAGGACGGCGCCGCGGACGGGCCGGTGAATCCGCTGGACGGCATGGCGTTCCAGCGCTTGTGGGAGTCGCGCGCCTACGAACTGGGCGAAGGCGGCTACCGCGCGCCGGGGCAGCTGGTGGGCGACTTCATTCGCCGCCAGCGCAGCACGCAACTGGGCGGCGTGCTTCCCTCTTACCAACCGGGCGTGCAGTTGACCGACCTGGCCCAGCCGGGCCGCGAGAGCCTGCCGGTGTACGTGCTCGACGCCATTCGCGAGGCGCTGCCCGCCTTCGAGCGGCAGATCCCCGGCTTTTCCATGCCCGACGCGGTGCTGACCGGCGTGGAGACGCGCACCTCGTCGCCGCTGCGCATCACGCGCGGACGCACCCACCAAAGCCTGAACGTGCGCGGCCTGTACCCGGCGGGCGAAGGCGCGGGCTATGCCGGCGGCATCATGTCCGCCGGCGTCGACGGGATCGAGGTGGCGGAGTCGGTGGGCCGGGCGATGCTGGACGCGTCGAGCGCGCTGGCGGACTCCAGCTTGCCGTCGCTCAACTTGACGATGCGGTCGGCCAGCGAAAAATAGGCGTCGTCGTGGGTGATGACGATGACCGTCTTGCCGCGCGCCTTCAGCTCGGGCAGCAGCTCGGTGTAGAACACGCGCCGTGACGCCGGGTCCTGGTCGGCCGCCCATTCGTCGAACAGGTAGATGGGCCGGTCCTCAAGGTACGAGGACACCAGCGCCAGGCGCTTTTTCTGCCCCTGCGACAGCTCGATGGTGGAAAACCGGCCGTCCTGCACCTTCACCTTGTGCGCCATGCCCAGCCGCGCCACGTAGTGCGCGGCGCGCTCCGCCGTCTGCGTGTCGTCGGCTTCCAGCAGGTGCTCGAACAGGTGGAAGTCGGAGAACACCGCCGAAAAGCGGCTGCGGTAGGCGTCCACGTTGTCGCGGCGCACCGGCACGCCGTTGAGCAGGATCTCGCCTTCTTCAGCCTCGTACAGGCCCACCAGCAGCATGGCCAGAGTGGTCTTGCCGCCGCCGTTGCCGCCCACCACGAACAGCAGCTCGCCCTGTTCGATGCGCAGGTCCAGCGGGCCCAGCATGAAAGGCGTGTCTTCCGAGGCGCCGGCGTAGCGGTGGCGCACGCCGCGCAGCTCCAGCGTCAACGCACCGGGCCGGGCGAACGGGTCCGCCGCCGCGGGGCCGTCCACCGGCGCATCCAGCGCCTGCTCCAGGTTGCGGATGCGACCCAGCGCGATGGCGGCCTGGCGCACCGGTGGCAAGGTCGCCATCAGTTCAGCGATGGGGCTGATCAGGTACAGCAGGATCAGGGTGATGGCCAGCAGCTCCGTGGGCGCCTGGCGCATCCACAGCGGCACCAGGAACACGAAGACCCCGATCACCACGTAGAACAGGATCGCGCCCAGGTTGATCACCAGCGTGTAGCGCGCCATGGCGGCGACGAAGGAGTTCTTCAGCTGGTTCGCGCTGACGGTGATGACCCGGCTGACGAACAGCCGGCCGCGCTGCGCGTTCAGCTGCAGCTCGCGGCTGCCTTCCACCAGGTTGCGGAAGTCCTGGAACAGGATTTCGACCTTCTCGCGCAGCCGGATCATCTCGGTCAGCGGCTTTCTTTCGGCGAAGTGGAAGCCCGTGGCGCCCACCAGCAGCACCGCCAGCAAGATGCCGAAGATGGTCGGCGACAGATAGCCGATGTAGGCGAAGCTGGCCAGCACGATCACCGCGTTGCCGAATGCCACCGGCAGCAGCTGCAGGGCCTGCACGAAGGTTTCGATGTCGCGCGTGAGGATCACCAGCAGCCCGTGCTTGCCCAGCGACTGCAGCCGCCGCTGCGGCGTGGCCAGCAGCTTCTGGCTCAGCACGATGCGCAGGCGCCGGGTGGCCTCCTGGCTGATGTGCAGCAGCACCACCCCGGACCCCGTCTTGCACAGCAGGTGCAGCAGGCACAGGCCGAAGAACAGCACGGCCAGCAGGCCCAGCGGCTGGGAACGCTCCAGCCCCTTGCCGATGACCACGGCCAGGCCCGCGCCGCTGAAGCCGCCGGCCATGCCGAGTGCGGTGGCCAGCAGAACCAGGGCGGGGGACAGTCCATACAGGTAGCGCAGCAGATTCATCGTTGAAGGCTCAGGTGGTCGATGCCGAGGACGCGGCCCATGCGCCGCGCGCCGTCGGCATCGAGGATGGAATGGTGGTTCGCCGGCAGGGCCGTGACCGTGCTGGCGCCGGGACTGCGCGTGGCCGCCAGCCAGTCGGCCCGCGCCACGTCTTGTTCCCCCCGCGCATCCGCCCAGAAGACATGCAGGGGCGCCGACACGACCACCGGCGCGAACTGCCGGACGATGTCCATATGATGCCGCATGGCCCTGGCCTGGCCGTGCAGGTAGGCCACCCAGTCCGGCGGCAGCAGGGCCGCCAGCGAACCGGGGTCGTCCTCGAATTGCTGCAGCAGGGCGTCCACGCCGACCCGTGCGGCCAGCGCGGCCAGCTGCGGAAACCGGTCCGCGCTCAGCCGGCCGCTGTGCACCAGGGCATGCGCCACGGCGCGGCTCGCCTGCCGTTCGGGGCTCTCCGCATCGGCTTCGCGGCGCGGCGGGTGCGTGTCCACCAGGCCGACCAGCGCCACGCTGAGGCCCTGCGCTTCCAGGCGGTGCGCGACCTGCAGCGCCAGCAGCCCGCCCATCGACCAGCCCACCAGCGCCACCGGGCCCTGCTCCATCCGCATGATGTGTTCGGCGTAGAGCGCGGCCAAGCCGGACAGCGAATCGCTGTCCGGTCCGGTGCCCGCGGCCTCGGGCGAGCGGATGCCGTACACGCGGAACCGGCTGCCCAGCGCATCGGCCAGGTGCGCGAAATTCAGGATGTCGCCGCCCGCGCCGTGGACCAGGAACAGGGGCTCGCGGCCGGCTGCGTCGGCATGGTGGGCACCCATGGGAACGATCAGGTCGTGCATCTCCTGCGCATGGTCCAGCTCCCGTGCCAGCGCCTCGACGGTGGGGAAGGCGAACAGCGCCGACACGGGCGTGCGCGTCGAAAACTCCCTGCGCACGCGCGCGATGGCCTGCACCGCCAGCAGCGAATGCCCGCCCAGCGCGAAGAAGTCGTCGTGCACGCAGACCTTGTCCAGGCCGAGCACCTGCGCCCAGATCCGCGCCAGTGTTGCCTCGGCCGCCGTGCGCGGCGCCTCGTACCCATCGCGCTGCTCGCCGCGGCCGGCCTGCGGCGCCGGCAGCGCCTTGCGGTCCACTTTGCCGTTGGCGTTCAGCGGCAGGGCCTGCAGCACGATGATGTGCGCCGGCACCATGTAGTCGGGCAGGCTGCGCCGCAGGGCAGCGCGCAACGCCTGCCCATCCACGTCCTCGCCCTCCTCCCCCACGACGTAGGCCACCAGCCGCGCGTCGCCTGGCACGTCCTCGCGCGCCAGTACCAGCGCTTCGTGCACGCCCGGCTGCGCCGCCAGGGCGGATTCGATCTCGCCCGGCTCGATGCGCAGGCCGCGGATCTTCAGCTGGTGGTCGGTGCGGCCCAGGTAGTCGATGTTGCCGTCCGCCAGCCGGCGCGCCAGGTCGCCGCTGCGGTACATGCGCGCACCCGGCGCGCCGTGCGGGTTCGGGATGAAGGCCTGCGCCGTCAGCGCGGGCCGGTTCAGGTAGCCGCGCGCCAGGCCCTCGCCCGCGATGTACAGCTCGCCGGCGACACCCACGGGCACCGGGCTCAGCGCCGCGTCCAGCAGGTGGATCTGCGTGTTGGCGATGGGCCGGCCGATCGGCACGCAGGCCAGAGCGCTGTCGGCGCGGCAGGCCCAGGCCGTCACGTCCACCGAGGCCTCTGTCGGCCCGTACAGGTTGTGCAGCTCCACCCCCGGCAGAGCGCGGAAGAACCGGTCCTGCAGGTCCCTGGACAAGGCCTGTCCGCTGCACACCACGCGCCTCAGGCTGCCGCATTGCTCCGCGCGCGCCTCCTGCAGGAACGCATCCAGCATGGGCGGCACGAAATGCAGCGTGGTGACGGCTTCGCGCGCGACCACGCCGGCCAGGTACGCCGCGTCCTGGTGGCCGCCGGGGCTGGCGACCACCAGCCGCGCGCCGTACAGCAGCGGCCAGAAGAATTCCCACACCGACACGTCGAAGCTGAACGGCGTTTTCTGCAGCACCCGGTCGTCGGCGGCGAGCCCATACGCCTGCTGCATCCAGTGCAGGCGGTTGACGATGCCGGCGTGGCTGATGCCCACGCCCTTGGGCCTGCCGGTGGAACCCGAGGTGTAGATGACGTAGGCCAGATGGCCCGGCCGGGTGCCGTCGGGCGGGGCATGCTCCGGATGCTCCGGCGAATGGACGGCCGCGCGCACATCCTCGCGCGTGAGCACCAGCCGCGGCTGCGCATCGGCGAGCATGAAGTCCAGCCGCTCGGCGGGATGGTCCGGGTCCAGCGGCAGGTATGCCGCGCCGGCCTTCAGGATGCCCAGCAGCGCCACCACCATTTCCAGGCTACGCTCCATGCGCACGCCGACCCGGTCGTCGGGGCCGACACCCTGCCCGCGCAGCGCATGCGCCAGCCGGTTCGACTGCCTGTCGAGTTCGTCGTAGCGCAGCGCGGCGCCCTCGCCCGCCAGCGCGATGCGCCCGGGCGTGCGCGCCGCCTGCGCCTGGAACAGCGTGTGCAGCCCCGCCTCGCGCGGGTAGTCGGCCGCGGTCGCGTTCCACCGCACCAGCATCTCCTCGCGCTCCTCGGCGTCCAGCAGGTCCAGGCTGTCGATGTGCGCCTCGGGGTTGTCGCAGACAGCCTGCAGCAGCCGTTCCAGGCAGCGGTTCCAGCGCGCGATGGTGGCCTGGTCGAACAGGCCGGTGTTGTATTCGTAGGAGATGCCCAGCCGTCCGTCGGCCAGCGCCATCTCCACCTTGAGTTCGAAGTGGGCGTGGGTGACGGCCTGCGCATGCAGGCCCCGGATGCCGAGGGCCTGCGTTTCGCGATCCGTGGGCGCCGCCGCCTGCCGCTCGGATTCGTTGTGGAAATTCAGCACCACCTGCGCATACGGCATGTACGAGGCGTCGCGGTTGCGCACCAGGTGCGTCAGCAGCAGCTCGAACGGAATCGGATGCTCGTGCGCCGCGACGACGGCATTCGCCGCCTGGTCCAGCACGTCGGCAAAGCACGCATCGCCGCGCACGGTCGCGCGCAGCGCCACCAGGTTGACGAAGATCCCCACCAGCATCTCCGTGCGCGGCGGCCGGTTGGCCGAGAAGGCGCCGATGCAGAGGTCGGCCTGTCCGCTCAGGCGGTGCAGCAGCACGTCGAACGCGGCCGCCATCACCATGAACAGGGTCGCGCTGCGCTGTGCTGCCAGCGCACTCAGGCGGCCGGTCAGCTGCGGCGACAGGCCCGCTGCATACGCCGCGCCTTCGTAGCGCTGCACCGCCGGCCGCGGCCGGTCCAGCGGCAGCGCCAGCAGCTCGGGCGCGCCCTGCAGCTGGCCGCGCCAGTACGCGAGTTCGCGCTCGAGGGCCGCGCCCTCGAAGTGGCGCTGCTCCCAATGCGCATAGTCGGCGTACTGGAACGGCAGCGCCGGTAGCGCCGCATCGCGGCCCGCGCGGAATGCCTCGTACAGGCGCACGACCTCGTCCACCAGCACGTGCATCGACCAGCCGTCGTACAGGATGTGGTGCAGCGTCAGCAACAGCACATGGTCGCGGTCGGCGCAGCGGATGACGCCGACGCGCACCAGGGGACCCCGCGCAAGGTCGAACGGCATGGCGGCCTCCTCGCGGATCGCCTGCCCGACGCTGGCGGCACGCGCGGCTGCGTCCATGCGGCTGAAGTCCTGCACCGGCAGGCCGAGCTCCAGCGCGGGCAGGATCGACTGCCGCGGCAACCCGTCCTCCGCCTGGACGAACAGCGTGCGCAGCGGTTCGTGGCGGGCCACCAGGGCGTTGAACGCGCGCCGGAGCACCGCGAGGTTCACGTTGCCGGTGAGCTGCAGCGCCAGCGGCATGCTGTAGGACGCGCTGCCCGGCTGCAGCTGGTCCAGGAACCAGAAGCGCTTCTGCGCGAACGACAGCGGCAAGGGACCGATGCGGGGCACCGGCACGATGGCAGGCACTTGCGTTCCCCCGTCCGCGCTGTTGCCTGCCGAGTCCGCCTCCTCGATGCGCCGTGCCAGCTGCGCGACCGTCGGCGCCTCGAACAGGGCGCGCAGGCCGGGCCCGCCGCCGAAGGCCGCGCGCAGCTTCGCAATCACCTGCGTGGCCAGCAGCGAGTGCCCGCCCAGCGCGAAGAAATCGTCCTCCACGCCGACCCGCTCCCGCTTGAGGACATCGGCCCAAATGCGGGCCAGCACGGCCTCGGTGCGCGTGCGCGGTGCGACGTAGCCGGTAGCCGGCTCACCGTGCGCGTCCGGCGCCGGCAGCGCGTTGCGGTCCACCTTGCCGTTGGACGTGAGCGGCCAGCTGTCCAGCGCGACGATGTGCGCGGGCACCATGTAGTGCGGCAGGCTCTCGCGCAGCGCGGCGCGCAGGCTCTCCGGCGACGGCGGCGCGTGCGGCTCGGCGGGCAGCACGTAGGCCACCAGCCGCCTGTCTCCGGGAACGTCCTCGCGCGCCAGCACCAGGGCTTCCCGCACCCCGGACCGTGCCGCCAGCGCCGCCTCGATCTCGCCCAGCTCGATGCGGAAACCGCGGATCTTCACCTGGTGGTCGATGCGGCCCAGGTAGTCGAGCTCGCCATGGGCCAGATGGCGCACGAGGTCGCCGGTGCGGTACATGCGCGTGCCCGGCGGCCCGAACGGGTTGGGAACAAAGCGTTCCGCCGTCAGCCCGGGGCGGTTCAGGTAGCCGCGCGCGAGGCCTTCGCCCGCGATGTACAGCTCGCCGGCCACGCCGACCGGAACCGGTGCGAACGCACCATCCAGCACGTACAGCTGCGTGTTGGCGATCGGCCGGCCGATGGGCAGCGTGGTGGCCTCGCCGTGCACGCTGCGGGTGGTGTGGACGCAGCACCCCACCACGGTTTCGGTGGGCCCGTATTCGTTGACGACCAGCGAGCCCGGGAAGCGCCGCAGCCAGGCGCGCGCCTGCGCCGCGCTCAACGCTTCCCCGCCGATGACGGCGACGCCGACCTGCGCCAGGCTCGCTTGCGGCGCCAGGGTGGAGTCGATCAGGTCGATGTGCGCGGGCGTGATCTTCAGCAGGCCGATCGCCTGCTCGGTGGCCAGGAAACCGAACATGTCCGGGTCGGCGCGCGTGGGCAGCAGGGTCACGCTTTTGCCCGCGATCAGCGGCACGAACAGGGCGGTGATGGTGGCGTCGAACACAAGAGGCAGCTGCACGAACGACCCCTTGTCGAACGGCAGCGGATATGCCTCCCGCGCCCAGCACAGGTAGTTGCGCAGGCCGGCGTGGATGACGCTGACGCCCTTGGGCTTGCCGGTGGAGCCGGAGGTGTAGAGGACGTAGGCGAGGTGCTGCGGCAAGTTGGCGCAGGGCGGGTTGCTGGAGGGTGCGCCTTGTACCGTGCTCCAGCCGGTGTCCAGGCAGAAGATGCGCGGGGGTGCGGCGCCTGCGGGCAGGCGGCCGCGTAATTTGTGCTGGGTGAGGACCAGTGCGGGCGCGGCGTCGGCCAGCATGAAGGCGAGGCGTTCGGGCGGGTAATCCGGGTCGAGCGGCACATAGGCGCCACCGGCTTTCAGGATGGCAAGCAGGCCGACCACCATCTCCAGGCTGCGCTCCACGCAGATGCCGACCAGCACGTCGGGGCCGACGCCCTGGTCTTTCAGGTGATGCGCCAGCTGGTTCGCGCGGCGATTGAGTTCGCCGTAGCTGAGTGCTTCTGTCCCGTAGCAGACAGCCGTGGATTCGGGGGTGCGGCCTGCCTGCGCTTCGAACAGCTCTTGCAGCGTGCCCTGCTCCGCGTAGTCCACTTGTGTCGCATTCCATTGCCGCAGCAGTTGGTCTTGCTCCTCTTGCCCCAGCATCGGCAGGTCGCCGATGGGCTGCTTTGCATTCTCTCCAATGGCCTCCAGCAGCCTTTGGAAGTGGCCAGCCATCCGCTCGATGGTGTGCGGATCGAACAGTTCTTTCGCGTACTCCAAGCTCGCGTGCAGCTCCTGCTCGCCTTCGACGACCGTCAGGGTCAGCTCGAACTTCGCTGTCGCGTGTTCGGCTTCCACAGGTTCCAGCGTCAGCCCAGGCAGGCGCAGCTCGCTGGCTGGCGTGTTCTGCACGACGAGCATCACCTGGAACAGCGGTGCGTGGCTGGTGCTGCGCTCCGGGTTCAGCGCTTCCACCAAGTGCTCGAACGGGATTTCCTGGTGCGCGTACGCGCCCAGTGCATGCGTTTTGACTTGCTCCAGCAGCTGCGCGAAGCTGTGTGCGCCGTCCACCTCGGTGCGAAGCACCAGCGTGTTCACGAAGAAGCCGATCAGCGGCTCGATCTCAGCCCTGTTGCGGTTGGCGATGGGCGTGCCGATGCAGATGTCGCTCTGGCCGGTGTAGCGGTTCAGCAAGACGCTGAAGGCTGCCGCCAGCGCCATGAACAGTGTGGTCTGTGTCTCGCGTCCCAGGGCGTACAGGGCTGCCGTCGTGCCTGCGGGCACCTTGAATTTCAGTGTCGCACCCGCGTGGCTTTGCACCGCCGGGCGCGGCCGGTCGGTCGGCAGCGCAAGCAGCGTCGGGATGCCTTGCAGCCGCTCTTTCCAGTACCCGAGCTGCTCCTGCAGTACAGCACCGCTCAGCCACTGCCTTTGCCAGTGCGCATAGTCCGCGTACTGGATCGGCAGTTCCGGCAGCGGCGATTCCTGGCCAGCGACGTAGGCCGCATACAGCGCCGCCACTTCCCGCACCAGCACACCCATCGACCAGCCGTCCGACACGATGTGGTGCACCGTGAACAGCAGCACGTGCTCTTCCTCGCCCAGCTTCAACAGCCGTGCACGGATCAAAGGCCCCGTGCCCAGGTCGAACCGGCCTTGCACTTCGTCGTGCATCAACGGCACGTGCAAACACTCGGCGATCACCTGCACCGGCGCGCCCTCCACCATCGCGAACGTCGTGCGCAGCGCCTCGTGCCGGCGCACCACTTCATTGAGCGTGCGCTCCAGCGCGTTCACGTCCAGCTTGCCTATCAACCGCACGCCGGCGGCGATGTCGTAGAACGCCGCCGATTCCTCGAACTGGTCCAAAAACCACAGCCGCTGCTGCGCGTACGACAGCGGCAGTCGCTCCAGGTCTTTCGGCCGCCGCACGATCGCGGCTGCCGGAACCTGCGTGGCGCCATTGCCGGAGCGCTGCGCCTCGATGCTTTGCGCCAGCGCCGCCACCGTCGGCGCCTCGAACAGGCTGCGCAGCGGCAGTTCCGTGTTCAACGCCGTGCGCACCTGCGACACGACCTGCGTCGCCAGCAGCGAATGCCCGCCCAGCGCGAAGAAGTTGTCGTGCCGGCCGACCCGCCCGACCTGGAGCACGCCGGCCCAGACCGCTGCCAGCGCGATTTCGACGGGTGTCGCCGGCGCTTCGTAGGCTTGCGCGAAAACCGCATGCGGCGCCGGCAGTGTGCGCCGGTCGACCTTGCCGTTCGGCGTGAGCGGCAGTACGTCGAGAAAGACGACGTGGCCCGGCACCATGTGCTCGGGCAGCCGCTTGCCCAGCGATTGCCGCAGCCGGTCCGCGGCCTGCGCCAAGGCGGCGTCGTCCTCTCCCGGGGCTTCGTCAATCGCCACATACGCGACCAGTCGCCGGTCGCCCGGCTGGTCTTCCCGCACCAGCACCGCGGCTTCCCGCACGCCCGGCAACTCCGCCAGTGCCGCCTCGATCTCGCCCAGCTCGATGCGAAAGCCGCGCAGTTTCACCTGGCGGTCGATGCGGCCCAGGTATGCGATCTCGCCGTCGTCCCCGTGGCGGGCCAGGTCGCCCGACTTGTACAGCCGGGTTCCTGGCGGCCCGAAGGGGTTGGGCACGAAGCGCTCCGCCGTGAGCGCCGGCTGGTCCAGGTAACCGCGCGCCAGCGCCGCGCCGCCGATGTGCAGTTCCCCGGCCACGCCGAGCGGCACCGGCCGCATGGCATCGTCCAGCAGGTAGACCTGCGCGTTGGCAATGGGCCTGCCGATCGGCGGCGTTTTCGGCCATGTGTCCGACAGCTCGCCCGCCAGCCGAAATTGCGTGACCGCGTGCGTCTCCGTCGGCCCGTACTGGTTGTAGAGATCGCCGCCCAGCGACTTGGCATACGCCAGCAGCGCGTCGGTGACGACCAGCGCCTCGCCCGCCGAAACGATGTCGCACGCAGGCCCTGCCGCCGATGCCCGCGGCGGCAGGCCGGCGAAGTGCTGCAGCACTGCGTTGGGCAGGAAGACCCGCTGCACTTTCGCCTGCACGATGAACTCGCGCAGCCGCTCCAGGTCCTGGCGCAAGGCGCTGTCCACCAGCACCAGGGTGCCGCCGGCGCACAGCGTCGAGAAAATTTCCTGGAACGACACGTCGAAGTTCAGCGAGGCGAACTGCAGGGTGCGCGGCGCACCGCCGCGCGGCTGCGTCGGCTGGTGCAGCTGCCAGTTCAGCAGGTTGGACAGCGCCGCGCGCGGCAGGCCCACGCCCTTGGGCCGCCCAGTGGAGCCGGAGGTGTAGAGCACATAGGCCAGGTGCTGCGGCAGGCAAACGTCCGGCGGATCGCTGGCCGCGAAGGCGGACAGCGGCTGCGCTTCCGCGTCCACGCAAAAGACAGGCGGCCCGTCCGCATCCACGACCCGCAGCAGCGCCGCGCGCAGCGGTGCCTGCGTGAGCACCAGCACCGGCCGCGCGTCGCGCAGCATCAGGGCCAGGCGCGCGTCCGGATAGTCGGGGTCCAGTGGCAGGCAGGCGCCGCCGGCCTTCAGGATGGCCAGCAGGCTGACCACCACGTCCGGCGAACGCTCCATGCACACGCCCACCAGCCGGTCCGGCCCGACCCCCTGCGCGCGCAGGCAGTGGGCCAGCCGGTTCGCGCGTTCGTTGAGTTCGCCGTAACGCAGGACCGTGCCACGGAACTCCAGCGCCACCGCCTGCGGCCGGCGCCGCGCCTGGTCTTCGATCAATGCCACCGGCGTCGCCTCGGGCGCATACGCCGTGCCGGTGGCGTTCCACTGCACCAGCAGTTGATGCCGCTCGGGCGCGGGCAGCACGTCGAGCACCCACGGCTCCTGTCCAGGGTGGCTCTCCAGCGCATCCACCAGCGCTTCCAGCGCCGTGTGCAGGTAGCCGCAGATCCGCTTGGCGGACATGCCCGCGCCGGCCTGCGCTGTCAGGCCGAATCCCTCGTCGCCCATGTCGTCGACCGACACCGTCAAGGCGTAGTTGGTGCGCTCCTGCCGGTCCAGCACCTGCATGCCTTCCCAGTCCACCCGCGCGCCCGCGGCTTCACTGGCCGCGGCGGCGTTGTAGCGGTAGTTCAGCAGCGAGGTGAACAGCGGCGCCGGCGCCGGCACATCGCTGCAGCGCTGCGCCAGCGCCAGCGAGGCATGCTCATGGCGCAGCAGCTCGCTCAGCAGGCGGTGCGTGTCCAGCGCGCTGTCGCGCACGCTGCGCCCTGCGAGCCGGATGCGCACCGGCAGCGTGTTGATGTACAGGCCCATGCCACGGTCGGCGCCCGTGCCGCCGTGCATGCGGCCGAACAGCACCGTGCCGAACACCACGTCCGCCCGTCCCGTCAGGCGCGCCAGCACCTGCGCCCAGGCCAGGTGCAGCAGGCTCGCCGGACTGATGCCCAGGCCGCGCGCCTGCCGCCGCAGGCGCGTGCCGAGGTCGCGGTCCACCAGCCGGCGCGCCTCGGCGATGCCCGAGCCGTCGCCTTGCGCCTGCAGCAGCCCATAGGGCGCGGTCGGCTCGGTCACCGTTTCCAGCAGCGCCTTGAAAAACGCCTCGTGCTCGGCGCGGCTGATCCCCAGCCGCGCCTGCGCCACGAAGTTGCGGAACGGCACGGGCGTGCGCAGCGTGCCGCCGTTGCCGGCCAGGATGGCCCGGACTTCTTCCAGCAGCAGGTCCAGCGTGGTGTGGTCGTTCACCAGGTGGTGGGCCAGCATCTGCAGCAGCCAGCGGCCCCCGGCCGCGTCGCGCGCGCGGAAGCCGCGCAGCATCGGCGCTTCGCGCACGTCCAGCCGGAAGTTCTTCGGCCCGTAGCGCTCGGCCAGCTGGCGCGCGGGCTCGCCTTCAGCCTCGTCGAGCTCAACGTCTTCGATACACAGCCGCGCCTTGCGCCAGACCACCTGAACCGGCTCGGGCAGGCCGTCCCACAGCACCGCCGTGCGCAGGATGTCGTGCCGGTCGATCACCTGCTGCAGCGCCGCCGTAAAGCGCTCCAGCCGCTCGCGCGTGTCGAAACCTAGCAGCGTCTGCAGCAGGTAGGCGTCGCCTTCCTGGCTGAGCCTGTGGTGGAACAGGATGCCTTCTTGCAGCGGCGCCAGCGGGTAGATGTCCTGGATGTTGGCGGCGCCGCCCGGCACCGCAGCGGCAATGGCGTCCAGCTGCGGCGCCGTCAGCTCCACCAGCGGCAGCATCTCCGGCGCGAGCCGCGTGCAGCCCTCTGGAACCAGGTTCGGCGGCACGGCCACGGCACGCGCCTCGTGGTCCGCGCTGCCGGCCGCGTCGTCGCAGGCCTGGGCCAGCGCTTGCAGCGTCGGTGCGGCGAACAGCGCGCGCACGCTGGCATGCAGGCCGGCTTCGCGCATGCGCTCGATCAGCGTCACCGCAAGCAGGGAATGGCCGCCGAGTTCGAAGAAGTTGTCCTGGCGACCCACCGCGCCGGCCTTGAGGAGTTCGGCCCACAGCCGCGCCAGCGTGGTCTCCGTCGTGCCAACAGGCGCTTCGTGCACGCGGCCAGCCGCGCCGTCTGCATCCGGCGCCGGCAGGGCGTTGCGGTCCACCTTGCCGTTCGCGGTCACCGGCAGCGACTCCAGCCAGACGCAGTGCGCCGGGAGCATGGACTCCGGCAGGCGCCGCGCCAGCGCGCGGCGCAGCTCGGTAGACGGCGGCCGCTCGGCGGATGCGGGCAGCAGGTAGGCAACCAGCCGCTGGTCGCCGGGCACGTCTTCGCGCGCAAGCACCAGCGCCTGGCGCACCTGCGGCAGGTCGGCCAGTGCCGCCTCGATCTCGCCGAGTTCGATGCGCACGCCGCGGACCTTCACCTGGTGGTCGATGCGGCCCAGGAAATCGAGGCTGCCGTCGGCACGCCGGCGCGCCAGGTCGCCGGTGCGGTACATGCGCGCGCCCGGCGCGCCGAACGGATCGGGCACGAAACGATCGGCCGTCAGCGCCGGCCGCCCGAGGTAGCCGCGCGCGAGGCCCGCCCCCGCGACATGCAGCTCCCCGGCGATGCCGATGGGCGCAAGGTTGCCCCACGGGTCCAGCACATGGACGCACAGGTCGGCGATGGGCTGGCCGATGGGGCTGGCGCTGTGCCCGGTGCCCTGCTCGCCGATCGCGAAATGCGTGACGTGCACCGTGGTCTCGGTGATGCCGTACATGTTCACGAGCTGCGGCCGATACGCCGGGTGCCGCGCATGCCAGGGCTTCAGGCGTTGCAGGTCCAGCCGCTCGCCGCCGAACACCACGCAGCGCAGGGCCAGCGGCAGCGGCTGCCGGCCCTCGGCGCCGATCAACTGGTAGAAGGCCGAGGGCGTCTGGTTCAGCACCGTCACCCGTTCGCGCGACAGCAGTTCCAGGAAGGCCGCAGGCGCGCGGCGCACCGCGTCCGGCACGATCACCAGGCGCCCGCCATGCAGCAGCGCGCCCCAGATCTCCCACACCGAGAAGTCGAACGCGAAGGAATGGAACAGCGTCCAGACGTCTCCCTCGGTGAAGCCGAATTCCCGCTCGGTGGTGGCGAACAGGCGCAGCACGTTGCCGTGCGTGAGCAGCGTGCCCTTGGGCTTGCCGGTGGAGCCGGAGGTGTAGATGACGTAGGCGAGGTTTTGCGCTTGGCCCGACGGCGATGGGTTGGCCCCGGCTGCGTTCGCCAGCGCGTGGTGGTCCGCGTCCAGGCAGAAGATGGGCAATCCCGTGCCGGACAAGCGGTCGCGCAACGCATCCTGCGTGAGCACCAGCTTGGGCTGGGCGTCGGCGAGCATGAAGGCCAGTCGCTCGGGCGGGTAGTCGGGGTCGAGCGGCACATAGGCTCCGCCGGCTTTCAGGATGGCGAGAACGCCGACCACCATCTGCAGGCTGCGCTCCACGCAGATGCCGACCAGCACGTCGGGGCCGACACCCTGGTCTTTCAGGTAGTGCGCCAGCTGGTTCGCGCGGCGATTGAGTTCGCCGTAGCTCAGGGCTTCTGTCTCGTAGCAGACAGCGGTGGATTCGGGGGTGCGGCTTGCCTGCGCTTCGAACAGCTCCTGCAGCGTACCCTGCTCCGCGTAGTCCACCTGCGTCGCGTTCCATTGCCGCAGGAGTTGGTCTTGCTCCTCCTGCCCCAGCATCGGCAGGTCGCCGATGCGTTGCTTTGCGTTCTCTCCGATCACCTCCAGCAGCCTCTGGAAGTGTCCCGCCATGCGCTCGATGGTCAGCGGGTCGAACAGCTCTGTCGCGTATTCGAAGCTTGCGTGCAGCTCCTGTTCGCCTTCGACAATCGTCAGGGTCAGGTCGAATTTCGCTGTCGCATGTTCACTCTCCATCGGCTCCAGCTTCAATCCTGGCAAGCGCAACTCACTGACCGGCGCGTTCTGCACCACCAGCATCACCTGGAACAGCGGCGCGTGGCTGGTGCTGCGCTCCGGGTTCAGCGCCTCCACCAAGTGCTCGAACGGGATTTCCTGGTGGGCGTAGGCACCCAGCGCGTGGGTTTTGACCTGCTCCAGCAGCTTGGCAAAGCTTTGCCCGCCATCCACCTCGGTCCGCAGCACCAGCGTGTTCACGAAGAAGCCGATCAGCGGCTCGATCTGCGCGCGGTTGCGGTTCGCGATGGGTGTGCCGATGCAGATGTCGCTTTGGCCGGTGTAGCGGTTCAGCAGCACGCTGAAGGCTGCCGCAAGCGCCATGAACAGTGTCGTCTGCGTCTCGCGTCCCAGGGCGTACAGAGCTGCCGTAGTTTCCGCCGGCACCTTGAACTTCAGCGTGGCGCCCGCGTGGCTTTGCACCGCCGGGCGCGGACGGTCTGTCGGTAGCGCCAGCAGCGTCGGGATTCCCTGCAGCCGCTGCTTCCAATAGCCAAGCTGATTCTGCAGCACTGCACCGCTCAGCCACTGCCTTTGCCAATGCGCATAGTCGGCGTACTGGATCGGCAGTTCAGGCAGCGGCGATTCCTGCCCCGCAACATACGCGGCATACAGCGCCGCCACCTCCCGCACCAGTACGCCCATCGACCAGCCGTCCGACACGATGTGGTGCACCGTGAACAGCAGCTCGTGCTCTTCCTCGCCTAGCTTCAGCAACCGCGCGCGGAGCAAAGGCCCCGTGCGCAGGTCGAACCGGCCTTGCACTTCGTCGTGCGTCAACGGCACGTGCAAACACTCGGCGATCACCTGCACCGGCGCGCCCTCCACTATCACGAACGTCGTGCGCAGCGCCTCGTGCCGGCGCACCACTTCATTCAACGTCCGCTCCAGCGCGTTCACGTCCAGCTTGCCGATCAGCCGCACGCCAGTGGCGATGTCGTAGAACGCGCCCGACTCCTCGAACTGGTCCAAAAACCACAGCCGCTGCTGCGCATACGACAGCGGCAGCCGCGCGGCGTCCACCGGCCGGCGCACGATCGGCAGCGCACGGAAGTCGATGCCGCGCTCCTGCAGCATCGCCTGCACGCGCACCCGCTCCTGCGCCGGCAAGGCGCTGTAGAACGCAACGAAGTCCTCTTCCTTCACGGCTTGGCTCCAGGGCCGGATTGCGCGAACAGGCCGGCGATCTCGGCAAACGCCTTCTCCTGCGCGTCGCGGCCAACGTCTTCCTTGGCCTTCAGTTCATCCACCCGCGCCGCCAGGCTGGCGACGGTCTTCACCTCGAACAGCGCGCGCAGCGGCACCTCCACCTGCAGGCTGGCGCGCAGCTTGGAGACGATCTGCGTGGCCATCAGCGAGTGGCCGCCCAGCGCGAAGAAGTCGTCCTCCACGCCCACGCGCGGCAGCTTCAGGATCTCGGCCCAGATGCCGGCCACCAGCGTTTCGGTAGCGGTGCGCGGCGCCACGTAGGCCGCTTCGCCACCGCCGGCCTGCGGCGGCTCGGGCAAAGCCTTGCGGTCCACCTTGCCGTTGGGCGTGAGCGCAAGTGCCTGCAGCACCACCACATGCGCGGGCACCATGTACTCGGGCAGCCTGGCAGCCAGGTGCGCGCGCAGCTGGGCCTGCGTGGGCGGCTCGCCGCGCGGCACCACGTAGGCGGCCAGCGACTTGTCGCCGTCGTTGCGCGCGCGGATGACCACGACGGCTTCGCGCACCTGCGGATGCGTGCCGAGCTGCGACTCGATGTGGCCGAGCTCGACGCGAAAGCCGCGCAGCTTGACCTGCGTATCGGCGCGGCCCAGGCACTCCACCATGCCGTTGGGCAGGTAGCGCCCCAGGTCGCCGGTGCGGTACATGCGGTCGCCCGCGGTGTCGCCGGAAAACGGACTGCGCACGAAGCGCAGCGCGGTGGCTTGCGCATCGCCGCGGTAGCCGCGCGCCAGGTGCGGGCTGCGCACGTACACCTCGCCATGCTCGCCGATGCCGGCCTGGCGGCGGCCCGCGCGGTCCAGCACCAGCAGCTGCACGCCCGGAACGCCCCTGCCCAGCGGAATGATCTCGCGCGCCGCGTCGTGCGGCGCTTCGTGGCGCAGCTCGTAGCAGCCGACCGCGCGCTGGGTTTCGGTGGCGCCGTAGTTGCTGACGACCTGCGCCGACGGCGCCAGCGCCTGCAGACGCTGCACGTCGCGCCGCGTCAGAACGTCGCCCACCAGGAAGATGTGGCGCAGCGCCGGCAGCGCCTGGTCCTGCGCGCCCTGCGCCAGGATCTGCCCCATCGCCGGCGTGAGGTTGGCGACCGTGATGGCCTGCTCGCGCATCCACGGGCCGAGCCGGTGCGGCGCGATGGTCTCCGGATGCGGGATGCAGACGCAGCCGCCCAGGCACAGCGGCGTGAAGATGTCGCGCTGCAGCGGATCGTGCGCCAGCCCGGACAGCATGGAAAAGCGCTCGTCCTGCGTGAACCCGAAGTTCCGTTGCGCCCACGGCAGAAAATGCGTCAGCGGCCCATGGCGCCCTTCCACCGCCTTCGGCTTGCCGGTGGAGCCGGAGGTGAAAGCGATCACCGCGATGTCGCCGGCAGTGAGCATGGTGGGCCGCACCCGCCTGCCCGCGTACGCGGGCAGGCGCGGATGGGCTTCGATCTCCACCAGGTCCAGGAACACCGGCACGGCCGCCGCCAGCGCCGCCTTGTCCGGCGGCAGCGCCTGCGCGGCCACCTGCAGCCAGGCCTTGGGCGGCGCGGCCTCCAGGCAGGCCCGCAGGTGCTCGGCGGGATAGAGCGGGTCCAGCATCATGAACGCCGCGCCTGTTTTCAGCGCGCCCAGCACGGCGGCCACCACACCCGCGTTGCGTTCGGCGTGGATGGCCACGATGTCGCCGCGGCCCACGCCCGCGTCCTGCAGGCAGCAGGCAATGCGCTCGCTGTGGTCATCCAGCTCGCGGTAGCACCAGCTGCGTTCGTGTGAGACCACCGCCGGTGCATCGGGCCGCCGTTCGGCCTGCGCGCGGAACAGTTCGTGCACCGCGCCGATCCAGCCGGCGTCCAGCGGCGCCGCCGCGTCGGGCAGGACACGCCTGGCCTCGGGAGTCACCAGCGTGTAGTCGTCGATGACGGCAGCAGGACGCGCTGTCGCCTGCTCCAGCAGCAGCGCGTATTGCCGCAGCAGCTCCTGCATGCGCTGCGCATCGAACAGGCTGGTGTTGTACAGCAGCATCAGCCGCAGGCCGGCGGGCGTTTGCCCCACGTACAGCGTCAGGTCGAACTTGGCGTCGAACTCCAGGCCGTCCAGCCCCTCCACTTCCAGCCCCGGCCATTGCACGCCGCTGCGGTCGGGGAAGTCCAGCATGTTGAAGAACACCTGGAACAGCGGATTGCGGCTCATGTCGCGCCTGAGCGGCAGGGCCTCGACGATGCGCTCGAACGGCACGTCGCCATGGGCAAAGGCGTCCAGCGCCGTCTTTTTCACCCGGTCCAGCAGTTCGCGGAATGCCGGCCGGCCCGACAGGTCGACCCGCAGCACCAGCGTGCCCAGGAACAGGCCGATCACCTCCTCCAGCTCCTGCCGGTCGCGGTTGGCGGCCGGCGTGCCGATCAGGATGTCGTCCTCGCCGCTGTAGCGCGACATCAGCAGCGCGAACACCGACAGCAGCGTCATGAACACGCTGGCGCCGGCCTGCTGGCTCAAGGACCTGATGCGTGCGGACAGTTCGCCGGGCAGCGTCATTTCTTCCAACGCGCCCTCGAAGCGCTGCACCGCCGGCCGCATGCGGTCGGTCGGCAGGTTGAGCAGTTCCGGCGCGCCGTCCAGCTGGCGCGTCCAGTAGGCCAGCTGCTGCTCGATCAGCGCGCCGTGCAGCTGGTTGCGCTGCCAGTGCGCATAGTCGGCGTACTGGATCGGCAGCGGCGGCAGGGCGAAGGACGGGTCGCGCCGCAAGCCGGCGTACAGGCGCGGCCACTCGCCGGCCATGATGCCCATCGACCAGCCGTCGAACACGATGTGGTGCAGGTTCATCAGCAGCACGTGCTCCTGCTCGCCCAGGCGCAGCAGCTCCACCTTCAGCAGCGGTTCATTGGCAAGGTCGAACACGTGGTTCGCATGGGCGCGTGCGCGTGCGGCCAGCTCCGAGGGCGCCAGCGCAACCACCGGCATCGGGATACGCAGCTCTTTGGCAATGCGCAGCTCGGGCTCGCCGTCCGGCCCCACCACGAAGTTCGTGCGGAATACTTCGTGGCGCGCGACGATCGCCTGCAGCGCCGCATCGAAGGCCGCCACGTCCAGCGGCCCCTTGAAGCGCCACTGCCCGGGAATGTTGAACGCGGTGCTCCCGCCTTCCAGCTGCTGCAGGAACCACAGCCGCTGCTGCGCGTAAGACAGCGGCAGGCGCAGCGTGCGGCTCACCGGCACCAGCGCCTGCGCGCGCGCGCGCCTGTCGCCCTGCGCAATGCGACCGGCCAGCTGCGCGACGGTGGGCGCTTCGAACAGCGTGCGCACCGCGACTTCCGTGCCGAGCGCGGCGCGGATGCGGTTCACCATCTGCACCGCCAGCAGCGAATGGCCGCCCAGGGCGAAGAAGTTGTCGTCGATACCTACCTTGTCCAGCTTCAGCACGCCGGCCCAGATGCCGGCCAGCAGTTCCTCCGTGGCGTTGCGCGGCGCCACGTAGCCGAAGCCGCTGCGCAGCGCGTCGGGCGCGGGCAGCGCCTTGCGGTCGATCTTGCCGTTGGGCGTGGTCGGCAGGCGGTCCAGCACCATGAGGTGCCCCGGCACCATGTAGTCCGGCAGCAGCCGGCGCAGCGCGCCCAGGATGCTGTCCTGGACGGCGGCTTCCAGCTGCGCGGAGAAAGGCTGGTTGGCCGGCGTTTCCACCGCATCCGCCACAGGCCAGTCGATGCGCCGCGCGCCGCGGCAGAACACCGCGTCGAACGCGCCGGGACGATCGGCTGCGACGTGCAGATGCACCTCACAGCCGTGCCTGCGCGCCAGGGCGGCGAGGGCCGCGGGATGCACACCGGTCCTGGCGGTGCCGGCCAGCGCCTGGCGCAGATGGTGCACGCTGCGCGCGTCGGGCAGCGTGTGCAGCAGCTTCTCGGCGATCACGTCTTCCTCCACCCGCGCGTCCGGAATCGCACGGATCGCCAGGCAATCGGGCTGGCCATCCGCAAGCAGGCTTTCCACCGCGGCCAAGCCGCCAGGAAATGCATCCCACGGCTGCCAGGCCGGATCGAGCAGCGGCGTGTCGTCCTCGCCGATGGACAGCACCACGTCGTAGCGGAACCGCGTCAGCTCGTTGGCCGCGGCCGCCAGCTTGGGCACGATCTCGACACGCCCGATGGGCGCGAACGCGCGCTGCAGCGCGGTGAAGTACCCAGGGTCGAGCAGCAGCTCGGACTCCCTGCGAACGTTCTGCGCCACCACGCCCTGCAGCTGCCCGAGCGGCGCCGCGGGCGAGGCGTGGTGCAGCGCGACGGACGCATGGAAGGCGCCGAGCAGCCCCAGATGGCGCACGTCGCCAATGAACACCTTTCCGCGCCCATCGATCCTGTCCACGGCGCCGCGCAGCACTTCGTCCAGGTAGGCGCGGCCGGGAAAATACTGGACCACCGAGTTGAGGACGACGGTGTCGAACGCCTCGTCGATGTCCGCGGTGGCGTTCGCCGCGCAGTGCAGCAGGTCGATGCGGCAGTCGACGAACGCGGCGCGCGCCAGGCCGGCCTCCAGCCTGCCCAGCACGGCCGCGGAAAAATCGGTGCCGCAATAGCGCCGGCAGGAGCGTGCCAGGCGGTGCAGCAGCAAGCCCGTCCCGCAGCCGATTTCCAGCACGCGCGCGGGCCGCAGCGCCTCGATCGCCTGCACCGTGCAATCGACCCATTCGCGCATCTCGCCGGCGGGAATCGGCTGCCGGTCGTAGCTGCTGACCCAGCCCGCGACATCGAACTGCGGGTCGCCCTGGGCGGGCGCTTCGCGGTAGGCCTGGTCCCAGACGTGGCTGAGGTCGATGACCTGCTTTTTCTCGGCCTCGCGCGTGTCGTTTTGGTGCTCCAGCGCCGGCACCACGTAGGCCACCAGCCGTTGGTCGCCGGGGCTGTCTTCGCGGTGCAGCACGGCGGCCTGGCGCACGTTCGGCAAGCCGGCCAGCGCCGCTTCGACTTCCTCCAGCTCGACCCGGAAGCCGCGGATCTTGACCTGGGTATCGGTGCGTCCCAGACAGTCGATGCTGCCGTCGGGCAGGTGGCGCGCGCGGTCGCCGCTGCGGTACATGCGCGCGCCGGGCGCACCGAACGGGTCGGGAATGAATCGCTCGGCCGTGAGGTCGGGCCGCCCGAGGTAGCCGCGCGCCAGGCCTTCACCGGCGATGTGCAGCTCGCCCGCCACGCCCACCGGCACCGGCTGCATGCCGGCATCCAGCAGGTACACGCGCGTGTTGGCGATGGGCCGGCCGACAGGCGGCGGGCGGCTTGCATCCGCCGCGCACAAATGCATGGTGGCGCACACCGTGGTTTCCGTCGGTCCATAGGCATTGAAGAACGCGCGCCCGCCAGCCCAGCGTTCGGCCAGCGTGGCGGGGCAGGCCTCGCCCGCGGCGATGATGGTGCGCAGGCCCGTCGCGTGCTGCGGCGACAGCGCGCCCAGCACCACCGGCGGCAGGGTCGCGACGTCGATCGCCTCCCGGCGCAAGGTGTCCTCTAGGCCGGCGCCGGGCAGCAGGTCGTCCCTGGCCGCCAGGCACAGCGTCGCGCCCGCTGTCAACGCCATGAAGATTTCCGAGACGGACGCGTCGAAGTTGAACGAGGCGAACTGCAGCACGCGCTGCCCGGGGCGGATACGCAGTGCCGCCGTCTGCGCGCGCACCAGGTTGCACAGGCCCGCGTGGTGCAGCAGCACGCCCTTGGGCCTGCCGGTGGAGCCGGAGGTGTAGATGACGTAGGCCAGGTGCTGCGGCAGCGTCATGTGCGGCAGATCGTGCGCGGGGTTGTCGGCCACGCGGTGCCAGTCGCTGTCCAGGCGGAACAGGTTGCGGCTCTCGCCCCGCGCGCCGGCGGGCAGCTGGTTCGCCAGCCGCTCCTGCGTCAGCACCAGCGCGGGACGCGCATCGTCCAGCATGTAGGCCAGCCGCTCCTGCGGATAGCTGGGGTCGAGCGGAAGGTAGGCGCCGCCGGCCTTGAGGATGCCCAGCAGCCCCGCCACCAGGTCCGGGCCGGGGCCGGCGCACAGGCCCACCAGCACGTCGGCGCCGACACCTTGTGCGCGCAGGTGGTGGGCCAGCTGGTTGGCGCGCGCATTGAGCTGCGCATAGGTCAGCCGCTGGTCCTGGAACGCGAGCGCCGGCGCATCCGGTGTGCGTGCGGCCTGCTCCTCGAACATGCGGTGGATGCCTTGCACTTCGGGATGCGCAACATCGGTCGCGTTCCACGCCACCAGCAGCCGCGACATCTCTTCGGCATCGAGCAGCGGCAGCTCGCCCAGCGGCAGCCCGGGTTGGGCGACGATGGCGCGCAGCAGGCCGGTGAAGTGGCCGGCCATGCGGGCGATGGTCGCTTCGTCGAACAGGTCGGTGTTGTATTCGAAGTTGGCCGCCAGCGCGCCCCTGCCGTCGATCACGTTCAGGGTAAGGTCGAACTTCGAGGTGGCGTTGTCCGCATGCACGACCTGCAGCGCCATGCCGGGCAGCTCCAGCGCCTGCAGCGGCATGTTCTGCAGCGCCAGCATCACCTGGAACAGCGGCGCGTGGCTGGTGCTGCGCGTGGGGTTGAAGGCTTCCACCAGGTGTTCGAACGGAACGTCCTGGTGCGCATACGCCGCCAGCGCGCATTCGCGCACCTGGCCTAGCAGCTGCAGGAAACCGTGCCGGCGGTCCACGCGCGTGCGCAGCACCAGCGTGTTGACGAAAAAGCCGATCAGCCCGTCGGTCTCGGCGCGGTTGCGGTTGGCGATCGGCGTGCCGACGCACAGGTCGTCCTGGCCGGTGTAGCGCAGCAGCAGGATGTCGAAGGCAGCGGCCAAGGCCATGAACAGCGTCGCCTGCTTTTGCCGGGCCAGCGCGCGCAGGCCGTCGGCTGCTTCGGCATCGATGGTGAACGCGAACTTGGCGCCGGTGTAGCGCTGCACCGCCGGCCGCGGGCGGTCGGTGGGCAGGGCCAGAAGGGTCGGGATGCCGCGCAACTGCTCGCGCCAGTAGCCAAGCTGCCGGTCCAGCACCTCGCCGCTCAGCCACTGCCGCTGCCAGCGCGCGAAGTCCGCGTACTGGATGTTCAGCGGCGGCAGCGGCGACGGCAGGCCGTGGACGAAGGCGCCGTACAGCGCCGCCACTTCCCGCACCAGCACGCCCACCGACCAGCCGTCGGACACGATGTGGTGCACCGTGAACAGCAGCATGTGCGTGTGTGCGGCCAGCCGGACCAGGCTGGCGCGGATCAGCGGGCCGGCGGCCAGGTCGAACGGCGTGCGAGCTTCGTCCTGCGCCAGTTGCTGGGCGCGCGCCTCGCGTTCGCCGGCCGGCAGCCCGCCCAGGTCGTGCACCGGCAGGACGAGCGCCAACGCCGGCGCGACCACCTGCACCGGCACGCCGTCCAGCGTGGCGAAGGTGGTGCGCAGGGCCTCGTGGCGGCGCACCACCTCGTTCAGGGTCTGCTCCAGCGCCGGCACGTCCAGCGTGCCCTGCATGCGCACGCCGATGGGAATGTTGTAGAAGGCGTTGCCGCCCGACTCGAATTGGTCCAGGAACCACAGCCGCTGCTGGGCAAAGGACGCGGGACATTCGACGCCGGCATCGGCCGCGTCCGCACGCGCGATGGCCTGCGAGTCGCCGCCCATGGCGCGCAGGATCGCCAGGATGTCCTCCTTCCTGGCCTTGATGCCTTCCAGCAGTTCCGGCGTCAGCCCGCCGCGCGGCGCCTTGCAGCGGATCTTGCCGTCGGCGATCTTCAGCTCCACGGCGTGGAGCCTGCAGAATTCCATCAGCTCATGCGCCGTCATAGGTCGATCTCTTCAAAGGTCTGCTTTTCGGCGTCGATGGCCTGCGCCATGGCCGCGATGGTGGGCGTCTCGAAGAACGCGCGCAGCGGCAGCTCCACCTGGAAGGCCGCGCGCAGCTTGGCGACCACCTGCGTGGCCAGCAGCGAATGCCCGCCCAGCGCGAAGAAGTCGTCGTGCACGCCCACTTGGTCCAGCCCGAGCACCTGCGCCCAGATGCCGGCCAGCGCCTCTTCGGTCGGCGTGCGCGGCGCTTCGTACGCGCGCGCCGATGCAGCACTTGCGTCCGCCCCGGGCAGCGCATGGCGGTCCACCTTGCCGTTGGCGTTCAGCGGCAGCGCCTGCAGCGGCACGTAGTGCGCCGGCACCATGTAGTGCGGCAGGCTGCACAGCAGCGCCGCGCGTAGCGTCGGCGCATCGAGGCAGTCGCCCACGACGTAGGCCACCAGCCGCTTGTCGCCGGGTGTGTCCTCGCGCGCCAGCACCAGCGCGTCGCGCACGCCCGGCTGCGCCATCAATGCCGCTTCGATCTCGCCTAGCTCGATGCGAAAGCCGCGGATCTTTACCTGGTGGTCGATGCGGCCCAGGTAGTCGATGCTGCCGTCGGCAAGCCAGCGCGCCAGGTCGCCGGACTTGTACAGCCGCGTGCCCGCTTCGCCGAACGGATTGGGAATGAATTTTTCGGCCGTCAGCCCAGGGCGATTCAGGTAGCCGCGTGCCAAACCGTCGCCGCCGATGTACAGCTCGCCCGCCACGCCGATTGGCACCGGCTCCAGCGCGTCGTCCAGCAGGTAGACCTGCGTGTTGGCGATCGGCCGGCCGATCGGCACCGCGTGTTCGCAGCCGGACAGGGCGCGGATGGCGAACGTGGTGGTGAAGGTCGTGCCTTCGGTCGGCCCATAGCCGTTGACGAGATGCCGCGGCGCCTGGCCGCCATGCAGCACGCGCGCGGCCTTGGCCGGGTCCACGGCCTCGCCGCCGATCAGCAGGTGGCGCAGCCGGGCGAAGGCGGGTGCCAGGGCGTCCGCGTGTTCGTTGAACAGGCCCACCGTCAGCCACATTGCGGTGACGCCGCCTGCGAGCAGTTCCCTGCACAGCGCCGGCGCATCGAGCACCACCGGCGGCGGCACCACCAGCAGCCGGGCGCCGTTCAGCAGCGCGCCCCAGATCTCCCAGGTGGAGGCGTCGAACGCGGGGTTGGCGCAGTGCGCCACGCAATCCGCCGGGCCGAGCGGCGCATAGCTGCCGTCGAGGACCAGGCGCAGCACGCCGCGGTGCGGGATCGCCACGCCCTTGGGCCGGCCGGTGGAGCCGGAGGTGTAGGTGACGTAGGCCAGCTGCCCGGGCCAGGCGGCGGCGCCGGGAGGCGTTGCGGGCTGCGCGTCCAGCGCGTGCCACTGGCTGTCCATGCAAAACGCGGGCACGCCCTTTGCCGCCGCATCGGGCAGCAGCGGCAGCAGGCGCCGCTGCGTGAGCACCAGCACCGGGCGCGCATCGTCCAGCATGGCGGCCAGCCGCTCGCGCGGCTCGGCCGGGTCCAGCGGCAGATAGGCCGCGCCGGCTTTCAGGATGCCGAGCAGGCCCACCACCATGCGCAGGCCGCGCTCCATGCACACGCCGACCAGCCGTTCCGGGCCGGCGCCTTGGGTGTTCAGGTACCGGGCCAGCTGGTTCGCCCGCGCATCCAGCTGCGCATAGGTGAGCTGCTCGCCTTCGCACTGCAGCGCCGTGGCGTGCGGCGTGCGCCGCGCCTGCGCCTCGAACAGCGTGTGGATGCTGGCGTCGCGCGGATAGTCCTGCCGCGTGGCGTTCCATGCGTGCAGGATCTGCTGGCTCTCCTGAGCGTCCAGCAGCGCCAGCGCGCGCACCGGCGCCGCCGGCGCCTGCACGATGCCCTCCAGCAGCCGCGTGAAGTGCCGCGCCATGCGCTCGATGGTGGCGGCGTCGAACAGGTCGGTGGCGTATTCGAAACCCAGCGCCAGCCCGTCGCGCTGCTCCACCACGTTCAGTGTCAGGTCGAACTTGGCCGTCACGCTCGCGCCGTCCAACACCTGCAGCTTCAGGCCCGGGAGTTCCAGCGCCTCCAGCGGCGCGTTCTGCAGCACCAGCATCACCTGGAACAGCGGCGCATGGCTGGCCGTGCGCTGCGGCCGCAGGGCTTCGACCAGCTGCTCGAACGGCAGGTCCTGGTGCGCATACGCGCCCAGGGTGTTCGCGCGCACCTGGGCGAGGAGCTCCTCGAATGTGGCTTGCGCCGGCACGCGCGTGCGCAGCACCAGCGTGTTGACGAAAAAGCCGATCAGCCCTTCGACCTCCGCGCGGGTGCGGTTGGCGATGGGCGTGCCGATGCACACGTCGTCCTGCCCCGCGTAGCGGGACAGCAGCACGCCGAGCGCGGCCGCCAGCGCCATGAACAGCGTGCTCTGGCGCGCGTGGCCGAGCGCGCGCAGCTGCTGCGTGGTGCGGCGGTCCAGATGCGTGCGGTGCGTGGCAC
>NZ_JACCWG010000471.1 GCF_013697775.1 Ramlibacter sp. | reverse complement strand
GCTTCGAGCTCGGCCTGCTCGGACGCGAGCTTGTCGAAGTCGGCATCGGGCTCGCCGTACTCGGCATACACCTCGTCGAGCCGCTTCTTGGCGGCCAGCGCGCCGCCGATGCCTTCTTCGACCGCCTGCCGAACCGACTGGTCGGGCGCCATCACCGGCTCCTGCGGCAGGTAGCCGATCTTCAGGTTCGGCATCGGCGTGGCCTCGCCTTCGATGTCGTGGTCGATGCCGGCCATGATCTTGAGCAAGGTCGACTTGCCCGAGCCGTTCAGGCCGAGCACGCCGATCTTGGCGCCGGGGAAGAACGAAAGGGAGATGTCCTTGAGGATCTGCCGCTTCGGCGGCACGATCTTGCCGACGCGGTTCATGGAGTAAACGTATTGGGCCATGCCGCGATTATCGGGCCACAAGGCTCGGTGGCCGGTGGTCGGGCAACCGCCCGCGCGGCTCAGTCGCGCTTTTGCAGGCTGTTTTGCAGCGCGGCCTTGGCCACGTTGTCCAGCGCCTCGTCCACCACGTTGCGCTCGGCGACCACGCGGATCATGCCGTCGGCGCGCAGCCGCTCCATGGTGCGGCGGGACATCGAGTGCGCGGTGCCGACCGGCGAGGTGAACATGAACAGCGTGCCGTGCGGGCTGGCCCAGGTGAGCTGCATGCGCGTCCATTGGTTGTCTACCACCAGCTCGACCCAGGAGCCGATGCGCAGGTCGGCGCCGACCACGTGCTCGGCCGGGGGATGGGCTGTGGGGGCAACTGCCGGTGCCGTTGGGGCGACGACGGGGGCCGGGGCCACCGCGGGCGCCGGTGCGGCGGCATCGGGCACGGCCGCGGTGGTTTGCGGTACGGCGGGCTGCGGTGCAACGGGGTGCGGCGGTGCGGCCTGCGCCTGCCCGCCGAGCAGCAGTGCATCCAGGTCCTGCACCTCCCCGGCATCCGGGGGCAGGAACGAGTCTTCCTCGAGGTAGCCCGCTTCCTCCATCTCGTGCTGGGCCATCCACATGGCGGCTTCGGCCTCGCTCACGTCCAGCATCGACACCTCGGCCTCCACCGCCTCGGCGGCGCGCGCGGCGCCGGCATCGCGCTCCTGCACGGCGGCGCGGTGGATGGTGATGAGGTTGTCGAAAAAGCGCAGCGTCAGCTCGGGCGGGTAATCGATGCGCTGCAGGCCTTCGCGCAGCTTGGCCAGCAGGCCGGGAATCATCTGCACCAGGCGGCGCCGGCGGCCGCGCTGCGCGGTGCTCTTCTGCACGCTCCAGACCAGGTCGTCGACCAGCGCGCGGTAGCCGTACGGGTCGGCCGCGCCGTCCACGGCGCTCAGCTGCGCCTCGGCCACCACCTGCGGCCATGAGTTGCGCAGGAAGTCGCGCACGAAGTCCGCCACGTCCAGGCCTTCCAGCACCTGCGCGAATTCCGCGGCCAGCTTCTGGGCCAGCAGGTTGCGCTGCTCGGCATGCACCAGCGCGCGCGCGGCTTCGGTGCGGCGGTCGGTCGCGCCCTTGTCGGTGTCTTTCCACTGGTCTTCCAGGTGGTCCAGCAGTTCGCCGAACACCTCGGCGTCGATCACCTTGCTGTCGAGCCAGCGCGAAGCGCCCTCGAGGGTGGTGGCGAAGCGCTGCCAGCCGGGATCGTTCTGGCTGGAGAAGGCCAGGCTGCGCTGCGTGACGCGGTCTAGCAGCTGGCGCGCCGCGTGGTTGCGGTCGCTGAAGAAGCGCGAGTCGCTCTGCGCCAGCTTCAGCACCGCCGGCTCCATGGTGCGCAGATTGTCCTTCAGCCCGGGCAGCAGCCGCGCGTCGGCGGCCAGGTTGTCGAACAGCAGGCGCACCACTTCTTCGCCCAGCTGCTGGCCCAGGCGTTGCGGCGGCGCCTCGTGGGCGGCCTGCTCAGCCTCTTGCACGGTGGGCGCCGGCGCATGGGTGCGGGGCCGCTGCTCCAGCCGCTTCATCAGCGTGTCCACGCCCTTCATGTCCTGCAGCATGGCCATGGACGCGGGAACCGTGTGCAGGAAATCGCGCTGCGGACCCCTGGGTGCGTCGAAGTCGCCGGCCAGCAGCTTGCGCAGCTTGTCCAGCGTGAGCAGCGTCTTGGCCATGGAGTCGTTGACCGCCGCGCCGCCCGCGCCGCTGCCCTTGGACACGCGGCCGCCCAGCGGCACCGCCGGCTCGACGCCGGTGGACTGCAGCCAGTCGGAAATCTGCCGGTAGAGCTTGCGCAGCGACACGCCCAGCAGGCCGCCGGCCGGCGCGATCAGCAACTCGCGCACCTCTGCCTGCGGCACGTGGATGGACAGGCAGGCCTGCAGCGCCCGCACGAACACGTCGGGCCGCAGCGGGTTCAGGCCCGGCTGGACGGTGCGCCAGCCCAGCATGGTGCTGATCAACCCGTCGAGCGCCGGCAGCGCGTCGTCCACCGCGGTGGCGACTTCCTGCTGCGCGCGCGCGACTTCGATCGACTGGTCCAGCTGCGCATCCTCGAACAGCTTCAGGTCCTCGAAGCGCAGCAGCTCGGCCTGCACCTGCTCCTTGCCGCCGCCTTCGTAGACGACGCGCGAGAGCTCCTCCTGGAAGGTCTTGCAAACCCGGATGCCGTCGCGGCTGAGGTTTTCGGCGGCCTGCTTGACGCTGGCCTTGGACAGCATCGGGGCGCGCTGGGTGCCGGTGGGCGCCGTGGCGCGCAGCAGGCCGGCCAGCACGTCGCTCATGAGCGGCTCCGCCTGCTTGATGACGGCCTCCAGGCAGTCGTTCAAGGTCGGCTGCAGGGCGGTCGGGTCGTCGGAGACGCCCAAGCGGAGCTTCAACTTGGCCATGGTTCGTGTGGATTCATTATCGGGTCAGCCGAGCCGTAGGCCAAAAGGTTTTTGGCTGAGCAACGCAGTCTGCCATGCAAAAACCACGTAACGCCACCACCGATGGCCGCGCGGCTCCCGCTCGTACGTGCAGCGGCCCCATTCGTCGGCCGCGGGTTGCCCAACGGCTCAGCGGCCGGGCCGCCGATAAAGCATGCGACAATGCTGGCTCTCGCGGCCTCCAGTTTGCCGCGAGCTCAGCGTTCTGCTGGGGACGACGTGGGCACCGCCCGCAGGCTCCCGACCCTGAACCTCATCTGCCCTTGACTGGACCGGCTTCGCCGGGCATGGCCGATGTTCCCCGCGCCCGGAATGGCGCTTACTTCTCAAATGACTTTTGACGATCTGAATCTGGCACCCGCCATTCTCAAGGCTGTGCGCGAGCAAGGCTACGAAACCCCCACCCCCGTCCAGGCCCAGGCGATCCCCATCGTGCTGGAAGGCAAGGACCTCCTCGCCGGCGCGCAGACCGGCACCGGAAAGACCGCCGCTTTCACCCTGCCCATGCTGCACAAGCTGACCGCCGGCCGCAGCACCACCAACAAGTTCGGCAAGGACGGCGTCGCCGCCCTGGTGCTGACGCCCACGCGTGAACTCGCCGCGCAGGTGGAAGAATCCATCCGCACCTACGGCAAGTACCTGACGCTGACTTCCACCGTCATCTTCGGCGGCGTGGGCATGAACCCGCAGGTCGACCGTATCCGCCGCGGTGTCGACATCCTCGTGGCCACGCCGGGCCGCCTGCTCGACCTGCAGCAGCAGGGCAACCTGGACCTGTCGACGGTCGAGATCCTCGTGCTCGACGAAGCCGACCGCATGCTCGACATGGGCTTCCTGCCGGACGTGAAGAAGATTCTCGCGCTGCTGCCGCAGCAAAAGCAGAGCCTGCTGTTCTCCGCCACCTTCAGCGACGAGATCCGCGAACTGGCCAACCGCCTGCTGCGCGAGCCGCAGCAGATCCAGGTGACACCGCGCAACACCACCGTGCAGCGCATCACGCAGTCGGTCCACCCCGTGGGCCGCGGCAAGAAGAAGGAACTGCTGGCCCACGTGATCAAGGAACACGACTGGAGCCAGGTGCTGGTGTTCACCCGCACCAAGTTCGGCGCCAACAGCGTGGCCGACTACCTGAACAAGAACGGCATCACGGCGCTGGCGCTGCACGGCAACAAGAGCCAGACCGCCCGCACCCAGGCGCTGGCCGGCTTCAAGAGCGGCGATCTGCGCGCCCTGGTGGCCACCGACATCGCCGCGCGCGGCATCGACATCGACGACCTGCCGCACGTGGTGAACTATGAGATTCCCAACGTGCCGGAAGACTACGTGCACCGCATCGGCCGCACCGGCCGCGCGGGCAAGGAAGGCCAGGCCGTGAGCCTGGTCTGCCTGGACGAGGAAGGCTTCATGCAGGAGATCGGGCGCTTCACCAAGCAGGACATCCCGTCGGTGCTGGTGGAAGGCTTCGGCCCCGAGGCAAGCGAGCGCGCCGAACCAATCGCCATGGGCCGCCAGGTGCTGTGGGGCGGCGCCGGCCGCATGCCGCCGCGCGAGGTGATGAATGCCGCCGCCAAGGCGGCGCGCGGCGAGATGCTGCAGCGCATGCGCGAGAACAAGGCCACGCAGGGCGACGGCGGCGGTGGCGGTGGCAGGAACAAGCCGCGCGGCGGCGGTGGCGGTGGCGACGCGCAGCAGCCG
>NZ_JACCWG010000470.1 GCF_013697775.1 Ramlibacter sp. | reverse complement strand
GGGCGTCGTCGTCCAGATGACGGCGAAGGCTTCCTTCGTCAGCGATGGCAGACCGAACGCCGCGGCCAGCTTCGCCGGGTCGGCGGCCAGGAAGCCGACGTCGACGGCGCTCGACTTGCGATCCGCGTACTCGATCTCGAACTCGGCCAGCGACGAGCCGCAATCGAAGCACCAGTAGACCGGCTTCAGGCCGCGGTAGACGAAGCCGCGCTCGATCACGCGCTTGAACGCGCGGATCTCCTCGGCCTCGTTCTTGAAGTCCATGGTGCGGTAGGGATGGTCCCAGTCGCCCAGCACGCCCAGGCGCTTGAAGTCGCCGCGCTGGATGTCGATCTGCTCGGTGGCGAAGGCGCGGCTCTTGGCCTGCATCTCGTCACGCGGCAGGTTGCGCCCGTGCTTTTTCTCGATGGCGTTCTCGATCGGCAGGCCGTGGCAGTCCCAGCCCGGGATGTAGGCCGCGTCCAGGCCCTTGAGCTGGCGCGACTTGACGATCATGTCCTTCAGGATCTTGTTGACCGCGTGGCCCATGTGGATCTGCCCGTTGGCATACGGCGGGCCGTCGTGCAGCACGAATTTCTGGCGCCCGCACCGGGCTTCGCGCAGGCGCTTGTACAGGCCCTGGTCCTCCCATTCCTTCACCCAGCCCGGCTCGCGCTTGGGCAGGTCGCCGCGCATCGGGAACGGCGTGTCGGGCAGGTTGAGGGTGGCGCGGTAGTCGGTCTTGGTATCGGTCTTGTTGTCGCTCATGGATCACTCGCAAGGGGCTTCGACAGGCTCAGCCCGAACGGGAGCGGTCGGAACGAGGAAAGCCGTTCGCCCTGAGCCTGTCGAAGGGCGCGCAGCGCGGTGTGCGGGCTTTAAATTCGGTCGCGCGTGGTCTGGCGACGGGTTTCGGCGTGGGTGGATGCGAAGAAGGCGCGCGCCGCGTCGCAGTCGCGCGCGATGCCGGCTTTCAGGGCATCGAGACTGTCGTAGCGCAGCTCGTCGTGCAGTTTGTGCAGCAGTTCCACGCGGATGATTTTACCGTAGGCCCCTTCGGGGCCCAGCGCGCCGGGCCATTGCAGGCAATAGGTCTCCAGCAGCACCCGCCCGCCGTTGACGTCGTTCGGGTTCATCGAGGGCCGCACGCCCAGGTTGGCCACGCCGTCCAGCGGCCCTGTATCGAGCCCGTACACGCGCACGGCGAAGATGCCGCCGGCGGCCGGCTTCCAGTGGGAAAAGCGCAGGTTCAGGGTGCGAAAGCCGATCTCGCGGCCGAGCTTGCGGCCGTGCACCACGTGGCCGCTGATGCTGTAGGGGCGCCCGAGCAAGGCCCCCGCGCCGGCCATGTCGCCACGCGCCAGCGCTTCCCGCACGGCCGAGCTGGACACGCGCAGGCCGTGCACCTCGTAGCTGTTCATGCGCGCCACGTCGAAGCCGCGCCGGGCGCCGGTGGCGTCCAGCATCGCGTAGTCCCCCGAGCGCCGCACGCCGAAGCGGAAGTCGTCGCCCACCAGCACGTAGCGCGCGCCCAGGCCGCGCACCAGCACGTCTTCGATGAAAGCTTCGGGAACCTGGCCGGACAGCCGCGCATCGAACTTCAGGATGACGCACTGGTCGATGCCGCAGCGGGCCAGCTCGCCCAGCTTGTCGCGCAGGGTGGCGACGCGCGCCGGGGCGATTTCCGGCTTGCGGTGCAGCTCGGCGAAGTAGTCGCGCGGATGCGGCTCGAAGGTGAGCACGCAGCTGGGCACGCCGCGGTGGCGCGCTTCGCTGTTCAGCAGCGCCAGCATGGCCTGGTGGCCGCGGTGCACGCCGTCGAAGTTGCCGATGGTCAGGGCGCACGCGGGCGCGATGCCAGGGTGATGGAAGCCTCTGAAGATCTGCATCGGTATCTTTTTGATAGCACCGCATGGCGCCAGCGCGAGCCAAACAGGCCGCCGCGCTGCCACCGGTGCGTCACGAAAACAGGTTATATTGTGCTTGACGGCGCTGCCGTGTGCGCCGCCGGGCCTTTCGTTGTGTGTTCATCTCGATGGATGGAGGCGCGTTTTGAAGGTTTTGAAGCTGTCTGCCCAGGGGCTGCCGCAGTCCTGGATTTCGCTGGAACAGGCCGTGCTGCACTACGCCGCCGACCAGGTGCGGTGGGAAGCGGGCGCCGAAGTGGCCGTGTTCCGCGGCGGCCACAACGCGGCGACGGGCGAGCAGTCCATCATCACGGTCAACAGCATCATCGGCACCAAGGGCGTGCCGAACATCAATCCCTTCGAGCTCAAGCCCGGCCTGACCAACGGCAAGCTGTTCGCGCGCGACCGCAACGTCTGCGCCTATTGCGGCGGCGAGTTCGAGGAGGAAGAACTCACCCGCGAGCACATCATCCCGTTCGCGCAGAACGGCATGGACCACTGGATGAACGTGGTCACCTCCTGCCGCGCCTGCAACCACCGCAAGGGCAGCCGCACGCCCGAACAGGCTGGCATGCACCTGCTGTACACCCCCTACGTGCCCAGCCTGTGGGAAGACTTCATCCTGCGCAACCGCCGCATCCTGGCCGACCAGATGGAGTTCTTGATGGCGCACCTGCCGAAGAACTCGCGGCTGCACAGCTAGCGGCGTTCAGCGCTTAGTAGGTCAGCTCCAGCACCGACACGTGGTTCTCGGCCAGCGGCCAGCTGCGGCCGACCACGCGTTCGCCGTTGAATTCCGCAACCACCGCGCGCGGCAGGCCCGTGGGCTTCCCGCGCGAGCTGGCGACGCCGGCACCCAGCACCGCGCCGGGCGGCGGGTTCTGGCCGTCGAAGGCCATCTTGTCGCGCCCCGGGTCCAGGTACCCGCGCGGGCGGTTCATGATGACCAGCGACGGTGCGTTCTTATCCGCCTCCGGAACGCGCTCGGGCCGCATGTTCACCACCGCGCTGGAGCGCGGGAACGGGCTGCGGTAGAAATGCGTCGTCGCGTAGCCGGAAGCAGTCACCACGAACTCGTAGCGCGCATCGGGCTGAGCGGCGAACGGCCCCCAGGCGCCGTCGGCCGCGATCTGCGTTGCGTGCACCGCATTGCCGTGCCGCTCGCCGGACGTGGCATCGACGGCGAACACCTGCAGCGCCGCACCGGCCAGGCCGACGTTGCTGCCCGCACCGCTGACCTTGCCGGCCAGCGTGACCTTCGATTCCGGCAGCACGTCCAGCGTGGCAGGATCGCGCCCGGTGATGAAGCGGTACGTGGCCGCGAACGCGGCCGGCGAGAACGAGGTCTCGCGGTGGTCCACGCGCGGCAGCACGATGTTGGTGGCGCCTTTGAGCTCCGGGCCGGCGTAGGTCACGCCTGTGGCAACGCCGCGCTTGCCCACCCACAGGCCGTCGGGCTGCGCGTACTTGTCGTTGTTGTCGGAACGCAGCGTCAGCCACTTCACCGGCGCGTCGACCTCGTCGCCTGCGGCGTTGCGCGGCCGGTTCAAGGCTTGCAGAAACGGGCCGTGGCCGGCGAATTCGCTGGTGTCCGACATGCCCGCGATCGGCACCGCCCAGACGCCGTGGTTGGGCACGCCGCCGAGGATGGCGTGGCTCACCGTCCGCGCACCACCACCGTTGGCGATGTAGTTGCGGATCGCATAGCCACCGCGCGAGTTGCCCACCAGCACCACCTGCTTGGCGCCGGTGCGCGCCAGCACCTTCTCGACTTCGGCCTTCAGGTAGGCCATGTGCTCGGCCGACGCGCTGCGGCCGGCCTGCGCCTGCGCGTCGTCGTCGCGCGACTGCGGGTACGGCACGTCGATGGCGTGCAGGCGCTCGCGCGGCCAGCCGTTGGACTCGAAGCGCCAGATCACGGACTGCCAGATCGACGCGCTGTCGCCGTTGCCGTGGACGAAGACGATGGGTGGGGTGTCCTGCATGGAGGGTGTGCTCGCGCAGCCGGCCGCCGTGGCCGCGGCCAGCACCAGCAGGGCGTTGCGGCGCGTGAGCATGGTCAAGCGAACACCCCGGCCGTGTCCTGCATGTGCTCGGACACTTCGCCCAGGTGGTGCAGGGTGTCGCCGAACACCAGCTCCAGCTGCGTGAGCTTCTTGAAGTAGTGGCTGCCGATGTATTCGTCGGTGACGCCGATGCCGCCGTGCAGCTGCACCGAGTTCTGGCCGATGAAGCGCATGGACATACCCAGCTGGTACTTCGCACGCGCCAGCGCGCGGCGCCGCTCTTCCGGCGGCGCATTCAGCTTGAGCGAGGCGTAATAGCTCATCGAGCGCGCCAGCTCCAGCTGCATTTTCATGTCGGCCACGCGGTGGCGCAGGGCCTGGAAGGTGGCCAGCGTGGCGCCGAACTGCTTGCGCGTGTTCATGTACTCCACGGTCACCTGCATGGTCTTGTCCATCACGCCGACGGCTTCGGCGCAGACGGTGGCGATGCCGACGTCCACCGCATGCTCCAGCGCCGGCAGGCCGTCCTGCGTGACGAGCGCGGCAGGCGCCTTGTTGAAGCTCACTTCGCCAGCGCGGCCGCCTTCCTGCGTGAGGTAGCCGCGGGAGGCGACGCCCGCCGCTGCGCGCTCGACGAGGAACAGCGCGATCTTGCCGCCGGCGACGGCGGGCACGATGAAGGCGTCGGCCTGGTCGCCCGCGGGCACGATGCTCTTGGTGCCGGTGATGCTCCAACCGTCACCGCTCTGCGTGGCCTGTGTTTCGCACACATCCAACCGGTAGCGCGACTTGCGTTCCTGCTGCGCCAGCACCACCAGCGCCTCGCCGCCGGCGATCTTCGGCAGCCACTGCGCCTTCAGGTCCTCCGGCGCATACGCGCCCAGCACGCCACTGGCCACCAGCGTCTGGCCCAGCGGCTCCAGCACGATGCCGCGGCCCAGTTCCTCCATCACCACCATGGCTTCCACCGGGCCCATGCCCATGCCGCCATGGTCCTCGGCGACATAGATGCCGGCCAGGCCGAGGTCGGCCATCTCGCCGTAGGCGGAGCGGTCGAAGCCGCCCGCCTTCACGATGCCGCGCCTGCGCTCGAAGGTGTAGCTGCGGTCCACCCATTTGCGCACCGCGTCGCGCAGCTGTTCCTGGTCGTCGGAAAAATTGAAATCCATGTGTGTCTCCAGGAATCAGCCGAGAACGACTTGGGCAACGATGTTCCGCTGCACCTCGTTCGATCCACCGTAGATGGTGGTCTTGCGGTAGTTGAAATAGGTGGACGCGAGCGGCGCGCAATACGCGGCGCCCACGTGCTCGCCCTGCCAGCCGGCTTCCATCGCCTCGGCGATGAAGGGCAGGGCGTAGGGGCCGACGGCCAGCATCATCAGCTCGGAATAGCGCTGCTGGATCTCGCTGCCCTTGATCTTCAGCAGGCCGGCGATGTCCAGCGGGTTCTTGCCGGACTTCTCGGCCGACAGCACGCGCAGCACCATCATCTCCAGTGCCACGACATCCACTTCCAGCTTGGCGATCTCGTCGCGAAAGCGCCGGTCTTCCCAGGCGCCCTCGGCCTTGGCGATGCGCTTGAGCCGCTCCAGCTCGCGCTTGGAGCGGTTGACGTCGGCGATGTTGGTGCGCTCGTGCGACAGCAGGTGCTTGGCGTAGGTCCAGCCCTTGTTCTCCTCGCCGATCAGGTTGGCCGCGGGCACTTCGACGTTGTCGAAGAACACCTCGTTCACCTCGTGCTCGCCGTCCAGCATGATGATGGGGCGCACCGTCACGCCCGGCGACTTCATGTCGATCAGCAGGAACGAGATGCCGGTCTGCGGCTTGCCTTCGTTGCTGGTGCGCACCAGGCAGAAAATCCAGTCGCCGAACTGCGCCAGCGTGGTCCAGGTCTTCTGGCCGTTGACGATGTAGCTGTCGCCCTTGCGCTCGGCCCGGGTCTTTACCGACGCCAGGTCGGAGCCCGAACCGGGTTCGCTGTAGCCCTGGCTCCACCACACCTCGCCGCTGGCGATGCCGGGCAGAAAGCGCTGCTGCTGCTCGGCCGAGCCGAACGCCATGATGACGGGCGCCACCATGACCGGCCCGAATGGAATGATGCGTGGCGCGCCGGCCAGCGCGCATTCTTCCTCGAACAGGTGCTTTTGCACCGCGGTCCAGCCGGGGCCGCCGAACTGCGTGGGCCAGCCGTAGCCCAGCCAGCCCTTGCTGCCCAGGATCCTGGCCCAGCGCTGCAGGTCGTCGCGCGACAGCCGCAGGGCGTTGTGCACCTTGTTTGCGATGTCGTGCGGCAGGTTCTCGCGCACCCAGGCGCGGATGTCTTCGCGAAAGCGCTGTTCGTCAGGCGTGAAAGCTAAGTCCATGGAGTCTCCAGTCGACGCGATGTTCTAGCACGGTCGTTCGCTTATGGGTGTCCGGGCTGTGACATTCCGAGCTGCTCGCGCATGTCCTGCACGGCAGCGCGCAGCGCCGCCACCTCGGTTTCCAGCGCGGCCACGCGTTCCTGCAGCACCGAGCCGCCGGTTTCGACGGAGGGCGCTTCCACGAAGGCCGCGGCATCGACCGGGCCGCACAGCAGGTGCGTCCAGCGGGGCTCGCGCGCGCCCGACGCGCGGGCCAGCTTCATGACCAGCGGCCCGCCTTTCTCCTCGGAGCGTTCCTGCAGCTCGTCCAGGAACGCCTCCACGGAGGAAATGTCGGCGAAGCGGTACCAGCGCTCGGTGTTGATGCGCAGCTCGCCGGCCGTCTGCGGGCCGCGCAGCAGCAGCAGGCCCAGCAGCACCGCGGACTGTTCCGGCACGCCATAGGCGCGCTGGAAGTTGTGCTCCCAGCGCGCCACCCGACTGCCGGTGGTCTGGAACGCCAGGCTCAGCTGCTTGAGGGCATCGAGCGCTTCCTGCGCCTGGCCCTCGCTCACGTTCATGGCGGGTTCGCGGCTGCTTTTCTGGTTGCAGCCGGCAACCACGGAATTGAGCGACAGCGGATAGCTGTCGGGCACGGTACGCGCCTTTTCCATCAGGGTGCCCAGCACGCGGGCTTCGGTCGGGGAGAGGGGTCTCAAGGGCATGGGAATGGGCAGGGATAATCGCCGGCAATGAAGAACATCGTGATTCTGATCTCCGGCGGGGGCTCGAACATGGCAGCCATCGTGCGGGCCGCACAGCGCGACAACTGGCGCAAGGCCTGCGGCGCGCAGATCGCCGCCGTCATCAGCAACCGGCCGGACGCCGGCGGCCTGGCGCTGGCACGCGAGCATGGCATCGCGACGGACGTGGTGGACCACAAGCGTTTCGACACCCGCGATGCGTTCGATGCGGAGCTGGCGCGCGTGATCGACGTGCGCCAGCCTGCGCTGGTGGTGCTGGCCGGCTTCATGCGCATCCTGACGCCCGGCTTCGTGGCGCGCTACCGGGGCCGCCTGCTCAACATCCATCCCTCGCTGCTGCCGGCGTTTCCCGGCCTCCACACGCACCAGCGGGCGCTGGACGCCGGCTGCAGGTTCGGCGGCGCGACCGTGCACCAGGTGACGGCGGAGCTGGACTACGGCCCCATCCTCGAGCAGGCCATCGTGCCCATTCTCCCCGGCGACACCGCGCAGGCGCTGGCCGCGCGCGTGCTGACGCAGGAACACCTGATCTATCCGCGCGCCATCGCGCAATTGCTGCGCGCACTGTAAACATGCACCCCAAAGCCCTCCTGGACGCCTGCGCCGAACTGGTCCGCGCCGCGCTGAGATTCGAGCACCCGGCCGACGCCGTGGTCTCGCGCCATTTCCGCGAGCACCGCGCGCTCGGCCCGCGCGAACGCGCGACCCTGGCGGAAACCGTCTACACGGTGCTGCGCAAGAAGCTGCTGTTCGAGCAGTTCGCCCTGTCGGGCAGCGGCTCCAAGGAGCGGCGCCTGGCGATCCTGGGTTTTGCCGGAGAACGCGACTTCCTCAAGAGCGCGCTCAACGAACAGGAAAAGGCCTGGCTGGACGCGTGCGACGCGATCGATCCCAAGGATCTGCTGGAGCGGCACCGCCACAACCTGCCCGAGTGGCTCGCCGAGCGGCTGAAGGCGCAGCTGGGCGACGATTTCTGGCCGCTGGTGGACAGCCTCAACCAGGCTGCGCCGCTGGACTTGCGCGTCAATGCGCTGGTCGCGAAGCGTGAGGACGTGCAAAAGGAATTGCAGCAGGCCGGCATCGCCGGCGCGCCCACACCGTACTCGCCCTGGGGGCTGCGGCTGGCCGGCAAGCCGGCGCTGACCAAGCTGGACGCCTTCACCCGCGGCGCCATCGAGGTGCAGGACGAAGGCTCGCAGCTGCTGGCCCTGCTGCTGGACGCGCGGCGCGGCCAGATGGTGGTGGATTTTTGCGCCGGCGCGGGCGGCAAGACGCTGGCGCTGGGCGCGGCCATGCGCAACACCGGCCGGCTGTACGCCTTCGACGTGTCGGCCCATCGGCTGGACGCGCTCAAGCCGCGGCTGGCGCGCAGCGGGCTGTCGAACGTGCATCCGGCCGCCATCGCGCACGAGCGCGACGAGCGCATCAAGCGCCTGGCCGGCAAGCTCGACCGGGTGCTGATCGACGCGCCGTGTTCCGGCCTGGGCACGCTGCGCCGCAACCCGGACCTGAAGTGGCGCCAATCGCCGCAGGCGGTGGAGGAGCTGAAGGCCAAGCAGGCCGCCATCCTGGACAGCGCGGCACGGCTGCCGAAGCAGGGCGGGCGCCTCGTGTACGCCACCTGCAGCCTGCTGGCCGAGGAGAATGAGGCCATCGCGCAGGCGTTCGGCGCGGCGCACCCGGACTTCCGGCCGGTGCCGGCGGCGGGCGTGCTGGAGCAGCTGAAAGTGCCCCAGGCCGGCGAGCTGTGCACCGCCGACGGGATGTTCCTGCGCCTGTGGCCGCACCGGCACCGCACCGATGGTTTTTTTGCTGCCGTCTGGGAAAAATCCTAATTTGGCTCTGCTGGGGAAATAACCAGCGCCAGGGCGGAACCCCCACACGTAAAATCGCTCTGACGCAAGCGAGACGCGGCAGCCCGCCCGTCCCAATGAAAGAGATCCGCACCGTATGTTGCTTCCCGACTGGGCCGTGTTGAACGCGGCGATCGACTGGCTGGCCCATGGCGCACTGAACCTGTCCTGGTGGCAGATCGTGCTCTACACGCTGGTGACCACCCACATCACCATCGCAGGCGTGACCCTGTTCCTGCACCGCGCCCAGGCCCACCGCGCGCTGGACCTGCACGGGATTCCGTCGCACTTCTTTCGCTTCTGGCTGTGGCTGAGCACCGGCATGGTCACCAAGGAATGGGTGGCGATCCACCGCAAGCACCACGCCAAGTGCGAAACGCCGGACGATCCGCACAGCCCGCAGACGCGTGGCATCGACACCGTGCTGTGGCGCGGCGCCGAGCTCTACCGTGCGGAAGCCAAGAACCAGGAAACCATGGCCAAGTTCGGCCACGGCACGCCGGACGACTGGGTCGAGCGCAACCTGTACACGCGCTTCAGCTGGCAGGGCGTCGGGCTCATGCTGATCATCAACATGGCGCTGTTCGGCGCGGCCGGCGCGGCTGTGTGGGCGGTCCAGATGCTGTGGATCCCGATCACCGCGGCCGGCATCATCAACGGCATCGGCCACTATCTGGGCTATCGCAACTACGACTGCCCCGACGCCAGCGTCAACGTCTTGCCCTGGGGCATCCTGATCGGCGGCGAAGAGCTGCACAACAATCATCACGCGTTCGGCACCAGCGCCAAGCTCTCGTCGAAGTGGTATGAGTTCGACATCGGCTGGATGTATATCCGGATCCTGCAGATGCTGGGGCTGGCCACTGTCAGGAAGGTGGCGCTTGCGCCCAGGCTCACCGCGCCGCGTCCGCATATCGACGCCGCCACGCTTCAGGCGGTGATCACGCACCGTTATGACCTGATGCAAGCCTATGCACGGGGGCTGCGCAGGACCTGGCGCGAGGAAATCGGCCGACTCACGGCCGCGGGCGCATCCGGCAGCAGTCATCTGGCGGCCATGGTCTCCGGAAGGTCGCTTCTGAACGTGGTGGGGCAGGACGGCGGACGCATCACGGAAGGGCAGAAGCTCAAGCTCGAGGATGCCTTTGCCGCGAGCGAGAAGCTGCGTTATCTGGTGGAGATGCGCGATGAACTGGTCGCCACCTGGGAGCGCAGCCATATGACGTC
>NZ_JACCWG010000467.1 GCF_013697775.1 Ramlibacter sp. | reverse complement strand
CAGCAGCAGGCGCCGCCGGGTGACCTGGAGGCCTGGGGTGGGGAAAGAGAGGGTCATTTTTGTTGTTGTCGGTACTGCCGCGCGGATCAGTGCGACGCGGGCGGCATCAGCACGCGGTCGACCTTGTGCACCACGCCGTTGCTGGCCGCAATGTCGGCGGACTGCACCATCGCGTCTTCGGCCGTGACGAAGGTGCCGGCCTTGGCCAGCGCGATGTTCGCGCCCTGCACGGTCTTCGCGTTGCCGTTCTTCACGTCGCCAGCGCTCACGCGGGCCGGCAGCACGTGGTAGGCCAGCACGTTCTTCAGCTTGGCCGGGTCGGCGGCCAGCGCGGCCATGGTTGTCGCGGGCACGGCGCTGAAGGCCTCGTTGGTCGGCGCGAACACGGTGTACGGGCCCGCGGCGCGCAGCGTGTCGGTGAGGCCGGCTTTTTGCACCAGGCCATTGAGCGTGCTCAGCTGCGGATCGCGCGCGATGGTGTCGGCCACGGACACGGGGGTGGAATGCGGCTGGCTGGCGCAGGCGGCCAGCAGGGCGGCCATGGGAATGGCCATCAGGATGCGTCGGTTCATGGGAAGTCCCTCCAGGGTGAAAAAGTTCTCATCAGCGTAGGGCGCGCCCGTGACAAATCCATGAAAGCCCGGTGACAGCCGCGTGACGCTGACCTGCGCGAATAGGCGATCCCGGGCTGTGTCACAGGACCGTCACACAAGCTTCTTAGAGTCGCGGCAACTGATCCACAACCTTGAGGTGAACTCGATGACTCTTCGCTTCCGTACCGCCGCAGCCGCCGTGGCCGCGCTCTCGTTCGCCGGCATCGCTGGCGCCCAGGACGTCACCGGCGCCGGCGCCACCTTCCCGGCGCCGCTGTACGCCAAGTGGGCCTCCGACTACAACAAGGCCACCGGCGTCAAGATCAACTACCAGTCGGTCGGTTCGGGCGCCGGCATCAAGCAGATCGACGCCAAGACGGTGGACTTCGGCGCGTCCGACATGCCGCTGAAGGACGACGAGCTGGCCAAGAAGGGCCAGATCCAGTTCCCGACCGTGATCGGCGGCGTGGTGCCGGTGGTCAACATCAAGGGCATCGCCCCCGGCCAGCTGCGCCTGAACGGCCAGGTGCTGGGCGACATCTACCTGGGCAAGATCACCAAGTGGAACGACGCCGCCATCAAGGCGCTGAACCCGTCGCTGGCCCTGCCCGACGCGGCCATCGCCCCGGTGCGCCGCGCCGACGGCTCCGGCACCAGCTTCATCTTCACCAACTACCTGTCCAAGGTGAACGCCGAATGGAAGTCCAAGGTCGGCGAGGGCACCGCGGTGAACTGGCCCACCGGCGCGGGCGGCAAGGGCAACGAGGGCGTGGCCGCGTTCGTGAACCGCCTGCCCAACGCGATCGGCTACGTCGAGTACGCCTACGTCAAGCAGAACAAGATGACCTACGCGCTGCTGCAAAACAGCGCCGGCCAGTTCGTGGCGCCCGAGGACAAGGCCTTCAAGGCGGCCGCCGCCGGCGCCGAATGGTCCAAGACCTTCTACCAGATCCTCACCAACCAGCCGGGCGCGGAATCGTGGCCCATCACCGGCGCCACCTTCATCCTGCTGCACAAGGTGCAGGACAAGCCGGCGCAGGCCGCCGCGGTGCTGAAGTTCTTCGACTGGGGCTACAAGAACGGCGACAAGACCGCCGACGACCTCGACTACGTGCCGATGCCGGCGGTGGTGAAGACGCAGGTCGCCAAGCTGTGGGCCAGCGAGATCAAGGACGCGGCCGGCAAGCCGATCGCGGGCCAGTAAAAAGACGCCATGGCGGGCAGGACGATGAACGACACCCTCACCCCGACCCTCTCCCGCACACGGGAGAGGGGGACGTCACCTCCCTCTCCCGCCGGGCGGGAGAGGGCAGGGGTCAGGGCCTTTCGCATGACCGCCGTCGCCGACCGCCTGTTCGCCTGGGCCGCGCGCGGCGCGGCGCTGCTCACGCTCTCGCTTTTGGCCGGCATCCTGCTGTCGCTGGTGGCGGGCGCCTGGCCGGCCATCGAGAAGTACGGCCTGGGCTTCCTGACGAACAGCGTGTGGGACCCGGTGGCCGGCGAGTACGGCGGCCTGGCGATGATCTACGGCACGCTGTCCACCTCGCTGATCGCGCTGCTGATCGCGGTGCCGGTCAGCTTCGGCATCGCGCTGTTCCTGACCGAGCTGTCGCCGTCCTGGCTGAAGCGCCCGCTGGGCACGGCCATCGAGCTGCTGGCGGCGGTGCCGTCCATCGTCTACGGCATGTGGGGCCTGCTGGTGTTCGGCCCCATCCTGGCCACCTTCGTGCAGCAGCCGCTGCAAAGCCTGCTGGCCAACGTGCCGGTGCTGGGCGGGCTGGTGTCGGGCCCGCCGGTGGGCATCGGCATCCTGTCGGCCGGGATCATCCTGGCCATCATGATCATTCCCTTCATCGCCTCCGTGATGCGCGACGTGTTCGACGTCACGCCGCCGATGCTCAAGGAGTCCGCCTACGCGCTTGGCTCCACCACCTGGGAAGTGGTGTTCAAGGTGGTGCTGCCCTACACCAAGAGCGGCGTGGTCGGCGGCATCATGCTCGGCCTGGGCCGCGCGATCGGCGAGACCATGGCCGTGACCTTCGTCATCGGCAACTTCAACCAGCTCGATTCGCCCAGCCTGTTCGCCGCGGCCAACAGCATCACCTCGGCGCTGGCCAACGAATTCGCCGAAGCCGCCGACGGCCTGCACCAGGCCTCGCTGATCTACCTGGGCCTGGTGCTGTTCTTCATCACCTTCGTGGTGCTGTCGTGCTCCAAGCTGCTGCTGGCGCGGCTGCGCCGCAACGAAGGAGCGCGCGCATGAGCGGTACCGGAGAGGCATTGCTGCACGCGGCCGAACGCAACCAGGTGCGCGAGCGCAAGTACCACGCGCGCAAGCGCGTGAACCGCATCGCGCTGGCGCTGTCGCTGGCGGCCATGGTCTTCGGCGTGTTCTGGCTGGTGTGGATCCTGTGGGAGACCATCCGGCTGGGCATCGGCGGCCTGACCTTCGCCACGGTGAGCCAGATGACGCCGCCGCCCAACGAGGCGGGCGGCATCGCCAACGCGCTGTGGGGCTCGTTCCTGATGGTGACGCTGGCCACTTTCGTCGGCACGCCCATCGGCATCATGGCCGGCATCTACCTGGCCGAGTACGACCCCAAGGGCTGGCTCGGCTCGCTTACGCGCTTCGTCAACGACATCCTGCTGTCGGCACCGTCCATCGTGATCGGCCTGTTCGTCTACGCGGTGGTGGTGGCGCGCTTCAAGCATTTCTCCGGCTGGGCAGGCGTGATCGCGCTGGCGCTGATCGTGATCCCGGTGGTGATCCGCACCACCGAGAACATGCTGATGCTGGTGCCCCCGGGCCTGCGCGAAGCGGCCTACGCGCTGGGCGCGCCCAAGTGGAAGGTGATCATGAGCATCACCCTGCGCGCGGCGCGTGCGGGCGTGGTCACGGGCGTGCTGCTGGCGGTGGCGCGCATCGCCGGCGAAACCGCGCCGCTGCTGTTCACCGCGCTGAACAACCAGTTCTTCACCTCCAACCTCGACCAGCCGATGGCCAGCCTGCCGGTGACCATCTTCAAGTTCGCGATGAGCCCGTACGAGAACTGGCAGCAGCTGGCCTGGGCCGGCGTGTTCCTCATCACGCTGGCGGTGCTGGCCCTGAACATCCTCGCGCGGGTCGTCACGCGCAACAAGCTCTGACCCAATGGAACTCTCCACAGCATCCCCTCCCGTGGCCGCGGCTTCCAAGCTGTCGGTGCGCAACCTGAATTTCTACTACGGCCGCTTCCATGCGCTCAAGGGCATCAACCTGGAGATTCCCGAGAAGAAGGTCACCGCCTTCATCGGGCCTTCGGGCTGCGGCAAGTCCACGCTGCTGCGCACCTTCAACCGCATGTACGCGCTGTACCCCGACCAGCGCGCCGAAGGCGAGATCCTGCTGGACGGCGAGAACCTGCTGACCAGCCGCAAGGACGTGGCGCTGATCCGCGCCAAGGTCGGCATGGTGTTCCAGAAGCCCACGCCGTTTCCCATGTCCATCCGCGACAACATCGCCTTCGGCGTGCGCCTGTTCGAGAACCTGGGCGCAGCCGACATGGACGACCGCGTGGAATGGGCGCTGCGCAAGGCGGCGCTGTGGGACGAGGTGAAGGACAAGCTCGACCAGAGCGGTGCCGGCCTCTCGGGCGGACAGCAGCAGCGCCTGTGCATCGCGCGCGGCATCGCCATCAAGCCCGAGGTGCTGCTGCTGGACGAACCCTGTTCGGCGCTCGACCCGATCTCCACTGCGAAGATCGAGGAGCTGATCGCGGAACTCAAGAACGACTACACGGTGGTCATCGTGACCCACAACATGCAGCAGGCGGCGCGTTGCAGCGACTACACTGCCTACATGTACCTCGGCGACCTCGTCGAGGTGGGGCGCACCGACCAGATTTTCTTCAAGCCCCGGCGCAAGGAAACCGAGGACTACATCACGGGCCGCTTCGGATAACCCCCATGCCAGACAAGCACCTTTCCACCCAGTTCGACAGCGAACTCAACGGCCTCTCCTCGCGCGTGATGGAGCTGGGCGGCCTGGTCGAATCGCAGATCCGCCAGGCCATCTACTCGCTTTCGCAATACAACGGCGACGCGGCGTACCAGGTCATCGTCAACGAGAGCCGCGTCAACGCGATGGAAGTGGAGATCGACCGCGAGCTGTCCTCCATCATCGCGCGGCGCCAGCCCACCGCGCGCGACCTGCGCCTCTTGATGGCGATCTCCAAGACCACCGCCAACCTGGAGCGCGTGGGCGACGAGGCCGAGAAGATCGCGCGCATGGTGCGCTCGATCATCGAAAAAAGCGGCGCGGTGCGCGCGCTGCCAGCCGCGGAACTCAACACCGAAGCCGACCTGGCGTCGGCGCTGCTGCGCAAGGCGCTGGACGCGTTCGCCCGGCTGGACGTGGCCGCGGCCATCTCCATCCTGCGGGAGGACGACCAGATCGACCGCGAGTTCGACGGCTTCGTGCGCAAGCTCATCACCTACATGATGGAAGACCCGCGCACCATCTCCGCCAGCCTGGACCTGCTGTTCCTGGCCAAGGCCATCGAGCGCATCGGCGACCACGCGAAGAACATCGCCGAATTCACCATCTACATCGTCAAGGGCGACGACGTGCGGCATCAGCCGCTCGAGCAGATCGAATCCGCGATGCGATGAACATGAAGAAACAGCCACGCGTTCTCATCGTCGAAGACGAGCCGGCCATCGCCGAACTGGTGGCCGTCAACCTGCGCCACAACGGCTTCGCGCCGGTGTGGGCCGAGGACGGCACGGCGGCGCAGCGCGAGCTCGATGCGGTGCTGCCCGACGCCATCCTGCTGGACTGGATGCTGCCCGGGCAGAGCGGGCTGGCGCTGGCGCGCAAGTGGCGCGCCGACGCCCGCACGAAGTCGGTCCCCATCCTCATGCTCACCGCGCGCGGCGACGAGCCGGACAAGGTGCAGGGCCTGGACGCCGGCGCCGACGACTACATCACCAAGCCGTTCTCCACGCAGGAGCTGCTGGCGCGCATCCGCGCCGTGCTGCGCCGCCGTGCGCCGGAGAACGTCGACGACCTGGTACGCATCGGCGCGCTGGCGCTGGACGCCGCCACCCACCGCGTGAGCTGGCAGGAGCGGCCGGTGAAGGTCGGCCCGACCGAATTCAAGCTGCTGCACTACCTGATGAAGCACCCCGAGCGCGTGCACACCCGCCAGCAGCTGCTGGACAAGGTGTGGGGCGACCACGTGTTCATCGAGGAGCGCACGGTGGACGTGCACGTGAAGCGGCTGCGCGAAGCGCTGGGCGCCGCCGGCGCGCTGGTGGAAACCGTGCGCGGCGTGGGCTACCGCATCACGGCGCAGGCCGCGCCAGCCGAGAAGGCGGCCTGAGGGCCGGGCGCGGGAGCAGAATCGGCCGATGGTGTGGCGCGTCGCGAGTCTTTTGCTGTGCCAGCTTGCGGGCGGTGCCGTCGGCTGGCTGTTCGGCCTGCCCGGGGCGCTGACCGCCGGCGTGGTGCTGGGCGCGCTGGCCTGGCTGGCGATGGACCTGTACCGCAGCCAGCGCGTGCTGCGCTGGCT
>NZ_JACCWG010000466.1 GCF_013697775.1 Ramlibacter sp. | reverse complement strand
GCGCCAGCGCCAGCGCCAGCGCCAGCGCCGGCTCCAGCCCCCGCGCCGGCACCTGCGCCAGCTCCGGCCCCCGCGCCGGCTCCGGCACCAGCGCCGACCACCGGCATCGACGTGATTTCGCACATCGCGTCGCTGCGTATCACCAGCGGTCCGTACGCCGGCGGCTTCGTGATCGCGCCGAACGGCAAATTCAACTGGTACTTCGCGCAGCTCGGCTTGTTGCCGATCGTGCAATACCTCAGCGCGACCAACCTGGAAACATACATCCGTCCGTACCTGGATCTGTATTTGCGCAGCGTCAATGCCGACTACAGCATCGACGACGTGGAATTTCCCATGGGTTCGTACGATTACAACAACTACAGGCGCGTGCTGTCGGACTCGGACGACTCGTATGCCGCCACGCTGCTGTCGCTGGTCGCCCGCTACCTGCATGCCAGCAACAACTGGGCATGGTGGGAGGCCAACAAGGCCAAGCTGAAGACCATCGCCTACCGCAACATCGCGATGGCGGTCAAACCCAACGGCCTGACCAGCGTGTTCCAGCCGGGCCGCAACAGCGCCAACTCCATCGGCTACCTGATGGACAACTGCGAGGCCTATCGCGGCCTGCGCGACTTCGCCGGCCTGCTGCGCGAACGCGGCGACGGCGATTCGGCCTATTACGACAACTTCGCCACCGGCATAGGCAACGCGCTGGCCCGGCTGTTCCAGTCCACTTCCGCCGGCTTCACGCCCGGCGACGCCTACACGTCGACGCTGAACATCTTCTATCCTGGCACCACCTGCCAGGTGTTCGTGCAGGGCTTCGGCGTGAGCGAGTGCGCGCCGCTGTTCGACTCTGCCTGGAAGTACCTGAACAACTATTCCCCCAGCTGGGAAGACGGCCGCTACGACGCGTATGCGTGGGGCGTGCTGGGTTACGTGGCGGCCAAGCGCGGCATGTACACCCAGGCCAAGGCGCAGATGGCCACCATCGAGCGGCAGTTCGCCGCCAACCGCGCGATGGTGACGATCAACGAGCTGGGCTTCTACCAGCGCACGCGCAGCGTGCTGGCGGGCGCCGCCGACGTCTGAGTCCGGGCGGCAACGGCCTTCGCGCGGCGGTCACGCCGCGAGGGGAACGTGGTCGGGGTGCGACTGTTCCTCCTGCTCGGTGGTGGACGTGCCCGTGCGGGGCGGCTGGCCGGCCGTTCCCGCGCCCGCGCCGCTGTCCTGTCCGGACTGCAGCACCGCATAGCAGCTGCAGGCGCGCGCGCGCAACCCGCGCGTATCCAACAGCGTGAAGTGGCCGCGGCGGCAGGCGATCAGCCCGGCGTCGCGCAGGCGTCCGGCCGCTTCGGTGACGCCTTCGCGCCGCACGCCCAGCAGGCCTGCCACCATTTCCTGCGTGCTGGCGATCTCGCGCACCGCCATGCGGTCGGCGGTGGCCAAAAGCCAGCGCGCGAGCTGCTGTTCGATCGAGTGGTGGCGGTGGCACAGCGCGGCCTGCGCCATCTGCGCCATCAATGTGTGCATGTAGCCCAGCAATACCTGCGTCGTGGTGTCGCCGCGCCTGAACTCCTGCGCCAGCCGTGCGCCGTCCACCGCCAGCACCGCACCGGGCAGCTGAACGGTGCTGCGCAGCCAAGGCGCCTCGCTGCCCGTGAGCAGCGGGAAACCCACCATGCCTTCCGGCCCGACCAGGGCCACCTGCGTCGATTCTCCGCTGGGTGACACCTGGCACACCGAGGCCATGGCCGTGATCGGAAAGTAGGCGCGCCGCGCCGCGCCGCGCGCCGGGTCCAGCGACTGCCCCGTGCGCACCTGCACCAGGTCGACCGAGGGCAGCAGCCGCAGCCGTGCCTCGGTGGACAGCGCCCCGAGCAGCCGGTTGCGCTGCAGCAGCGGTGTCGAAAGCGCCGCGCGCGGGGTGTCGAAGGCGTCCGGGGAGTCCATGCAGCAACTCTAGTTGCAGTGTGTCGAAAGTTTGTGGGAAAACGAACCATCCGCCTGTCAGCCATGGCTTCGGTCGTGTCAAGCATTGGTGACTGAGCATCAAGTGGATATACGTAGGAGGTTTGTCATAACCTCCTTTATGGAGGCTTCCGGGTGTAGGACGTCGTTGATGTCATCGGTAGTTTGTTCGGTAGGCCACACAGCGTGCGGCGGTCCTCGACCAGTATTCGCATCACATCAAAAACGACTCCTCGGAAAACATCTGCCATGGACACACTCGCCACTGCGGGCCACCCCGCGCTGGGATCGGTTTACGCCTCACCGGTCTCCGCCGTGCTCGCACTGGTGCTGGGCCTGATCGTGCTGGTCATGGTTGCCTATGGCGTGCGCCACACGGTGTTCACCTTCAGCCGCCTTTTCGGAAAGCAGCGCCAGCCTTACCTGGACATCGGCATCGCTGCGTGGCCAAGCATCACGGTGTTCATCGCCGCGCACAACGAGGAGAAGGTGGTCGCCGGCTGCATGGAAGCGCTGCTGCGCACCGACTATCCGCGCGACAAGCTGCGCATCGTGCCGGTCAACGACCGCTCGCAGGACGACACGCGCGCCATCATCGACAGCTACGTCGCCAAGCACCCCGAGCTGTTCTTCCCGTTCCACCGCACCAGCGGCAAGCCGGGCAAGTCGGCCGCGCTGAAGGACGCGCTTGCGCTTGCCGAGGGCGACATCGCCATCATCTTCGACGCCGACTACGTGCCGCCCAAGGGCCTGCTGCGCCAGCTGGTGGCGCCGTTCTTCGATCCCGAGGTCGGCGCCGTGATGGGCCGCGTGGTGCCGGCCAACGCCAGCAGCAACCTGCTCACGCGCTTGCTGGACCTGGAACGCTCGGCCGGCTACCAGGTGGACCAGCAGGCGCGCATGAACCTGCGCGGCGTGCCGCAGTACGGCGGCACGGTGGGCGGCATCCGCCGTTCGGCCGTCGACGCGGTAGGCGGCTGGCACGACGACGTGCTGGCCGAGGACACCGACATCACCTTCCGCCTGCTGCTGGGCGGCTGGAAGACCATCTATAACAACCGCGCCGAATGCTACGAGGAAGTGCCCGAGGAATGGTCGGTACGCATCCGCCAGGTGCGGCGCTGGGCCAAGGGCCACAACCAGGTGCTGTGGCGCTGCTGGCGCCCGCTGCTCACCAGCCCCTACCTGCAGCTGCGCGAGCGCATCGACGGCCTGATGCTGCTGCTGGTGTTCACCGTGCCGCCGCTGCTGCTGGTGGGCTGGGTGCTGGCGCTGGTTCTCTATTACCTCAATGGCGGCGCGCTGGTGGCGCTGTTCATCCCGATGCTGGCGCTGGTGGCGTACGGCGCGCTCGGCAACTTCGCGGCCTTCCTGGAGATTGTGGTCGCGGTGCTGCTGGACGGCCACCGCCGCCGCATCCGGCTGCTGCCGATCAACCTGCTTTGCTTCCTCGTGAGCCTGTTCGCGATCTCGCGCGCGCTGGTGGAGTCGGTCACCGACCGCCTGCTCGGCCGTGAGCTCGTCTGGCACAAAACCCTGCGTTACCGAAAGGCGGCCCTGCCATGACCACTGAAACCGCGGCTTTCGCGACCCTGTTCACGCTGCTGTGCATCGTCATGCTGACGCTGCCGTTCGGTCCCACCTGGAGCGAATGGCGCCGGCCCACCGATGCCGGCCCGTTGCCGGTGCCCGAGGACGGCTCGCAGGAGCCGATGTACCTGGCAGACCGCTTTCGCGAGCGCATGGCGCTGCTGCGCCCGGGCGGCCCCGAAGCCGGCTACCAGCCGATCGGCGAGGTGGACCTGCTCGATACCGCGCCCGACGCGCTGCACCGCAACCTGCCCATGCTGGCGGTGGAGCCGGTGCGCACGCTCGGCACGGTGCACAACCTGCGGCCGCTGTACGCAACGGCCGATGTGGAGATGCGCGGCGGCGGCATGTTCTCCGAAATCATGTCCGAAGGCCGGCTCGACCTCGGCCCGCGCAGCCGCGTGGCCGGCTGGGCGCATGCCGACAAGAGCGTGCACCTGGGCGAGCACAGCGTGGCGGTGCAGCGGGTCTCCTCGGGCGGCGACGTTCAGCTGGACCGCGGCTGCTGCTTCGAGCGCGTGCATGCGCCGGTGGTGCGCTTCGGCCGCGGCGTGAATGCCGTGCTGCCCGACGCGGTGCAGCGCGTGCGCGCCGACCTGGCCGAGCTGCCGGGCGCCGTGAAGCGCACCGAGACTCTGTACCGCGTGGACGGCGACTGCGCGCTGCCCGAAGGCTGCCACTTCACCGGCTCGCTGGTGGTCACCGGCACCCTGTCGATCGGTGCCGGCACGCTGGTGGAAGGCGACGTCAAGGCGCGCAAGGGCGTGCTGGTGGGGCCGGGCGCCAGCATCACCGGGTCGGTGATCTGCGACAACGGAATCCACGTGATGCGCGACGCCGAGATCGGCGGGCCGCTGGTGAGCGAGACCCACCTGCTGCTGGCCGCCGGCGTGCGCCTGGGCGCCCTCGACGCGCCGACCACGGTGAACGCCGGGGCCATCATCGCGGAAGAGGGCGTGGTCGCGCACGGCACCGTCTGGGCGCGCCAGGCCGGCGTGGTGTGGGGGGTGGCGGGATGATGCGCCGCCTGCTGTGCTGGGCCGCGCTTTTGCCGATGCTGCTGTCCTGTGTCGCCGGCCGTGCGCAAGCCGTGCCGCTCGACCTGGCCGGCTACATCGATGACGCCGGGGCGATCACGATCCAGAGCAAGGGCGCGACGATCGACCCGTACTTCACCCTGCAGGCGCTGCTGCTGGCGCAGGAGCATGGGCTGGACATCTCGCGCGAGGCCGCGCGCTGGACCGAATGGCTGATGCCGCGGCAAAAGCCCGACGGCACCTTCGACCGTTTCTGCCGCCAGGGCGTTGCCTGGGCGCCGTGCAAGACCGCCGATGCCGACGATTCGCAGCTGGCGCTGTGGCTGAAGTTCCTGGAAACCAATCCGGCCGAGCTCAAGCGCAACCCGGCATGGCAGAAAAGCCATGCGTCGGCGCGCCAGAGCCTGAAGCGCCTGGAGGACAAGGGCCGCGGCATCTACATCGTATCGCCGGTGTACCTGCACGGGCTGTTCATGGACAACCTGGAGGTGTGGAGCTATGCGCCGGCGCGCGCCGGCGTGCAGACGCCCGGGCAGCCCGATTTCGGCCGCACCCTGCACAAGGTGTTCTGGGACGAGGGCACCAAGCGCTACCACGTCTCCACGCAGCTGGAGCAGCGCACGGCCGAGACGGCCTTCTATCCCGACGCGGTGGCCCAGATCTTCCCGCTGCTGGTGAAGTTTCCACACATCCCGGGCGGCGACCAGGCCTGGTACGCGCAATGGATGAAGCGCCACCGCGCCGAGTGGTTGACGCAGGTGAAGACCGATTTCGCCTGGGGCCTGGTGGCCGTGGTGGCGCTGGACCAGAACGACAAGCTGGCGGCGCGCTGCTGGCTGCGCACGGCGCTGCCGGCGCGCCACGGCCCGCACTGGACCGTGACCGACGAAGTCGCCGCTCAGATTTTGAAAAGCAAGTCCGTCGCACCGGCGGACGCCAGGGAAAGCTGCCAATGAAAACGTATTTGTCCATCATGGGCACACGGCCCGAGATCATCAAGATGGCCGTGTTGCACCGGGTGCTGAAGGAACGCGGCGACCGCTCGCTGGTGCTGCACACCGGCCAGCACGAGGAAATGGCCGACGTGCTGTACCGCTTCTTCGACATGGCGCCCGACCTGCGCATCGACCTGAAGCGCAGCTCGCCCGGGCTGGCGCACCTCACGGCGCTGTTGCTGGAGAACGTGAACCGCGTGATCGAGGAGACCCAGCCCGACGTGGTGCTGGTGCAGGGCGACACCACTTCGGCCTTTGTGGGCGCGCTGGCGGGCTACTACCACGACAAGCCGGTCGGCCACGTGGAAGCGGGCCTGCGCACCGGCACCCGCGACCCGTTCCCTGAAGAAAAGAACCGCGAAATGATCGGCCGCCTGGCCGCCTGGCACTTCCCGCCGACCTCGCAGTCGCGGCTGAACCTGCTGAACGAGGGTATTCCCGACGAGCGGATCTTCGAAGTCGGCAACACCGTGATCGACGCCGCCCTGTGGGTGCGCGACCGCCTGGCCGCCACCGACTGGGACGCCGGCGAGGCCATGCCGGACGAACTGCGCCGCTTCCTGGCCGAGCACAAGGGCCGCCACATCGTGCTGATCACCGCGCACCGGCGCGAGAACTGGGGTGAGCCCATCCGTGGGATCGCCACGGCTGTCGGGCAGCTGCTGGGTGATTTCCCGGATGCGGTGGCGGTCTGGCCGGTGCACCCGAACCCGCGCGTGCGCGCCGACGTGGAGTCGGTGGTCAACGCGCTGCCGCGCACTTCGCGCTCGCGCGTGTGCCTGACCCAGCCCCTGGATTACCCGGCGCTGATGTCGGTGCTGGCGCGCTGCCGCTTCACACTGACCGACTCCGGCGGCATCCAGGAAGAGGCATCCGCGCTCGCCCGGCCCGTTTTAATCACACGAACCTCGACAGAACGGCAAGAATTGCTGCTGGCCGGTGGCGCGAAGCTGGTCGGCACCGACGTGCGGCAGATCGTGGAGCAATCCGCCACGCTGCTCGCCGACGATGCCGCCTGGCGCGCCATGCAGTTGCCGGCCAGTCCGTTCGGCGACGGGCGCTCCGCTCGCCGCATCGCCGACATCCTGGCGACTGTCAACTGAGATAAAACGAAATGAAGATGAAGAAACTGAAAACACTGACCCGACTCACGCCGCTGTGCCTTCTGTGCGCGGCCGGCCTTGCTCAGGCGCAGACGAGCTCGCAATCGACGCAACCGTCGTCCCGCGTGCTGCAGCCCGCCGGCGCGCAGCAGGACGCCGCCACGCCAGCGCCGCAGCGCGGCTTCGAGGCCTACGTCTCGCACCACAACCTCACGGCCGGCAACCCCGACTGGCGCGAAGTGGGCGTGCGCGGCAGCTACCAGGTGGACAAGCACCTGTTCAACGCCGAACTGGCGACCATGAAGCGCTGGGACGAATCGGGCACCTACGTGGCCTTCGGCGATACCTACATCTTCAGCCCCGACTGGTTCGGCTCGCTCGCCCTCGGCGCGGGCAATGGCGCGGAATACCTGCCGCGCTGGCGCGCCGACGCCTTCATCCACCGCAAGCTGCTGGACAAGAAGAACCTGGTGGGCACGCTGGGCGCCGGCTACTACCGCGCGCCGGACGGCCACATCGACCGCAACGTGAGCCTGGGCGCCACCTACTACTTCGAGATGCCGCTGGTGGTGCAGGGCGAGATGAAGTTCACCCACGGCAGCCCCGGCGCCGTGGACACGCGCCAGCAGTTCGTGGCCGCCACCTGGGGCCGCGAGAAGCACACCACGGTGACCGGCCGCTACGGCTGGGGCGAGGAGGGCTACCAGTCCATCGGCGCCGGCGCCGCGCTGGTCAACTTCCGCAGCAACGAGGTAAGCCTGAACGTGCGCCACTGGATCGGCAAGGACTGGGGCGCCGAGGTGGCGGCCGAGCGCTACCGCAACCCTTACTACCGCCGCACCGGCGTGACCGCCGGACTGTTCTGGCAGATGCCATGAGCCCCGCCCGGCCGCCCGAAGGGGTTCATACCGCAGCGCGCAGCGCGGAGGTTGCCGAATGAGTTCGACTGCGCCTTCCCTGTCCCTCAATGCGGGCCAGCAGCGCGTGGTGAAAGCCGCCATTGAGCTGCTGGCGCAGACGCGCGGGCAGGCGCAGGGGCAGGGTGCGCTGATGCACCGCAGCCTGCGCCACCTCCGCCTGGGCCCCGTGGTGCTGGCGGAAATGGCGGCAGTGGTCGTGGTGCTGACCACGCTCATGGCGCTGGCCAGGCCGGCGCTGCTGTACGCCTGGGACGTGGTCATCCTGTGGTGGGCGCAGCGCCTGCAGCTGCCGCTGGCGCTGGCCGCCAACGGCACCGAACGCATGTGGATGCTGTCGGACCCGGCGGCTTCGCTGGTGCCCGGCCCCGCCACCGGCGTGGTGACGGCGGCCGTGGTGATCGCGGCATTCGCCTCCACCTGGTGGATGAGCGACCGGCTCACGCCGATCAAGTACCTGGTGCGCACCCTGTGCGTGGTGCAGGTCAGCGGGTTGCTGTTCTTCATGTTCAAACCGGCCAGCTTCCCCTACACGGTGGGCGGGCACCTGGAGTCGATGCTCGACGCCGGCTACTACCTGATGCTGTCCATGCCGCTGCTGCTGTCGCTGGGCTATGGCGTGCTGCGGCTGCCGCTGTACCAGAAGTTCCTGCACCCGCTGGGCGTGCTGGCGTACTTCGCGGTCATGCTGCCGCACAAGGCGCTGCTGCACGTGCTGGTGCTGCAGCACTTCTCGGTGCTGTTCATGCCCATGCTGTACCTGTGCTTCGGCCTGGTGTTCGACCTGATGGTGTTCGTGGCGCTCTACTCCTGGATGGTGAGCCGCACGCCCACGCAGGCCGCGGTTTGAGCGCGCAAGGACAAGGCGCGGTGCCGGGCCGGCTTCGATCGATTCCCGCGCGCTGGTGGGTCTTGGCGGTAGCAGTGGTGCTGACCAGCGTGCTGGCCGGCCTGTACGCCGCGGCGCCGGCCCCGCCGCGCACCCTGGTGCTGCTGGTGCCTGACAGCGCGGCGCTGCAGCAACCCGTGGCGCAGGCCTGGATCGATGCCGCGCGCGAAGAGGGCCTGCCGCTGGAGACCATGACGGACGACGCGTTCATGCGCTACAGCGGCAACCGCGACTCCATTGCCGGCGTGATCCTGCCCGACATCGTGCACAAGGTGGCGTCGGAGCTGCTGATCAGCCAGCTGCACAGCTACGTGAAGACCGGCGGCAGGCTGATGATCGCGTACGACGCGGCGGTGCTGGACACGCACACCGGCGGCTATTCCGCCGGGCAATCGCGCCTGTCGCGGCTGGCAGGCGTGCGCTACGCCATGTACGACGACCTGCGCGATCTCACCATCGGCAGCGGCCCGGTGTACGGCAACCACGACACGGAAAAAGAGTTGGGCATGCAGCCCGGCAAGCTGGACTTCAAGTACTCGTCGGTTCCCGGCATGGGCGAGATGACGACCTACGGCTACGTCAAGCTGCAGCACAGCTACTTCCGCACCGGCACGCGCTACGGCGCGCGCACCGTCATGGCCACGCAGCAAGGCGACGTGGTGGTCGGGCGCAACCAGTACGGCGACGGCGAGGTGCTGCTGGTCAACCTGCCGCTGGGCTACCTGAAGACCCGCACCGACGGCTACATGCTCCACCGCATGCTGTGGCATTTCGCGGTGGACGTCGCGCAGCTGCCGCGCCTGGCGCCGGTGCCGCGCGGCGAGGGCGGACTGGTGCTCAACCTGCACATCGACTCCAACGCGGCGCAGGCGCCGCTGCTGCAGCTGGAACAGTGGGACTGGTTCAAGACCGGGCCGTTCTCCATGCACGTGACGGCCGGGCCGGACACCTACGAGCCGGGCGACAAGCTGGGCATGGACCTGGACCACAACCCGGTGATGCAGGAGTTTCTGCACCGGCAGGCGGCGCTCGGCCACGAAGTGGGCAACCATGGCGGCTGGAACCACGACATCTTCGGCGGCCTGGCTACCGAAACCAACCGCGCCGACTACGAGCCATGGCTGGACGCCAACAACCGCTCCGTGGCACAGGCCGTCGGCAAGCCGGTGCGCGCGTACTCCGCGCCGGAAGGCAACCAGCCGGTGTGGTCCACCAAGTGGCTGGAGCGCAATGGTTTCAAGGCCTACTACTTCACCGGCGACACCGGGCTCGGGCCCACCCGCTCGTACTACGAGGGGAAGCGGCCCGAGGGCAGCCTGTGGGCATTCCCGGTGTCCAACTACCTGAAGATCGCCACCTTCGAGGAGCTGGAAGATCCCAAGCGCGCCCGTACCTTCACCGGGGACGACATCGGCGGCTTCCTGATCAAGCTGTCCAACTACGTGGCCGACCAGCGCGTGGCGCGCCTGTTCTACTTCCACCCTCCGGCGGCGCCGCGCTACACCGCGGTGATGGAAGGCCTGATGGGCGAGGCCAAGCGGCTCGCCGCGCAGGGGCGCTTTCGCTGGTACACGATGGAGCGGCTGGCCGACTTCATGAGCCGGCGCGAGCAGGCCCAGTGGAGCGTGGTGCGCGAAAGCCGCAAGCTCACGCTGCGCGCCGAAAGCACGCAGAGCATGCAGGAACTGAGCTGGATCTTCCCGGCCGCAGCCATCAGCGCCGTCGAAGTGCGCAAGGGCAAAGCCGAAGCGCGCAGGCAGGGCAACGAGTGGGTGGTGACGGCCGGCGACACGCGCGAACTGGTGGTGGTTCTCCGTTAAAAGTCCTGCGGACTTTTAACGGAGGTCTGATGTGTGAAGGCAGGCCCGGCAGAGCCGGCTCCTGCCTTCAAGAGGGATTGCGCTGCACGTTGCTGCGCGCAATCCGGAGGAAAGGCAGGCACGTTGCCCTTTCGCAGACTGCGTGAAACAACGTGCAGCGCAGTCTCCCTTGCCGCCAGGAACCGGCTTTGCCGGGCCTGGCGGCACATATCAAACAACTCTTAAAAAGCGCCGCAGGCGCTTTTTAAGAGTTAACGCAGGACGCACCGCCGCACCACCTGCGCGATGGCGGCCACGTCCACCGGCTTGATCAGGTGGTCGGCAAACCCCGCTTCGCGCGTGGCGGCGACATCGTCGCGCGTGCCGAAGGCGGACACCGCGATGATCGGCACCAGGTTGTGCTGCGGCAGGCCGCGCAGCGTCTGGGCCACGTCATGGCCCGAGCCGCCGTCGCCCAGGTTCAGGTCGGTCACCACGGCGTCCAGCTGCAGGCGCTGCAGCAGCTCCCGTGCCTGCGGGTGGCTGAACGCCACCTCGACCTGCGCGCCCAGCCGCTCCAGCCCGTCGCGCATGGCGGCGCCCACTTCCTCCTCGTCCTCCACGTACAGCAGGCGCAGCCCGTCCAGCCGCGGCACGCCAATGGCTTCGCCGAAGTACGACGGCGGATGCGAGTCGCCGACCAGCCGCGGCAGCTCGACGATGAAAGTCGCACCCGTGCCTGGGCCCGCGCTCTCGGCCCACACACGGCCGCCGAAGGTGTCGACCAGGCTGGAGACGATGGCCAGGCCCAGGCCCAGGCCCTTGCCGGCGCGCGGCTGGTCGGCGCCCTGCGCGAAGGGCTCGAACACGCGGCGCAGGTCCTCGCGCTGCATGCCCGCGCCGAAGTCACGCACGAAAAAGCGCCAGTGCCCGCGGCTGCTCTGGCCGCCCACCAGCACGCGGCCGCCCTGGCCGCTGAAGCGCACCGCGTTGTCGATCAGGTTGGCGTAGATCTGCTCCAGCCGCGCCGGGTCGGCATCGATCACCGCCTGGCCGGCCTGCACGCCGCTTGCATCGAGGGCGACGCCGCGCGCCTGTGCCTGCGCCTTCCAGTGGTCCAGGATGTGCAGCAGCGGCAGGGCGGGATCGACCGGCTCATTCACCACGGTCAGCTTTCCGCTCAGGATGCGCGACAGGTCGAGCAGGTCATTGATCATGCGTGCCTGCATCGACACCGCGTGCGCGAGCCGGTCGACGAACTTGCGCGCGGACGCCGGCATGTCGGCCGTGCGCTTGAGGACTTCGGCGCAGGACAGCGCCACCTGCAGCGGCGAGCGCAGCTCATGCGACACCTTGGCCAGGAAGTGGTCCTTGGCGTTGTTGGCCTCTTCGGCGGTTGCCAGGGCCTCCTCGCGCTGGCGCTCCACCGCGCGCTGGTAGCTGATGTCCTGCACCACGCAGCCGACCAGGCGCGTTCCGCCCGGCAGCTCGATGGCGAAATGCTGCGTCAGCAGGTGGCGCTCGCTGCCGTCCTCGTCGGGCCGGGAGACTTCCAGGTCCAGCTGGGACTCGCCGGTGCGCGCGACCGTGCGGATCGCGGCGATGGTCTGCGGAGCCATGCGCGCGACATCGGCAACGTGGCGCCCCAGGTACTCGCGGGGACCTCGGTTGGTGATGCGCGCGAGCGCCGGGTTGATGCGGATGAACTGCGCCTGCTGGTCCAGCAGCGCCAGCCCGACGGGCGCCACGTCGAAGAAGCGGTCCAGCAGCGCCGACGCCTGCTGCGCCTGCTGGGTGGTCTTGCCCAGCAACGCCTCGACCTCGGCCTTGGAGCGAACCAGTTGCGCCTCGGCCTCGCGGCGCGACGCGATCTCGCGCTGCAGGGCCGTGTTGGCCTCGCGCAGCTGCTCACGCGAGGGCTGCGCCCGCAGCCGCGGGACGAGCCGGAACAGCAACCAGGTGGTAGCCAGCGAGGCCGCGGCGGCAAGGGCCTTCAGCAGTCCGGAAAGCCAGTCCATGGGCCCGCACGGGGCCCACGCGGCCATCGCGTGGGTCAGGGCGCCGGCCACCATGAAGGCGCCGAACAGCCAGGCCAGCCAGCCGAACGGAATGTCGGGGCGGCGGCGCACGATGCCCATGAGAATGAGCGGGAGCAGCAGCCATGCCAGCGCGAGCAGCCCATCGCCCGCCACGTGCAGCCACAGCAGCGGCTGCGAGGCGGTGAAGCAGCTTGAGAGGGACATGGATGGCCGGAGGCGAAAAATCCCATTCTAGGCAGCGCGGCCATATTGCGATAGGCCGACGCATGAGATTGCGGGCCGCAGCCCGCGATCTCATGCGTCGCGCACGCGCCAGCGGATCGCCGAGACCAGGGGCACGAACACGTGCAGGCTGTCCTCGCGCGAGGCAACGTCCAGCAGGGACACAGCGGCGGCGGGGACGCAGGCTACCCTGGCAAAGGCGACACGCCGCACCTGTGCCATGGCGGCTTCGGCGCTGCCGTGCTGCTCGCCACCGAACAGCTTGAACAGGCATTGCGCATCCCAATAGCTCTGCGGTTCACGCCAGCAAACCTTGGCGTAGGCGCAATAGCGCCCGCCGTCGTCCACCGGCGCCGCATACGCGGCCACGTAAAGGCCGTTGATCGGGCCCCACAGCTTTTCTACGGCAAGTTCGGGTGAACGCATGAGGCACGAGTGTGCGTGCCTCGCCAACAAGGTGTGCGCGGCCGTGGCACCTTTACAGCCACTAGCGCGAATTTGCGACACCGTCCTACATAGCAGAATGACAGATGCGTAAGGAGGAGCAACGGCGCCAGCCCGGCCGCGTGCGCGGCGCTTCACGGTTCTGGTGGCGCGCCATATGGCGTAGCGCGGTGCGCGGCCGCACATGCAACTGGGAAAAGCGCCCAACCTTGTCATTCACGATTCGGTACAGCTCAAACGATTAGTGTTGGCCGCCCGCGGAACATGTGGCACTCTGGCGTGTAATGAACTTGCTTGTTTCGCTGCGTCCTGAAGAGGATTTCCTGCGGTTCGATGTGCAGGGTCAATGGCAGTACAACGATGCCCTGGCTCTGGCATATCACGTGAAGGCGGTCGCCGTGCGCGAGCGCATGGGCCGGGTGCTCATCGACGTGCGGGGCGTCACGCCGTCGCCCGCCGTCGAAGGCAAGTTCTTGCTCTGGGACCGCCTGCGCCGGGTGATGTCCGAGCGCTTCAAGATCGCGCTGCTCGCGCCGGTCGACCTGATCGATCTCCATGCACGCCCGATTGAAGGCATGGCCTCGGTGGTGCTCTTTACCTCCGACCGCGCGGCCGTGCACTGGCTCGAAGGGATGGCGGCGGCCATCAAGAATCCCGTGGCCATAAAAAATCCCCCGGTCTTTCGATCCGAGGGACAAGTGGCCGGGAAAGAAACTTGAAAAAGAACCCGGCCTCCTTGTTGGAGTGTCGCGCCGCGTTCCAGTTCCCGTCAGCAAAAAACCAACGTCTCCCTCACGCGCCGACGTGAAGACGTGAATTTGTCACGTGGCCTCCTGTCAGCGCTGCCGTTGCCAGAAGAGAGCTGGCGCGCTGTCCTACGTCTATGTAGGATGCATCTGACAGGCTGATGCCCCGGCCGAGGCGGCCAAAAACAACAACAAAGCGCCGCAACGGCACCGCGGGAAAAGCTCCCCAGATTGTTTGACGCGTATGCGCCATGCCAAGCGCGCGCGCCTGATTCGACAGGATCGCCATGACTGATTTGTCGGCCCGCAAGGACCCCGTGGAAGACACCGCCGCCACGTCCACACCCAGCCTCTGGCTGGCGCTGCGCAAGTTCACCGCGCGCGTGCAGGACTGGTTCGCCATCCAGGCGCTTCCGGTCAAGCTGATGGTGGCTTGCGTCGCCATTCTCATTCCGCTGTCGGCGCTGTATTCCGTGGTGGTCTGGCAAAAGCACAGCGTGGTGGCCGAGCAGGTCCGTGCCATGGCCATCGGCGGCGACGGCGAGCGCCTGTGGACTCTCAACGAGAAGCTGCCCGTGGTGTTCGGCACCGGCTCGGTGCTTGGTTTCCTGGAAACCAACCAGGCCGAGCGCATCACGGTGGTCTACAAGCCGCTGATGTGGAACGTGTCCGAGCGCATCGTGCTGATCGAGTCGCAGGGCAAGCAGTTCGCCTATTACCCGAGCGACATGGAAACCAAGATCTTCTCCGACAAGGCGGTCAGCGCACCGTGGGGCGGCAAGCTGGTGTTCATTCCGCGCTCGGAACTGAGCGACGCGAGCCTGACCATGCTGGAGCGGTTGGACGAGCGCTTCGCCGGTGCGCGCCCGCAGTCGGAGAAGGACGGCTGGAAGGCCGGCGTGAGCGCCGTGCTGTCGGCCACGCTCACGGTCGGACTGCTGGGCTTCCTGGCATTCCAGCTGAAGGGCCAGTTCAAGTCGCTGCGCTTCATCGAGCCGGCCCAGGTGCATGGCTCGCTCAACGACCTGGTCGGCATGGACGACATCAAGTCCGAAGTGGCGCAGATCAAGGACCAGTACATGCGGCGCGCCGAGTACGCCGAGTACGGCATCGACAAGCCGTTCAACGTCATGTTCAGCGGCCCGGCCGGCACCGGCAAGACGAAGCTGGCGAGCTACCTGGCCAAGGAGCTGAACCTGCCGATCCTGTTCCATTCCGCGGCCAACCTGGAGACCGGCTTCGTCGCCGGCGGCTCCAACACGCTCAGCCGCATCGCTTCCATGGCCAAGCGCCGCAAGCGCTGCATCGTGTTCCTGGACGAGGCACAGGACCTGTTCATGAAGCGCGGCGGCCACCGCAAGTTCGACGACGACACGCAGAACATGCTGCTGGCGATCCTGGACGGCGTGCGCACCAAGAGCGACGGCGAGATCATCTGGATCGTGGCCTCCAACTTCAACAGCGAATCCATGCAGATGGACGAGGCCATGCTGCGCCGCTTCCAGATGAAGGTGGACTTCCGCATGCCCAACAAGGAAGAGCGCCTGTCCATCGTGGAGCACTACCTGTCGCAGCGCGCCGGCAAGGTGTCGGGCGACATGGACCTGCGCCACCTGGTGGAGATCACCGAGGGCCGCAGCCCGGCCGATCTGGAGACCATCATCAACCAGGCGGGCATCAACGCGGTGCAGGCCGGCGAGATGATCGACGCCGACACGCTGATGCAGGCGGCCGAGCGCGTGCTGGTGGGCAACGTCAACACCAACACCACCAAGGAGCGCGAGCGCGACCGCCGCATCATCGCGATCCACGAGTGGGGCCACTTCCTGGTGGACTTCGAGCTGGAGCGCAAGCGCGCCGGCGGCGACTGGGAGAAGCTGCAGTCGGAGATGAAGACCATCAAGATCTCGCTGAAGGCGAATCCGCGCAACAACGCGCTGGGCTTCGTGTTCCACAAGCAGGGCGCCAACCTGCTGAAGACCAAGTCCGACATCGAGCACGACGTGCGCGTGCTGCTGGGCGGCATGGCCAACGAGGAGCTGTTCTTCGGCGAGGAGGGCACGACCAACGGCGCCCACAACGACATCACCCGCGTGACCAAGCTGCTGCACCACGCGGTGGCCGAGATGGGCATGTACCGCAAGACGCGCCTGAACTTCGGCGCGCTGGCCAACGACGGCGGCCGCAGCGCGCTGGACGAGGAGACGCGCGGCATCATGGAACTGCAGAGCGAGCGCCTCTACAGCGAAACCAAGGCCGTGCTGGCCCGCCTGAAGCCGTTGACCGAGCACCTGGCCGGCAAGCTGATGGACGGCGGCGAGATGAGCCTGAAGGAAGCGCTGTTCGAGATCCGCAGCTTCGAGGCGGCCTGCTACAACTTCAACAGCAAGGTCGGCCTGGCGGCGACCTGAGCGCGCGCTACTGCGGCTGCGGGGCGCTGCTGCGTGTCGCGATGCTGTGCTTGGCCATCAGCCGGTACAGCGTCATGCGCGAGACACCGAGCTCGCGCGCGGCCAGCGTCACGTTGTGGCTGAAGCGGTCCAGCGACAGGCTGATCGCGTCCTTCTCTGCGCGCACGCGGGTCGTTTCCAGGTTGTCCAGCGGTTGCGCGGGCGCTGCCTGCAGGCCCAGGTCGGCGGCGCCGATGGTGCGCCGCTCGGCCATCACCACGGCGCGCTGCACCCGGTTGAACAGCTCGCGCACGTTGCCCGGCCAGGTATGCACGGCCATCGCCGCCAGGGCCTGCCGGCTGAAGCCGCGGCTGCCGCTGCCGTCGCGCGCGCAGTCGGCATGGAACTGCCGCGCCAGCTCCGGGATGTCCTCCTTGCGGTTGCGCAGCGGCGGCACGGCCAGCCCCACCACATTCAGGCGGTAGAACAGGTCTTCGCGAAAGTGCCGCGCCGCCACCGCATGCGAGAGGTCGACGTCGGTGGCCGCCACGATGCGCAGGCCGCCGCCGCGGCCCGGCCGCGAACGCGCCGCGGCACGCTCGACCATCAGCCGCAGCAGCCGCACCTGCCAGTCCAGTGGCAGCTCGCCCACGTGGTCCAGAAGCAGCGTGCCGGACTCGGTGTCCTGCAGCAGCGCGGCCGCCTCCGCGTGCAGCGTTGTTGCGCAGTCGATCACCACGAAGGGGGCGTCCGCACGCGGCGAGCAGGCGTGCAGCGCACGCGCGATGCGCTCCTTGCCGCTGCCCGGCTCGCCGGTGATGAGCACCGGAGTGTCGGCCAGGGCGGCGCGGCGTACCAGCCGGCGCAGCTGCGCCAGCGCGGTGCTGCCGCCGGTCAGGCCCAGGTCGTCGCCGTCCGGTGCGTCGCTGCGCGCGGCATGTCGCAGCTGGGCGCGGCCGTGCGCGTGACCAAGGGATTGCGCGAGAAAGTGCGGATCGGCCGGAGCGGTATGGTGGTCGAAGAAGTGACGCACCACCATGTCGCGCAGTACCGGCGCCTGCATGGCGCCGGGCGGCAGAAGCGCCACCCATTCGCAGGCATCGGCGGCGTCGCGGCAGGCTTCGAAATCGGCGGCGATGCTGCGCGCTGACGCATCGGAATCGACCACCAGCAGGCCGGCCCAGATCGCTTCACGCCGCAGCAGGGCGCATGTGGCCCGCAGGCTGGCCGCCGCAACGAGCTCCCAGCCGCGCTCATGCAGGACTTCTTCGATTGCGGGCGGGCAGGGGTGGGAAGAGACGTACAGGAGCTTTCGCGCGGTCTTCATGACTGGACATCACCGGTTTCGCCTGCATTATTTGCTTGCAAACGCCTGGGCGTGTTTCCCTGTCACAAGATATTGCAGGCCGGCTTCGCTGCAGAGCCCACCTGCGTGGGGCGCTACTTGCCTGTCGGTGCCTTGGCCGCTGCCTTGCCGGCGGGTGCGGCCGGCAAGGCCGGCGCGGCCCCCTGGGCATTCGGCGGGGGTACGCCCAAGCGCTTGCCGATCGACATTTCCAGCGCCTTCACCTTGGGTTCGACGGAGGCACGGGTGTCGGCCACCAGCTTGTCGGCCAGCGCGCGCTGCATGTCGCCGCCCAGCGTCTGGAATTTCACGTAGGTCGGCGATTCAAGAAAGGCGACGACCTGCTTGAGTTCGTCCTCGGTGAACTTCTCTTCGAGCACCGCGCCCACTGTGGAGGGCGCGAGCTTGATCGCGCGGTCGCGCACGATGGGAACGGTCTCGTCAACGTACTTGCGCGCGTCGGCCTGGATCTCCTTGGCGACGGCCTCCTGCTTGTCGGGCGCGACGCGCACGGCCAGCGCGGGCTGCGCGCGGGCCAGCAGTTCGGCGGCGGGTTGCTCGGCCATGGAGCGGGCCATGCCTTCGATTCCCGGCTGCTGCAGCTTCAGGATCTTGTTGACGAGTTCTTTTTTGGCGGGAGACGTGGCGGTCTGGGCGTTGGCGACGCAGCTCGCGGCAATCAGCGTAAGGATGAGTAGAGGTCTTCTTTGCATGAGGCCATCTTACTGTGGCCGCACCGCTGGCCTTTTCTCTCTGCGTGTCCTACACCGGCGCAAAGCGGATTCGCACGGCACGCAAGCGCGCCCTCCCGCGCGCAAGGAAAAGCGCGCGGCCTAAGCTTTGTCATCGGCTAGGAGGAAAGGAAACCATGTCCGAAGACATCGACAAGCGCGGTTATCAGGAAGTCCTGATCCATCTGGAACCCGAATGGGAGCGCCGTAACTGGTGCAAATGGCTGGGCTGCAGCGAACGGGAACTGGAGCACGCTGTCACCTACGTGGGCCACGATCCCGACAACGTGCGGCGCTTCCTGCGGCAGGCGCGCTGAGCCGCGCCGGGGCGGGCGGATGTACGGGGGCTGCCGCGCTGGCTTACAATTGCATGGATCGACGGCCCGCCGGGTCGTCCGACACCGAACAACAGCCCTGGCACACCGCACCCACCCGCTCGAGATGCACTCCCGCAGGTACCTTGCCCGGGCGCTCTAGGAACGGGACAGATGGCCAAGGAAGAACTGATTGAAATGCGCGGCCGCGTGGCCGAAGTGCTCCCCGACTCGCGCTACCGCGTGGTTCTGGACAACGGGCACGAACTGGTCGCCTACACCGGCGGCAAGATGCGCAAGAACCACATCCGCATCATCGCCGGCGACGACGTGACGCTGGAACTCTCCCCCTACGACTTGACCAAGGGCCGCATCATGTTCCGGCACCTGCCGGACCGCGCCCGCTCCGGCCCGCCCGGCCAGCGCCCGCCGCACCGGCGCTGAATCCGCCCGCCGTATGTCGCATACCGGCGACGGCGGCGCCAAAGAAAAACCGGCCCGAGGGCCGGTTTTTCTTTGGTTCGAAAGAGCGATTACGGCTTCGTGGTCGCCTGCTTTTCCGCGTTCTTCTCCTGGCCGGTCTTCACGTCCACGCTGGGCACCGTGATGGTTTCCTTCTCGGTCGTCACCTTGGGAACGGTCACTTCCTTGGTGGTGGAGCCCACCTTCACGTCCGGGCCGGTGACGTCGTACTTGGGCGGGGTCACGCTGCCTTCCTGCGTCTTCTGCACGTCGTACTTCGGCACGGTGACGTTGCCTTCCTGCGTCTTCTTGACGTCGCAGCCGACGAGGGCGATGGAGGCGGCAGCCGCGAGGCCGGCGATGAGGATGCTTGCATTGCGCATGAGGTTTCTCCTTAGGGGCTGTTATCAGTGCAGCCATTGTGGAGAGCGCAGAGCTTGCCGCTTGTCAGACCGGAACCTGAACCGCTGTCCGCCCGGGTGCGCGATGCCTTACGGCCGAGCAGCGTGCCTGCTGAATCGGCGCCGCCGCCGTGCCCAGCGACACGGTGGACGGCTGGAATGCGTACACCAGCGCGCGGCGGTGCTCCGTGCCCACGAAATCGTCGCCGGCTTCCAGCACGATGTCACGCGGATCGTTGTCCAGCGTGAGCCACAGGCTGCCGCGCATGCAGCGGATCCGCAGGCCCGCGATGTCGGCGACCGACAGCAGCTCGCGCGCTTCGAGGGCGTGCTCACCGCAGGTGGAGGCGGGAGCCATGGATGTTTCTATTGCATGCGTCATGCAAACGAATATAGTTGCGCTTCCCTCAGGAGACAAACGGCGGTTTCGCATACATCACATGCAAATATCGCATGCCAAAACGTCACCGCTGCCGCGCTCGCAGCAGCTGCCGCTGGACCTGCTGCCCGCGTTCGAAGCCGCGGCCCGGCATCTGAGCTTCACCGAGGCGGGGGCGGAACTGTCGTTGTCGCAGTCGGCCGTCAGCCGCCAGATCCAGCAGCTCGAGGCCGCACTGGGCGCGCAGCTGTTCGAGAGGCGGCACCGCGCGCTGGCCCTCACGGAAGCTGGCCGCATCATGCAGCGCGCCGTGGGCGACAGCCTGGAGCGCCTGCGCGACGCCGCCGCGCGCGTGCGCGGCGCGAGCCCGGTGCGCCGCGTCGCCATCACCAGCACGCCGGGATTCGCCTCGCTCTGGCTCATTCCGCGGCTGGTGCGCTTCACCGCGGCGCATCCCAAAGTGGACGTGCGCATCTCCGCCACCCTGGACATCCTCGACCTGGAGCGCAGCGACATCGACGTGGCGGTGCGGCTGGTGCCCAGCAGCCAGGGCGAAGGGCCGCTGCTGTTCGAGGAGCAGGTGCAGCCGATGTGCTCGCCGCTGCTGCTGCGCGACCCCGCGCGGCCGCTGCGCCGCCCCGAAGACCTGGCGCACCACACCCTGCTGGCCATCGACATGCAGCACCACGGCGACGCGCTCACCGCCGACTGGGAACCCTGGCTGCAGGTGATGGGCCTGCCGGGCGTGCGCATGGCCGGTGCCGTGCGCTTCAACCACTACACCGACGCCGTGGCCGCGGCCGTCGCAGGGCAGGGCGTGGTGATCGGCCGCCTGCCGCTGCTGGCCGACCTGGTCAAGGAAGGCAAGCTGGTGGCGCCGCTGCGCGGGCGCGCCTTCTCGCGGCGCGGCTACTTCGTGGTGCCGGCGCCGCACGCCGAACGCAATGCGGACGCGCAGGCGTTCGTGCAATGGCTGCTGGCCGAGGCCGAACAGGCCAAGGCGGGCGGCCGGTCTTCTTCCCCACCCACGGCGGCACGGCCGCCCAGGAGAGCCTGATGGCATCGATCCGCAAGGAGTTCACCGTCGCCGTGCCGGCGTCCCAGGTCTGGGACGCGCTGCGCGATTTCGCCAACGTGCACCGCCGGCTGGCGGCCGGCTTCGTGGTGGACAGCGTCGCGGAGGAAGACGGCGCGGTGCGCCGCATCACCTTCGCCAACGGCATGCAGGCGCGCGAACGCCTGGTCACCCGCGACGAGGCCGGCATGCGGCTGGTCTACACGGCCGAAGGCGGGCGCACCACGCACTACAACGCCGCGGTGCAAGTGATCGAGGAAGCGGGTGGCCGCAGCCGTTTCGTCTGGCTGGTCGACCTGCTGCCCGACGCGCTGGCGCCGGCCATCGACGGCATGATGAACACCGGCGCGAAAGCCATGCAGGCGCAGCTGGAAATGCCGGCAACCGGCGTGGCCTGATCCGCTTCAGCGCGCCCGTGCCGGCGCCGCCGCCAGCGGCTCGGCCGAGGCCAGCGGCACGTCCAGCGGGCGCGCCCAGCCCTCGCCGGGCAGGAAGGTGCTGACCTGCAGCTGCTGCTGCGAAAAGCCGCTCGGCCACTCCGCGCGCACGTTGCCCGCACCGTCCATCTGCAGGTGCGGCGCGGTCGCTTCCGCGTCCTGGCCGGACGCCGGGGCGCGGGGCAGGGCGCCCGGCACAACGTCGGCCTCGCTCCAGCCGGTGCGCACGTCGAAGTGGCTGTAGCGCAGGCTGTCGATGTGGCCCACGGTGTGGCGCCACACGACCAGGGCGCTGCCCTGGCCGTTGCTCACCAGGCGCGGCGCGCTGGCCTGGCCGTAGATCGGGTCAAGCGCCTGGGCCGCGTCCCAGCCGCGCACTGGCGAATGGCGCGCCGCGTACACGCGGCCCTGGTCGGCCCACACGGCCAGCGTGGTGTGCGGCGCGACCGGCGCCATGCGCACCTTGGCCTTGGGCGGCGCGGGTGGTGCCGACAGCGGGCCCTGGGTGGACGGCCTGGGCCAGCCATAGTTGCCCAGCACCGAGGTGCCGCCCGTGGATTCCTCCTCCTGCGCGGTGTCGCCGGCGCGCTTGCACCCGCCCAGGACGGCCAGCATGGCCGCCGCCAGGACCGCGGCGCGCGTCCAGGGCATGCCGGCTCCCGGCGCGTTCAACTGCCCTTGCGCCGCGCGGCCGGCTTGGCGCTGGCA
>NZ_JACCWG010000457.1 GCF_013697775.1 Ramlibacter sp. | reverse complement strand
CGCCAGCGCCGACCGCCGCAGTATGAGCCGCCGCCGGACACCGCCTGGCGCGACGCGAGGTGCCCCGCACGACAACAGAGCTGAGCTCACACGCCTGCCTCCGCAGCCGCCCGCCGCTCCCGCACCGTGAGCCAAGCCCCGAGCGCCCCGCAAAACGCAATCAACCCAATCCCCACCATCGACGCCGAATCCGGCACGTGCGAAAACACCAGGTACCCGCCCAGCATCGCGAAGCCGATCTGTGCGTACAGGAACGGCGTCAACGTGGCCGCGGAGGCCCGCTGGTACGCCAGGATCAGCATGAAGTGGCCGATCGTTCCCATGGCGCCCATGAAGCACAGGGCGGCCCACACCCACCACTCGGTGGGCGTGGTCCACACGAACGGCAGGGTGAAGGTTGCCAGCGCCGTGCCGGTCCAGCCGGTGTAGAGGTGCATGGTCACCGGGTCCTCGGTGCGGGCGAGCTTGCTGGTGAGCACCTGGAAGCAGGCATTGCTGGCCACCAGCAGCAGTGGCAGCAGGCTGGCCCAGGTGAAGGCTTCGCCGCCCGGGCGGATGATCACCAGGGTGCCGGCGAAGCCGCCCGCCACCAGCGTCCAGCGCAGCGGAGACACATGTTCTTTCAGCACGGTTGCAGCCAGCACGGTGATGGCCAGCGGCGTGATCATCACGATGGCGGTGAACTCGCCCACCGGCATGTACTTCAGGCTGGCGAAGGCGCAAAAGCTGCTGGTCAGCAGCAGCACGCCGCGCAGGAGCTGGAACGGCAGGCGCCGCGTGCGCCACACCCGCATGCCGCGCAGCGGCAGCACCACGACGGTGGTCGCCAGCGCCTGGAACAGGTAGCGGAACCACAGCGCCATCAGCAGCGGAATCGAGGCGCTGATCGACTTGGTAGTGGTGTCCAGCGCGGAGAAACAGGCGCCCGCGCCCAGCACCAGCCCGATGCCGGCAAGCGCGCGCCCGCCGACGGCCGCACGCGGCGCGCTCACCGGATGCGGTCGGTCAGCAGTTCCCACACCGGCGTCAGTTCGCCGGGCAGGTAGGGCAGCTCGCCCAGGTCGATGCGGCTTTCGCCGGGGTCGTGGAAGTCGCTGCCGCGCGAGGCGGCCAGGCCGAACTCGCGGGCAGTGTCGGCGTACTTCACGTATTCGGCCGTGGTGTGGCTGCCGGTCACCACCTCCACGCCGGTGCCGCCGTGCGCCTTGAACTCGATGAAGAGCGCGTATTCCTCGTTGGCCGTGAACGCGTAGCGGCCCGGGTGCGCCACCACGGCGACGCCGCCGGCCCGCGTGATCCAGCCCACCGCGTCGCACAGCGACGCCCAGCGGTGCGGCACGTAGCCGGGCTTGCCGTGGGTGAGGAAGCGGCGGAACACGTCGCCGGTGTTTGAGCAGATGCCGCTGTCGACGAGGAAGCGGGCGAAGTGGGTGCGCGAAATCAGCTCCGGGTTGCCGACGTACTTCAGTGCGCCGTCGTAGGCATCCTTGATGCCCGCCTGGCGCAGCCCTTCGGCGATCTCCCGGGCGCGCTCCTGGCGGCCGCCGCGCGTCTGCAGCAGCCCTTCGCGCATGGCTGGGTCGTCGGCGTCGAAGCCCAGGCCGACGATGTGCACGGTTTCGCCGGCGAAGGTGACCGATATCTCGGCGCCGGTGAGGTACTTCATGCCGTGCGCCCGGGCCGCTGCTGCGGCGCGCTGCTGGCCGCTGACCTCGTCGTGGTCGGTCAGCGACCACAGCTGCACGCCGTTGGCCGCGGCGCGGGAGGCAAGCTCTTCCGGGGTGAGGGTGCCGTCGGAGACGACGGAGTGGCAGTGCAGGTCTGCGTTGAGGATGGACACCCCCCGATTTTAGGCGCCCGGGCCTGGCCATTGCCGGCAGCACCGGCAAGCCCACATCGCACGAGGGTGTCAGCCGCGCACTTCAGCTCAGGGCGCCGGCCTCCAGGCGGATGTCGGCGCGGTGCGTGAGCGCCGTGCGGATGGCGATGCGCAGGCCCTGCGCGATCTCGTCGGCCGGCATCGACGGCTGGCCCTGCTGCGGCAGCCACGGCACGTGGACCATGCCGCCGCGCACCCCGCGCCACTGCGCATCGGTGGCCAGCAGGTGCATCAGGCCGTAGAACACGTGGTTGCACACATAGGTGCCGGCGCTCTGCGACACCTCGGCGCGTAGGCCCTCTGCCAGCAGCGCGGCCAGCATGGCCTTGATGGGCAGGGTGGTGAAATAGGCTGCCGGGCCGTCCGGCTGCACCGGCACGTCGACCGGCTGGGCGCCGGCGTTGTCGGGGATGCGGGCGTCCTCGACGTTGATCGCCACCCGTTCCAGCGACAATGCGCCACGCCCGCCGGCTTGGCCGGTGCAAAGCACGAGGGTGGGACGGTGCTGACACAACAGCCCGTGCAATGACTGCACGGATTGACCGAACACCGTGGGAAGCTGGGCGGCGACGATGCGGTGGCCAGACACCGCCGCGCCGTGCAGCATCTGCACGGCCTGCCAGCTCGGGTTGATGGGCTGGCCGCCGAAGGGATCGAATCCGGTGAGCAGCACGCAGGGCTGCCGGGCAAATGGGTCGGTGTTCGCGCCGGTCATGCAAGACTGTATCGCAGGAGAAAAGACATGCGTTGGGAAGGCAATCGGGAATCAAGCAACGTCGAGGACGCGCGGGGCGGCGGCGGGGGCTTCGGCCTGGGCGGGCGCAGCATCGGCATCGGCACCATCGTCGTCGCCCTCATCGGCGGCGCCGTGCTCGGCGTGAATCCGCTCACGATCCTGGGCATGCTCACCGGAGGCGGTTCGCCCCAGGTGCAGCAGCAGCAGGGCCCGGCGCATGCGCCGCCGGCCAACGACGCGGGGGCGAAATTCGTCTCCACCGTGCTGGCCGATACCGAAGACGTGTGGACCGACCTGTTCAAGCAGGGCGGCGCGACCTACAAGGCGCCCAAGCTGGTGTTGTTCCGCGGCGCGGTGGGAACCGGCTGCGGCACCGGGCAGGCGGCCATGGGCCCGTTCTACTGCCCGAACGACCAGAAGGTCTACATCGACCTGGATTTCTACGAAACGCTGAAGACGCGCCTGGGCGCGCCCGGCGACTTCGCACAGGCCTACGTGATTGCGCACGAAGTGGGCCACCACGTGCAGAACCAGCTGGGCATCAGCCAGCAGGCCGAGCAGCTGCAGGCACGCGGCGGCAAGGCGCAGGCCAACGCGGTCAGCGTGCGCGTCGAGCTGCAGGCCGACTGCTTCGCCGGCGTGTGGGCCAACCACGCGCAGTCTTCGCGCCAGATCCTGGAGCAGGGCGACGTGGAGGAAGCCATGAACGCCGCGCAGAAGATCGGCGACGACGCCCTGCAGCGCTCGTCCGGCCGCGCGGTGGTGCCCGACAGCTTCACCCACGGCACCAGTGCCCAGCGCCAGCGCTGGTTTTCCACCGGCCTGAAGAGCGGCACCGTGAAGGCCTGCGACACGTTCAACACGCGCGAGCTGTAGCCTGCGGAGGGGGTCTGCGCCGGCCCCCCGGGGCCCTCCTGGGCCAATGCGACAATACGCAGTTGATATGACCCTTTCCTTTTCCCAATTGCAGCTGGCCGAGCCGCTGGCGCGCGCCGTGGCCGAGATGGGCTACGAATCGATGACGCCGATCCAGGCGCAGGCCATCCCGGTGGTGCTGGAAGGCCGCGACGTGATGGGCGCGGCGCAGACCGGCACCGGCAAGACGGCCGCCTTCGCGCTGCCGCTGCTGCAGCGGCTGCTCAAGCACGAGAACCCCTCCACCTCGCCCGCGCGCCACCCGGTGCGTGCTCTGGTGCTGCTGCCCACGCGCGAGCTGGCCGACCAGGTCGCCCAGCAGGTCAAGCTCTACGCCAAGCACACCAAGCTGCGCAGCTTGGTGGTGTTCGGCGGCATGGACATGAAGCCCCAGACGGCCGAGCTCAAGCGCGGCGTCGAGGTGCTGGTGGCCACGCCGGGGCGGCTGCTGGACCACATCGAAGCCAAGAACGCGGTGCTCAACCAGGTCGAGTACGTGGTGCTGGACGAGGCCGACCGCATGCTGGACATCGGCTTCCTGCCGGACCTGCAGCGCATTCTGTCGTACCTGCCCAAGCAGCGCACCACGCTGCTGTTCTCCGCTACCTTCTCGCCCGAGATCAAGCGGCTGGCCAGCAGCTACCTGCAGGATCCGGTGACCATCGAGGTCTCGCAGCCCAACACCACCGCCTCCACCGTGGAGCAGCATTTCTACAGCGTGCTGGACGACGACAAGCGCCGCGCACTGCGCCAGATCGTGCGCCAGCGCGGCATCGGCCAGGCCTTCGTGTTCGTCAACTCCAAGCTCGGCTGCGCCCGCCTGGCGCGTTCACTGGAGCGCGAGGGCCTGAACACCATCGCGCTGCACGGCGACAAGAGCCAGGACGAGCGGCTGAAGGCGCTGGACGCGTTCAAGAAGGGCGAAGTCGACCTGCTGGTGGCCACCGACGTGGCCGCCCGCGGGCTGGACATCAAGGACGTGCCGGCGGTGTTCAACTTCGACGTGCCGTTCAATGCCGAGGACTACATCCACCGCATCGGCCGTACCGGCCGCGCCGGCGCCTCGGGCCTGGCCGTCACCTTCGTCGGCCCCAGCGATGCCCGCCTGGTCGGCGACCTGGAAAAGCTGCTGAAGAAGAAGCTGGAGATCGAGCCGGTGGAGTTCGACGACGAGCGTCCGCGCGGCCGCATCAACGATGGCCGCCGCGCCTGGCGCGAGGCCGGCGAAACCGGCGATCCGCGCGACGCGCTGGATATGCCGCCGCGCGAGCGCGACAGTGGACGCGAGGCCGGCCGGGAGGGTGGCGCCCGCCAGGGCGACCGGGAACGCCGCCACGCCGCACCCGCCGCTCCCAAGGACCCGTTCTTCGACCAGCCCTACCAGGCACCCGCGACCGAGGCCGCGCCCGCCTGGGAAGCCGAGGCCAAGCCGGCCCGCGTGTCGGCCAACATCAAGCCCAAGCGCAAGGTGGCCGCGCTGTTCAAGTCGGAGTGACGTCGTCGTCCGGACTGTCTTGGCTGTTTCTCAACGCTGCTCGGCCCGAGCGATGTTGCCGTGGTGCGCGCTACGGCAAGGGTGTCTCCGACAGAGGCTGCGTGGTCACCTCGGCGACGAATCTGGCGATCGCTTGCTTTGCACGTCTCGCTGAATTGGGCGAATAGACCAAACGAGCATTGGAGTCAGTGCCTGCGTCAGGATTGTCGAACGCGTGGTGAGTCTGGCTATAGAGTTCATAGCGAACATCGTTTCCAGCTTCATCCATTTCCGTGACGACTTCGGCGATCGTCTTCATTGGCGATACCTGATCTTGTGTGCCCTGCAGCACCAGGACGGGCATGCGAATGCGCGTATCCATTCCCTCTGCTGCCGTCTTTAGCAACGCGGAGCATAGGATGATCCCAGCGATGTCTACTCCGCTTCGGCCATAGTCCAGCGCGATCATTCCACCAGCGCTGTAGCCCATGCAGAGCATCGGCGTCCGAGCAGGCACCTCTTGCCCCAGGCGGTCAACGCACGCGGCAAGTGCCTGCACGCCTTGCTTGCGATGCTCCATTAAACGCTGCACCATTGGCCCAACCTGATCCGGGCTGTCTGGCGTGAAGCCATCGCCATAGAGGTCGGCGATCATGACCGTGCAGCCTAGAGAATTGAGAAAGCTTGCGTGGTCGCGTGCGAGAGGGCTTTGGCCGCGCCAGTCCGGCAGCAGCACTATAGCGGCCTTGGGTTCCTGATCTGAAGGTCTTAGTAGCAAGGCGGAATAACGTTGCTCCCCGACTGCGTAGTCGAGGGCGGTTTCAATAGGTTCGCTCATCATTGCTCCTTTGCGATTGCATTCGTTCACTGAAATGACGCCTGACGTCGGCGATGGCAAGCGCCGGACAACTGCTGCGAAGCAACCTCTTATGGCTGGCGTCCGTGTCGATCAACATCGATAAATCCCGCCTCGCTTGCTCAAGCGCCCAGCTTTCGGCTACTCCCCCGGCGCCTGCGCCTGCTCGCACTCCACCTGAATCAACTCGTGCTCGCTCGCCTCGCCGAGCCGCAGCGCGCTCAGGCAGCCGCCCCAGACGCAGCCGGTGTCCAGCGCGATCACGTCCGGGCGGCGCAGGTAGCCCAGCGTGGACCAGTGGCCGAAGGCGATGCACGTATCGGCCGTTTTGCGGCCCGGAACGTCGAACCACGGCATCGCGCCGGGCGGCGCCGCATCGGGGCGGCCCGACGCCTTCAGGTCCATCGTGCCGTCGGCCAGGCAGAACCGCAGCCGCGTCAGCGCATTGACGATCACGCGCAGCCGGGCGTCGCCCTGCAGGCCGTCGCTCCACCGCGCCGGCTCGTTGCCGTACATGCGCGCCAGGAAGGCCGCGAGGTCGGGGCCGCGCAGCACCGCCTCCACCTCGCCGGCCAGTTGCAGCACCTGCGCCGCGTCCCATTGCGGCAGCACGCCGGCGTGCACCATCAGGATGCCGTGCGCCTGCAGCGCCATGCGGCGGTTACGCAGCCAGTCGAGCAGCTCCGCGCGGTCGCCTGCCTGCAGGATGCCGTCCAGCGTGTCCAGGCGGTGCGGCGTGCGGTTGCCCTGCGCCAGGGCCAGCAGGCTCAGGTCGTGGTTGCCCAGCAGGCACTGCGCCGAGGCGCCGTAGCCGATCAGCCGGCGCAGCACCGCCACGGAATGGGGCCCGCGGTTGACCAGGTCGCCCAGCACGTAGAGCGTGTCGCGGCTGGGCGAATAGCCGACCTTGTCCAGCAGGTGGCCCAGGGGGCCGTCGCAGCCCTGCACGTCGCCCACGAGGTAGGCCGCCATCAGCGTTGCGCCCGATACGGCGTGCTGGAGCGCGCGACGCGGCCGGTCCAGGCGGGGCGGTAGATCTCCAGCATGCGCTGCACCGAGCGCAGCGCCAGCGGCGTGGCCAGCACCGGCCCCAGGATGATGCGTTCCACCAGGTCGTCCAGCGGCGGCGCCTCGGCCTCGGGGCTGCCCAGCGCCGCCACCGTGAAGCGCAGCCGCGGCTCGATGCCGCGTCCGCCGATGGCGTAGTTCAGCTGCTGGGTTAGCTTGCCATCGCGGTCGTGCTCGCGCAGGTAGACGATGCGCCACTCCCGCTCTTCGTGGAAGCCGCGGTGCTTGGTGAACAGCGCGAACAGCTTGATGCGCTCGAACAGCGCGGACGCCGCGGCCGGCATCGCGTCGGGCAGGGCACCCAGGCGCACCAGCGATTCGGCGAAGCGCTGCAGCGTGGCGTCCATCCACGCCTCGCTCTGCTCGTACGACAGGTACTGCACCTGCCGCACCAGCAGCGGCGAGGCCGGCAGCGCCAGCAGGCCCGCCATGTCGAACACGATGGCCACGCCGTTGCCGTCGCCGCCATAGCCGCGCCACATCGACAGCAGGCCGTCGTCGCCGATGCCCTCGTCGTGCTCGGCGCAGCTGAACACGTAGACGTCGAAGGCCGAGTCGCTGTCGAAGGCGGCGTACTGCGCCTCGAAGGCGTCGAGCATGGCGTTGTAGTGGTCCGGCGCCAGCGCGTGGCGCAGCCCCGGGTGGCCGCGCACCGTGTGCAGCCCCAGGTTGATGCCATAGCGCAGCTCGTCCACGTCGTTCATGTACAGCGGATTGGAAAACCAGATCTCGCCGGTACGCGCGATGCGCTCGAGCGTGTGGATGGAGGTGTAATGCGCCAGCAGCGGCAGGTGACCGGGCTGCGGCAGGGTTTGCGCATCGGCCCACAGCTCGGCGGCCAGGATGTCGTGGAGGTCCGTGTCTTGCATCGGCTGCCGAGGCATGCAGTAAAGTGCGAAAGCTTCGATTCTCTGCCCATTCATGGATTTCCTGTTGATCGCGTTGCTGACCCTGCTCAATGGCCTGTTCGCCATGTCCGAGCTGGGCCTCGCATCGAGCCGCAAGGCGCGCCTGGCGGCCATGGCCGAGTCGGGCGACCAGGGCGCGGCGGCCGCGCTGCGCCTGCTGGACAACCCCACGCAGTTCCTGTCCACCGTGCAGGTGGGCATCACCTCCATCAGCATCCTGAGCGGCATCGTCGGCGAGGCCGCGTTCAGCGCCGACGTGGCGCAGTGGTTGCGCGGCTGGGGCATGCCGCCGCGGGTGTCGGGCGTGGCGGCCACGACCATCGTCGTCACCTCGATCACCTTCGTGAACATCATATTCGGCGAGCTGGTGCCCAAGCGCATCGGCCAGCTCCATCCGGAACTGGTGGCGCGCTACGCGGCGCGCCCGATGGGCTGGCTGGCGCGCGCGGCCGGCCCGTTCGTGAAGCTCCTGTCGGCCTCCACGCTGGCCGTGCTCAAGCTGCTGTCGGTGGACACCACCGCCGGGCGCGGCATGACCGAGGAGGAGATCGCGCACAGCCTGGAAGAGGGCGTGGACGCCGGCGTGATCGAGCAGCACGAACACCAGATGGTGCGCAACGTGTTCCACCTGGACGACCGGCCGCTGACCTCGATGATGGTGCCGCGCTCCGACGTGCAGTGGCTCGACGCTTCGCTGCCGGTGGCCGCCTGCCTGGTGCGCGCCGGGCAGGAAGGCCATGCGCACTCCTGGTACCCGGTGTGCCGCGGCTCGCTGGACGACGTGGTCGGCGTGGTCAGCATCTTCCGCCTGCTGGCGCTCGGGCCGCAGCACGAGGGCACGCTGGAAGCGCACGCGCAGCCGGCCGTGTTCGCGCCGGAAACACTCAGCGGCATGGAGTTGCTGGAGCAGTTCCGCAGCCAGTCGGCGCGGCTGGTGTTCGTGGTGGACGAATACGGCGTGGTGCAGGGCGTGGTCACGCCGCACGACCTGCTGGAAGCCATCACCGGCGAGCTGCAGCCGCAGGCCAGCGCCGACGCCTGGGCCACGCGGCGCGAAGACGGCTCCTGGCTGCTCGACGGCCTGATGCCGGTCTCCGAGCTGCGGGCGCGGCTGGAGATCAAGGAGCTGCCCGAGGAGGACAAGGGCCGCTACAACACGCTGGCCGGCCTCCTGATGTCGGTGTCGGGCCGCATGCCGGCCACCGGCGAGCGCATCAATTGCGGCGCCTGGCGCTTCGAGGTGATCGACCTCGACGGCAAGCGCATCGACAAGGTGCTGGCCAGCGCCCTGACGGCCGAGGAAACCGCGGCGCATGCCGCGGAGAGCTAGCTAGACAGTGCGCTCCATGGACAAGCAGGTCGATGTCGTGGTCGTCGGGGCTGGCCCGGTCGGGCTCCTGCTCGCGATCGAGGTCAAGCTGGGCGGCGCGGGTGTGGTGGTGCTGGAGCGGCTCGCCGCGCCCAACCTCGGCATCAAGGCGCCCTCACTCGGACCGCTCGGCGCGGAGGCACTCCAGCGCCGGGGCATGGGCCCGGCGCTCGCCGAGGCGGAAGAGCGCACCTTCGCCGCGATGGGAGCAGCGGGAGTGGAGATGCGGGCGCGGCTGTCCAGGTTCAGGGGACATTTCTCCTTGCTTCCGATCCGATCAGGCGCGCAGCGTGAGCCCGAGCGGCGCATGCGCTGGGTCGACCAGCACGCCCTGGAGGCGATCCTGGCCGGGCGCGCGGCCGCGCTCGGCATCGAAGTGCGGCGCGGGTGCGAGGTCACGTACTTGGCGCAGCATGAAGGGGACGTCGACCGTCACGCGCGCGGAGGTCGAAGGCGTGCTGCGGCGGATCAGCGGCGCGGACGTCCGTGTCACGGCGATCGAGCAGGCGAACCGCTGGTCGGACGTCACGCGCCTGGTCGACGCGTACCGCCGGGACCGCGTCCTGCTCGCCGGCGATGCGGCGCACGTCCACTCGCCGTTGGGCGGCCAGGGACTGAGCCTTGGGCTGGTCGACGCGGCCAACCTCGGCTGGAAGCTTGCTGCGGTCGTTCGCGGCGACAAGCCGCAAAGCCTGCTCGACAGCTACACGTTGGAGCGGCGGCCGGTCGCCGAGGCCGTGCTGGCCAATACGCTCGCACAGGTCGCGATCATGCGGCCCGACCCGCGCTCGGAGGCCATGCGCGACATCTTCGCGAAGCTGATGGAACTCGACGGCGTGAATGGCCATGTCGACGGACTGATGAGCGGGTTGGCCACGCGCTACGACCTCGGCTCGGAGCAGGACGCGGTCGGCCGCCTCACCGCGGACCGCCCAGCCGGCGCCGCCGGCGTTCGGACATCGTTGTTCGCGGAGATGGCCGGCGGCGAGAGCATTCTGCTCGACACGTCGCCTGACGGCCGCGCGGCCGGTTTCGCGCTCGGCTTCACGCGCGTGCGTTGCCTGCCGGCGGAGGCAGGCCCATCGATGTTGATCCGACCCGACGGTTGCATCGCCTGGGCCGCTGGCGCGGATGAAACCGCCGGATTGGCGGACGCGCTCGAGCGCTGGTTCACGCCCGCCGGCTGATGGCGCCTGCGTCCGCGGCCCAGGCTTCAGCCCACCGCGCGCCGCAGCGCCGCGCGTGCCAGCAGCCGGGTGGAGTCCAGCGTGGGCAGCGGCGTGTTGGCGTCGTTCATCACCAGCGGAATCTCGGTGCAGCCCAGCACCACGGCGTCGCAGCCGTCGTCCTGCATGCGCTGCATCACGCGCTGGAACACCGGCACCTGCGCGTCGTTGAACACGTGGTTCACCAGCTCGTCCATGATCACGCGGTGCACCGCGTCGCGTTCCTCGCGCGTGGGCTTCACCCACTGCAGGCCGCGGCTTTCCAGCGCTTGCGGATAGACCTCGCTGTCCACCAGCCAGCCGGTGCCGGTGATGCCGATCTTGCGAAAGCCGCGCGACACTGCCGCGTCGGCCACCACCTCGGCGATGTGCAGCCAAGGCAGCGGCGAGCGCCCGCGCAGCAGCGGCAGCGCCTGGTGGATGGTGTTGTCCGGGCAGATCAGGAACGTCGCGCCGATGGACGCCAGCTTGTTCGCCGAGTCCAGCATCAGGTCGGCCACAGCCTGCAGGTCGCCGCGGTCCAGCGCCTGGACGTACAGCGACAGCGGCGGCGTGTGCATCGCGATTTCGGGATGGCCGTAGGGGCCGAGCAACTGCTCGCCTTCGGTGCAGATGGTGCGGTAGCACAGCGCCGCACCTTCTGCGGAGCAGGCGACGATGCCGATGGGATCGGCCATGGAGACTCCGGTGCTTTTGTCGTGGAGCCCGTATCTTGCCGGATGCCGGTTCAGAGCGCGGCGTTCGCGAAGTGCGAGACGTCGATCACCTCCACCGCGCCCTGGCGCACCAGCCAGCGCAGCAGGGCGTCGACCTCGTGCGGTGCCAGGCGGCAGGTGGCCAGGATCCAGGTTCGGTTGACCGCCCGGTTGCTCATGACCGACAGCACGCGGTAGACGTCGGCCGTCTTGCCGGCGGGTGGAAGGTCCGGCCAGTTCTTGAGGCGGTAGATCAGCTCGCCGCGCGCAAGCGGCTGCGTGTCTGGCGGCGGCGCGTCGCTGTGCGCCCACAGGTCCGCGAACGAGGTGGTGGTGCGGCGCGCCCAGGTGCGCAGGTTGGCGTAGACGGTCTGCATGGGCAGACCAGTGTCGGCCGGCCCGGCCGCATGCGATTAGGAGAAAAGGGAACGCCCGCTAAGCGGATTGCCTACCCGGACTCACAGCTTCAGCCAGGCCACCGTGGCAATGCCCAGCGCGGTGAGCAGCAGCGAGCCCGCCAGGTGCGCGAAAGCCGTGGCCAGCGCCCAGGGCAGCTGGCCCTGCTGGATCTGCGTGACCACTTCGGCGGAGAAGGTCGAGAAGGTGGTGAGCCCGCCCAGGAAGCCGGTGACCACCAGCAGGCGCGCCTCGGGCGGCAGGCCGGGGTGGTTGCCGAAATACGCCACCGCGAGACCAACCAGGTAGCCGCCCAGCAGGTTGGCCATCAGCGTGCCCAGCGGCAGTGCGGCGAGCAGCGGATTGAAGCGGCCGGCCAGCATCCAGCGCAGCAGCGCTCCGGCGGACGCGCCGGCGCAGATGGAGGCAATCGAGGCAAGCATGGGCAGCAAATTATCGCCGCGGCCCGCCGGCACGCCTTGGACGCCCGTGCGCGCTGATAGAGTGCCCGCATGCAACGCAGTTCGGATGCAGTGCCGCGCGGGCGGCTGGTGGCGGTCTTCCTGGTGTGCGTGTCGGTGTTCGCGGCGCTGGCCGCGGCGGTGTTCGCCTTGCACTGGTTCGACCGCATCGACCCGGCAGCGCTGCTGTTCCTCTCGGCGCACCGCACGCCGGCGCTGACGCACCTCATGGCCGGCATCAGCTGGGCGCACGAAACGGTGAACCTGCTGGTCCTGGTCGCGCTGGCCGCTGGCTGGCTGTGGCGGCGCGGCAAGCGTCCGTGGGCGGGCGCGCTGGTGCTGGCGGTGCCGGGGGCAATGCTCTTGAACCTGCTGCTGAAGAACACGTTCGCGCGGGTGCGCCCGGGCATCGGCGACCCGCTGGTGCACCTGCACACCTTCAGCTTCCCCAGCGGCCACACCACGGCAGCCACGGCGCTGTACGGCTGGCTGTGCCTGTTCACGTGGGCGCAGGCGCGCACAGCCGGCCCGCGCGCCGCGGCGGCCGTGTTCGCGGTGCTGATGGTCGGCATGGTAGGACTCAGCCGCATGTACCTGGGCGCGCATTTTCCGAGCGACGTGTCGGCCTCGGTGGCCGCCGCGACGGCGTGGCTGGCGATGGTGCGGGGCGCGCTGCACAATCGCGCCTGAATCCACAGGAGCGCGCATGTCCCACGCCAGCGATTTCGATTCCCCCGCCGTGCAGGCGCTGCGCGCCGACCTGGCGCTGGCCCTGCGCGCCGCCGCCCACCACGGCCTGGCCGAGGGCGTGTGCAACCACTTCAGCGTGGAACTGCCGGACGGGTCGGGGCGCTTTTTGCTCAACCCGCGCGGCCTGCTGTGGCGCGAGGTGCAGGCCGACGACGTGGTGATGGTGGACGGCGCAGGCACCCGGCTGGCCGGACGGCACGACGTGGAGCCCACGGCCATGTTCATCCACGCCGCCGTGCACCGCATCTGCGCCCAGGCCTGCGTGCTACACACCCACATGCCGTACGCCACCGCGCTCACCCTCACCGAGGACCGCGCGCTCGATCCCTGCCTGTCGCAGGGCGCCATGCGTTTTTACGGCCGCACCGCGATCGACCGCGACTACAACGGCCTGGCGCTCGACGCCGCGGAAGGCGAGCGCATCGCGCGCGGGATGGTGGGCGCCGACGTCGCGTTTCTCGGCAACCACGGCGTGGTGGTGTGCGGCGCGCGCATCGACCACGCCTACGACGACCTCTACTACCTGGAACGCGCCTGCATGGCGCAGGTGCTGGCCCAGTCCACCGGCCGCCCGCTGCGGCCGGTGAATGCCGAGCTGTCGCGGCGCGTGTGCGAGCAGACGCTGGGCGAGCGCCTGCAGTCGGAGCTGTTCTTCCAGGCGCTGCGCCGCACGCTCTGAGCCGTGCGGCGCCGTGCCGCTAAACCGAGCGCGTGATGCCGCCGTCCACCCGGATGTTCTGCCCGGTGATGTAGCCCGCGCCGCTCGAGGCCAGGAAGGCGATGGTGGCCGCCACTTCGGCGCTGTGGCCGTAGCGGCCCATGGGAATGCGTGCCTTGCGCTCCTCGGTTTCAGGCAGGCTGTCGATGAAGCCGGGCAGCACGTTGTTCATGCGGATGTTGTCGGCCGCGTACTTGTCGGCGAACAGCTTGGTGAAGCTGGCCAGGCCGGCGCGGAACACGCCCGACGTCGGGAAGACGGGGTCCGGCTCGAAGGTGGCGAAGGTGGAGATGTTGATGATGGTGCCGCCACCCTGCTTTTGCATCACCGGCGTGACCAGCCGCGTCGGGCGGATCACGTTCATCAGGTAGACGTCCAGGCCGGTGTGCCATTGCTCGTCGGTGAGCTCCAGGACCGGCGCGCGCGGGCCATGCCCGCCGCTGTTGACCAGCACGTCGATGCGGCCCCAGCGTCCGAGCGCCGCATCCACCAGCCGCTGCAGGTCGTCGTTGGACTGGTTGGAGCCGGTGACGCCGACGCCGCCCAGCGACTGCGCCAGCGCCTCTCCCTTGCCCGACGACGACAGGATCGCCACCTTGAAACCGTCGGCCGCGAGCCGCTTCGCCGCGTCCGCCCCCATGCCGCTGCCACCTGCGGTGACGACGGCAACCTTGTCTGCATCAGCCATTGAGCCTCCTTGGAAAAGCCGCGAGTGTAGGCGCCCGGGTGTGGGCTTGGGGCGGCAGGGGCAATGCTCCAGCCACCATCGCCTACACGGCTTTCCGGCCCTGGCGGGCCAGCGGTTAGGGAACTCGCTCCTACGCTTTCGCTCCGGCCACCACATCAATTTCAGGGAGTGACACCATGGCGCTATCCGGCAATGTTCTGACCCTTTCGCCCCAGGCCTCGGCCAGCTCGGGCGAAACCCATTCGGCCTACGTCGTCTCGCAGCAGGTGCTGGGCTCCGCCTTCACCTTCACCGGCGAGTTCGAGCTCGACGCGCAGCTGCGCACCGGCTCCAGCCCCAACCCGTGGGAGACCGCCTGGGTCACGTGGGACGACCACCTGGATGCCAGCGGCAACCACCTGTTCTACTACGCCGCCTTCAAGACCAACGGCTGGGAAGTCGGCAAGATCGACTTCAACTATGCGGGCGGCCAGCGCTTCCTGGCCAGCGGCAGCAACAACGCCATCACGGCCGACCCGAACACGACGGCGCACAACTTCGAGATCGTGCAGACGGCGGCCGGCACCTTCAGCGTCACGCTCGACGGCACGCTGCTCACCTCGTTCACCGACAACGAGAACGCATACGGCAGCGGGCGGCTGGGCCTGTACACCGAGGACGCCAAGGTCACCTTCGACAACATCGGCGGCACCATCAGCGACAACTTCGACAGCGACGCGCCGGGCACCTATGCCGACGGCGCCCAGATCGACGCGCAGTGGACGGTGGCCTTCAACGGCTTCGGCTCGATCACGGTGGGGCGCGACGAGGGCGACGGCTCCTCGCCCTCGGGCCAGACCCTCGCCGGCACCAGCAGCGCCGACACGCTGACCGGCGGCACTGGCCACGACAACATCGCGGGCAAGGGCGGCGCGGACAGCATCACCGGCGGCGCCGGCAACGACGTGCTGTCCGGCGGCACGGGCGGCGACCGATTCGTGTTCGCCACCGGGTTCGGCCACGACATCATCAGCGACTTCACGGCCAGCGGCACCGGCCACGACTACGTGAAGCTGGTCGGCATCTCCGGCGTGACCACCTTCTCCAACGTGCTGGCGAACACCGCCGACGTCAACGGCCATGCGGTGTTCACCGCGCCGGGCACCAGCGGCGCCGACACGATCAGCTTCACCGGCGTGACGACGGCGCAGCTGCTGTCTTCGGACTTCCTGTTCGCTTAAGGCAGCACGAGATCCTGGTTCGGGAAATGGGCCAGGATCTGGAAGTGGCGTCGAGGAACGGGTCTTCCATCGACGCAAGTCATGCGGCGAGCAGGTGCGCCTGCAGCCCGCGCCGCGGCGCGGGCTCCACTGCGGGGCCGTAGCCCAGCCGCGTCCACATCTGCACGGTGTGGGTGGGCCGCGGCGCTCGCAGCAGCGTGTGGATGTCCGCGTACGTGCGCGCCTGTTCCGGATATTCCTGCAGCGCCTGCTGCAGCGGGTGCATGGACAGGCCCTGCGCGGTGGCGGCGAGCTGCGCGCGCAGGTAGGCGCGGCCGGCGTTCACCTGCGTCGTGCGGGTGTTGCCCTCGGTGGCCATCCAGAAGAAGGCCGGCGTGGCGGCGATCTTCGCATTGAAGTCCTTCAGCTGGCCGGTGGTGGTGGCGTCGTCCGGCGTCGGCGCCTTGGTGCGGTCGAACAGGCCGAGCACGGAGAGGGCGCGCACCATCGGGTCGTTCAGCGAAATGCCGTCGCGGCGCCGCGCGATCTCCGCCGGGCCGATGCGCAGCCAGCGGTACGACTCCAGGATGGTGCGCGGCGTGGTGAGCTCAATGCGCCAGGCCTCGACGGCGACGGCGCGGTGGCGCTGGAGCGCGGCCGTGTCGCGCGGATCGGTGAAGCCGGCGCGCACCTCGGGCCAGGGCGCCATGGCCGCCGCAATGGCCTGCAGTGCCGCGGGATCGGGCGCGCGCGCCGCGTCGTAGGCGAAGCGGTTGGTGCGGCGGCGGAACACCTGGGCGAACAGCGGATCGCGCCGCACGGCCGCATCGGGCACCAGCCGGATCTGCGCCGTCGGCCGGCCGTCGATGGTGTCGGGTGCGAACTCGCCCTGCGGGAACAGCACGACCTCGGCGCGGTGGCCGCGCTCCGCGGCGGCCAGGGCCAGCAGCTCCAGGAAGGTGCCCTGGCTCATCATCATCTGGCGCGAAAGCGGGTCGGTTTCCGGCAGCAGTCGTTCGCGGTCGCAAAAGAGCGTGATCTCGCCCTGCCGGCGCAGGTCCACCAGCCAGGACTGCAGGTTGTGCGAGTGCGGCGCCAGGATGGCGTGCGCGAGCGCCCACCGGCGCGGATCGGTTTCGTTGGCTCCCGGGCCGGCCCACGCGGCCGTGGCTTCGGGCGGCAACGCGGAGGAGCAGGCGGCCAGCGGCGCGGTGGCGGCGCACACGGCGCCTCCGCCGGCGAGGCGCAGGAACTGGCGGCGGTCGGGCATGGGATTCTCCTGTGGCTGCTGGCGTGCGATGAGGAGATTGTCGGCAGCGCAACGGTGTTCGACAATTGCCGAACCTTCTACTTCAGCTATGCATTGATGAATACCGACTTCGACTGGAGCCTGGTGCGCTCCTTCCTCGCGGCGCTGGAGCACGGCAGCCTGCTGGGCGCGGCGCGCGCACTGGGCGCGAGCCAGCCCACCATCGGCCGGCACGTGGCGGAACTGGAGGCGCAGCTGGGCGTGGTGCTGTTCGAGCGCACCGGCCGCGGCCTGCGGCCCACCGACATGGCGCAGCAG
>NZ_JACCWG010000455.1 GCF_013697775.1 Ramlibacter sp. | reverse complement strand
GCGAAGCGCAGCGCGGGATGCGCGCGGATGGCGCGCGCCAGCACCACGGCGGCCTCGCCCGGCGCCGCACCGCAGCGGCCCTGGCCGACGTCGATTTCGACGAACACGTCGATCACGGCCGCGCCATCGCCATCGCCGGCGCCATCGCCGCGCGCCTGCTCCATGGCCTGTGCCAGCGCGCGGATGCCGTGCAGGCTGTCCACGGCGATGGCCAGCCGGCCGTTCTCGGCCGCCACGCATTGCGCCAGCGCGGCCACGCGCGCCAGCTTGTGCGGCGCGATCACCTCGTTGCTGATATACACGTCGTAGACCCCGCCGGCCACCATGGCTTCGGCCTCGGCGGTCTTCTGCACGCACACGCCGACCGCGCCGGCCTGCAGCTGCAGCTTGGCCAACGCCGAACTCTTGTGCATCTTGGCGTGCGGGCGCCAGCGGATGCCGTGCTTGCGCGCGAACTCGGCCATGCGCGAGAGGTTGCGCATCATCGCGTCCAGGTCGGCCACCAGCACCGGGGTGTCGATGGCGCCGGCGCTCTGGCCGGCCAGGCGTTTCAGGGATTCAGAAAGAGGTGTTTTCGTCGGCTGCATGGTCGAGGTGCTGGGTGTCAGACCAGCCGACCAGCGTAAAGCCCTGCGGCGTCCAAAGCAAGCGATTGATGGCGCCATTGGGCAGGTGCCAGGTGCGCGGGGAGTTCACCTCCTGGCCGGTGGCGATGCGGTACAGCGTGTCCAGCACGCCGCCGTGCGCCACCACCACGATCTGCTCGCCGGCGTGGCGCTGCGCCAGTTCGTGCACCGTGCTCTGGACCCGCGCGCGTAGCTGCAGCAGCGATTCGCCGCCCTGGGGCGGCTGCCATTCGGGGATGCGCCGGCGCCAGTTGTCGTGGTGGTCGGGCCAGGCTTGATGGATCTCGTCGAAGGTCTTGCCTTCGAACATGCCGAAGTGGCGCTCGCGCAGTCCCTGGTGCGGGACGATCGGCACGCCGGCCTGCTCGGAGATGCAGCGCGCGGTGTCGTGGGCGCGCAGCAGGTCGCTGGAGTAGACAACCCGGATCGGCTCTTGCGCCAGCGCCGAGCCGACGCGCTTAGCCTGCCATCGCCCGGTGTCGTTCAGGCCGACGTCGAGCTGGCCCTGGATGCGGGCATCCACGTTCCAGGCGGTTTCGCCGTGCCGCACGGCAACGATCCGGGTGGCTTCCATGGGCCATTGTAGGCAGTCACCTTGCGCATGGCGCTGCCGCCGGTCGGCGCTTTTACTTCGTGTTTCCCATCTGGATGTCGACGCGGCGCGGTCCTTGGGGCGGGTTGGGAAAGCCCTGCATGGCGGCGCCGAACATCGCCGCCAGCACGCCGTCGTTGTCCCCCCAGGGCCCGGCGTTCATCGCGTGCGTCTCGTACACCACGCGCTGGGTGGCGAGCTCGCGCACCACGATGCCGACCTCGCGCTGGTACCAGGGCGACTCCATGCGGCCCAGCGGCCCGCCGAAGCCGATGCTCACGCCGCGGCGGCCAAACCCCAGGCCCCAGCCGAAACCCATGTCCCACGGATCGGCATAGGGCGAGAGCACGCGCTGCACGCGCGCCGACGCCTGCACGCCATACCGCGGCGCGGCGTCGTCGCGCTTGAAGCCGGCGCGGAACAGCGCGCCGTCGGCCAGCGCTTCCACCTGCGCCTGCCCGGGGTTCTGCTGCGAGGGCAGCCGCTCGAAGCGGTAAGCGAGGCCGGACGGAACGGCCGCGAGCCCGGAGAAGGTCTGGACCTGGTTGTCCAGCAGGTAGCCGGTGGCGCAGCCCGACAGGGCGGTGGCCGCCGCCACGAGAAGTGCCGCGCCCCACAGGCGCATTCGAGAAGTCATGGTGCTCCCAACGCGGGGCACGGCCCCGTACTCAGTCAATGCGGACGACTTGCAGCGCGGGCAACGCGGTGGCGACGGGAAACTCTTCGGCATCGAAGGCCCGGTCGCCGTCCGCGTCGGCCACGCCCGTGGCCGTCAGACCCTTGAAATCGTGCAGCGTTCCGTCGGCCAGGTGCGAGGGCACCACGTTCTGCAGCGCGGTGAACATGGTGTCCACGCGGCCGGGGTGCTTGCGCTCCCACTCGCGCAGCATGGCCGCCACCTGCTTGCGCTGCAGGTTCTCCTGGCTGCCGCACAGGGTGCAGGGAATGATGGGGAACTGCCGGTGCTCGGCCCAGCGCACCAGGTCCTTTTCGGCCACGTAGGCCAGCGGGCGGATCACCATGTGCTGGCCGTCGTCGCTGACCAGCTTGGGCGGCATGGCCTTGAGCTTGCCGCCGAAGAACATGTTGAGGAAAAAGGTCTGCAGGATGTCGTCGCGGTGGTGGCCCAGCGCGATGCGCGTGGCGCCGAGTTCGCGCGCCACCCGGTACAGGATGGCCCGGCGCAGCCGGCTGCACAGGCTGCACAGGGTCTTGCCCTCGGGGATCTTGTCCTTGACGATGGAGTAGGTGTCCTGCTCCTCGATGTGGAACGGCACGCCCAGCGCCTTCAGGTAGGCGGGCAGCACGTGTTCCGGAAAACCGGGCTGCTTCTGGTCGAGGTTGACCGCGACCAGGTCGAAATGCACCGGGGCGCGTTGGCGCAGCTTCAGCAGGATGTCCAGCAGGCCGTAGCTGTCCTTGCCGCCCGACAGGCAGACCATGACCTTGTCGCCCTCGCCGATCATGGCGTAGTCGGCAATGGCCTGGCCGACCTGGCGGCACAGGCGTTTTTCCAGTTTGTGGGTTTCGCGCTCGATCTTGCGTTCGGGCGACAGGGGGGCCGTTTCGGCGGCGTTCCAGACGGCACTCATCGTCGTATTTTCGCATTCCGAGGAAATCCCCCAAGCGCCGGGCTTGCTGAGCCATTTAGCATCGTGCCATGCAGCAATGGATGAAGTCATGAAAAAGAAGTGGATGTTCGCGCTGGCCGCCCTGGCGTTCAGCGGCGCCGGCTGGAGCCAGAGCCTGGTGCTCGGCGTCAGCGAAGGAACCTCCGGCGGCCTGGACCATGCGCGCGTGATCGCCAAGTACCAGGGCCTGGCCGACGTGATCGGCAAGGCCATCAAGCAGAAGGTGGAAGTGGTCTTCCTGCGCGAATTCAGCAACCTGGAAGAGGGCATGAAGGAGCACCGGCTGGACTTCGTGATCGCCCGCCCGAGCGACTACCCCGCACGGGGCCTGCGCGACTACGGCTACAAGTTCGTCGCCAGCGCCAAGCCTGACGGCCAGTGCCACATCATCGTGGCCAAGGATTCGCCGGTGAAGACGCTGGCCGACGTCAAGGGCAGGAAGATCGCGCTGCCGGAACAGGCCGCCTACATGACCAAGTTCTGCATCGCCGAGCTGCGCGACCAGGGCATCGACGTGAAGCGCGAGGCCGTGCAGTACGTGCGCGAGCAGGGCGCCGTGGCCTTCTACCTCAACAACAAGTTCGCCGACGTCGGCGGCGTGGCCTCCTATTCCGGCGTGGCGGCCAAATGGGAAAAGGACGGCAACCGCGTCATCCACAAGAGCCGGCCGCAGCCGTATTTCCCGCTGATCGCCAGCGGCAAGCTGCCCGAAGCCAAGATCTCGGCGATCCAGTCGGCATTGGCCGCGCTGCCGAAGGAAGAGAGCGGCCAGGAGGTGTTGAAGACCATCGGCATCAAGGAGTTCGACACGACCGGCGAGAAGCGGCTGCTGGAGCTGCTCACCTGGCTGGCCGGCGGCAGCTGAGCGTTCACCACCCGTCGCCATGGCCCACCACCACCTGCGCTCCGCCCCCGACACCATCCATTGGGGTTTCTTCGACGCCGCGCTGCCCCCGGTGCTGAGCATCGACAGCGGCGACCAGGTGACGGTGGAGACTGTCACCGGGGGCGCGAGCAACCTGCCGGGCGCGGGCTTCCACGTGCCGCCCGAGCTGCTGCGCATCCATGCCGAGTGCAAGCCGCGGCTGCCGGGCTACATCCTCACCGGGCCGATCGCGGTGCGCGGCGCCGAACCCGGCGACGTGCTGGAGATCCGCATCCTGGACATGCGGCTGCGCCAGGACTGGGGCTACACCGCCATCCGCCCGCTGGCCGGCGCGTTGCCGCTGGATTTCGACGTGGCCGAGCAGATCGTGGTGGCGCTGGACCGCGAGCGCAACGTGGGCCGGCTGCCCTGGGGCACCGAGCTGCCGCTGCGCCCGTTCTTCGGCGTGATGGGCGTGGCGCCGCCGAAAGCGTGGGGCGGCATCTCCACCATCCAGCCGCGCGCGCACGGCGGCAACATCGACAACAAGGAACTGGTGCCCGGCGCCACGCTGTACCTGCCGGTGCACGTGCCGGGCGGCAACCTGTCGTTCGGCGACGGCCATGCGCTGCAGGGCGACGGCGAGGTCTGCACCACGGCCATCGAGACGGCGCTGCAAGGCACGGTCGAGGTGGTCCTGCGCAAGGACCTGCGGCTGGCGTATCCGCAGGCCGAGACGCCGACGCACCGCATCGCCATGGGGTTCGACCCGGACCTGGACACCGCCGCGCGCGACGCGCTGCGCCGCATGCTCGAATGGCTGGTGGCCACCACCAGCCTGTCGCGCCATCACGCTTTCATGCTGATGAGCATGACCGCCGACGTGCGCGTGACCCAGCTCGTCAACGAGCACAAGGGCATCCACGTGATGCTGCCCAAGTCGGTGCTGCCCCAGGGCGCTTGAGGCAAGCGCGACGCGCGGTGTCTGCTGAACTCGGGGAGTTGTCCGACAAGGCGCGCGCGCCAGCCCGGCACACTCGTTTCCTCGACCCGTGGTGGGTCCTGGAGATCAGATGAAACATGGCTACCCGCGGCCCCAGCTGCAACGCGCGGACTGGACATGCCTCAACGGGCAGTGGCGCTTCTGCTACGACGATGCGGGCCGCTTCCACAGCCCCGCGGACGTCGGGCAGTGGCCGATGGAAATCACCGTGCCGTATCCGCCGGAATCGAAGGCCAGCGGCATCGGCGACCGCGGTTTCCACAAGTCCTGCTGGTACGAGCGCGACCTCGACGTCAAACCCGGCAACGACCGCGTGATCCTGCGCTTCGGCGCTGTCGACTATTCGGCGCGCGTCTGGGTCAACGGCCGGCTGGTGGCGACGCACGAGGGCGGCCATACGCCGTTTTGGGCCGACATCACCGACGTGATGAATCCCGACGGCCGGCAGGTGGTGACTGTGCATGCCGAGGACGACCCGTTCGAGCTGAACAAGCCGCGCGGCAAGCAGGACTGGCAGCTGGAGCCGCACTCGATCTGGTATCCGCGCACCAGCGGCATCTGGCAGACCGTGTGGCTCGAGCGCGTGGCCAACACCTGGATCGACAAGATCCGCTGGACGCCCAAGGTCGAGGGCTTCGCCATCGGTGTCGAGGTGCGGCTGCTGGGCGAGATTTCGCAGGACCTGTCGGTCGAGCTGGAACTCAAGCACGGCGAGCGCCTGCTCGCGCGCGACCGCTATCGCGTGGTCGACGGCGAGGTCGACCGCTTCGTGGTGCTGTCCGACCCGGGCATCGACGACTTCCGCAACGAGCTGCTGTGGAGCCCCGAGCGGCCCACGCTGCTGGATGCGCGCCTGCGGCTGATGCGCGGCGAGGAAGTCCTTGACGAAGTGCAGTCGTACACCGCGCTGCGCTCGGTCGCGGTGCTGCGCGACCGCTTCATGCTCAACGGCCGGCCCTACGTGCTGCGCATGGTGCTGGACCAGGGCTACTGGCCCGACACGCTGTTGGCCGCGCCCAGCGACGCGGCCCTGAAGCACGACGTGGAGCTGGCCAAGGCCATGGGCTTCAACGGCGTGCGCAAGCACCAGAAGATCGAGGACCCGCGCTACCTGTACTGGGCCGACCGGCTGGGCCTGATGGTTTGGGAGGAGATGCCTTCGGCCTACCGCTTCACACGCACCGCCATCAAGCGCACCATCCGCGAGTGGACCGAGGCGATCGACCGCGACTACAGCCACCCCTGCATCATCGTGTGGGTGCCGTTCAACGAGAGCTGGGGCGTTCCCGAGCTGCCTTCGGTGCAGGCGCACCGCCACGCGGTGGAGGCGCTCTACCACCTGACCAAGACGCTGGACCAGACGCGCGCGGTGATCGGCAACGACGGCTGGGAGTCGTCGGCCACCGACATCATCGGCATCCACGACTACGACTCCAACCTGGAGCACATGCGCCAGCGCTACGGGCCCGAGGTGGACCCCGAGCAGCTGTTCGGGCAGCGCCGCCCGGGCGGCCGCATCCTCACGCTGGACGGGCATCCGCACCGCGGCCAGCCGATCATCCTCACCGAGTTCGGCGGCATCGCCTTCCAGCAGCAAGCCGAAGAGGGCGTGAAGAAGATCTGGGGCTACACCGAAATCGCCGACGAGGAAACCTTCGCGCGGCTGTACGAGCAGCTGCTCACCACGGTGATCAACACGGCGCTGTTCAGCGGCTTTTGCTACACGCAGTTCGCCGACACCTTCCAGGAAGCCAACGGCCTGCTGTATGCGGACCGCACGCCGAAGGTCCCGCTGGAGCGCGTCAAGAAGGCGACGGCGCAGTCGCGCACCTGGATTCCGGGGGGCGTGTGATGCACGCGGTGGAACTGGTCAAACCCGACGGCCGCCCGATGACGCTGTACGCGCGCGCGCCGCTGCCCGAAGGCCTGCAGGCGCCCAGCCCATTCCCCGACCCGCTGGCGAGCGGCGCCCACCTGCGCTGGCACCCGCTGCGCGGCGAGTGGGTGACCTATGCCGCGCACCGCCAGGGCCGCACCTTCCTGCCGCCGCCCGAATACAACCCGCTGGCGCCGATGACCGATCCGGCCAACCCGACCGAAGTGCCGGTGGGGCCCTGGGACATCGCGGTGTTCGAGAACCGCTTTCCCTCGCTGGGCGGCTTCGTCTGCGCGCCGCCCGACATGATCGTGCCGACCGCGCCGGCGCAGGGCCGCTGCGAGGTGGTGGTGTTCACGCAGGACCGCACTGCCTCGCTTGCCAGCCTGCCGCTGGACCACATTGAGCTGCTGCTGGGCGTGTGGGGCGACCGCACGCGGCGCATCGGCAGCGAAGCGGCCGTCCAGTACGTGCTGCCGTTCGAGAACCGCGGCGCCGAGGTCGGCGTGACGCTGCACCATCCGCACGGGCAGATCTACGCCTACCCGGTGGTGCCGCCGGTGCCGGCGCGCATGCAGCAGATGGCGGGAGAGCATTTCGACAGGCACGGGCGCGGCATCCTGGCGCAGCACATCGCCGCCGAGCGGCGCGACGGCGTGCGCATGCTGTACGAAGGGCCGCACGCGGTGGCCTTCGTGCCGGTCTGCGCGCGCTACCCGTACGAGGTGTGGATCGCGCCCATCGAGCCGGTGGAAGGCTTCGCGCAATTGAGCGACGCGGTGCGCGCCGACTTGGCACGCGCGCTGAAAACCGTGCTGATGAAATTCGACAAGCTGTGGGACCGGCCGTTTCCCTACCTCATGGCCTGGTACCAGGCGCCGACCGACGGCGTGCCGCATCCCGAGTCGCACCTGCACGCGCAGATCTGGCCGCCATACCGCACGCGCGACCGGCTGAAGTACCTGGCCGGAACCGAATTGGCGGCCGGCTTCTTCGCCATGGACGCGCTGCCGGAGGAAAAGGCGCGCGAGCTGCAGCAGGTGGAGGTCAGCATCGCATGAACGCCGGATCGATCACCACCACGACCACCCAAGCCGCGGCCGACGCGCCCGGCCGCGTCAACCTGCTGGGCGAGCACACCGACTACAACGACGGCTTCGTCATGCCGGTGGCGATCGTGCAGCGCACGTCGGTGCGCATGCGGCGCAATGGCACGCAGGCCTTCAACCTGCATGCCGAGGAGCTGGGCCGCGCGGTCACGTTCTCGTTCGACGCACCGCCGGAGGAACATTTCGCCAGCTACGTGTTCGGCTGCCTCGCGCTCGTGCGCGGGCAGGGCGCCGAGGTGCCGGGCCTGGACATCGAGGTGGCGTCCGAGGTGCCCATGGGCGTCGGCCTGTCGTCCAGCGCCGCGCTGGAAGTCGCCACGCTGCGCTGCCTGCGCACGCTGCTGGCGCTGCCGATCGACGACGTGCAGATCGCGCAGCTCGCCCAGCGCGCCGAGATCGAGTACGCCCACGTGCGCTGCGGCATCATGGACCAGATGGCGTCCAGCCTGGCGGCCACCGACCGGGCGCTGCTGATCGACACGCGTTCGCTGGAGCGGCGCGACGTGCCGCTGCCCGCGGGCAGCGCCGTGCTGGTGCTGGACTCGGGCATCGCGCGCACGCTGGCCGGCAGCGGCTACAACCAGCGCCGCGGCGAATGCGAGGAAGCGGCGCGGCTGCTGGGCGTGGCGTCGCTGCGCGACGTGCAGCACCTGCAGGCCATCGAAGGCCTGCCTGAGCCGATGCGCCGGCGCGCGCGGCATGTGTTCACCGAAAACGAGCGCGTGCTGTCGGCACTGGGTTGCAGCGGGGCGGAAGAATTCGGGCGGCTGATGAATGCCTCGCATGCCAGCCTGCGCGACGACTACGAGGTGTCGACACCGGAGCTGGACCAGCTGGTGGCGATGCTGCAGGCGCAGCCGGGTGTGTTCGGCGCGCGGCTGACCGGCGCGGGCTTCGGCGGCGCGTGTGTGGCGCTGTGCCGCAGCGACGCGGTGAAGCAGGTCGCCGACGCCGTGCTGGCGCAGTACGGCGGTGCCGGGCACAGCGGCAAGCAGCTGGTGCCCGCAGCCTGACCAAACCTCAGCGCGCGTTCATTCCCTTCTGTTCCCACTGCCACGCGTGCGCGATGACGGTTTCGATGTCCGCGTGCTGGGGCGTCCAGCCCAGCTCCTTGCGCGCGCGCGTGGCGTCCGCCACCAGCACCGGCGGGTCGCCCGCGCGCCGGGGGTCGTCGCGCACCGGGATCGGGTGACCGGTGACGCGGCGCGCCGCCTCGATCACCTCGTTCACCGAATGGCCGTTGCCGTTGCCCAGGTTGTAGACTGTGGTCGCCGCGCCTTGCTCCAGCTTCTGCAATGCCAGCAGGTGCGCGCTGCACAGGTCCTGCACGTGGATGTAGTCGCGGATGCACGAGCCGTCGCGCGTGGGGAAGTCCTGGCCGAAGCGGCCGATCACCTCGCGCCGGCCTGAAGCCACCTGCAGCACCAGCGGGATCAGGTGCGTCTCGGGCTCGTGCCGCTCGCCCAGCGTGCCGTCCGGGTGCGCGCCGGCGGCGTTGAAATAGCGCAAGGTGATCGAGCGCAGCCCATAGGCCGTGCCGTAATCCTGCAGCGCCTTCTCCACCGCCAGCTTGCTGTTGCCATACGGGTTGATCGGCAGCTGCGGATGCTGCTCGGTGATCGGCACTTCCACCGGGTTGCCGTACACCGCGGCGGTGGAGGAGAAGATGAACTGCTTGACCTCGCACTCCCGCATCGCGTCCAGCAGGTTCAGCGTCTGCACCAGGTTGTTGCGCCAGTACTTGGCCGGCTTCACCATCGACTCGCCGACCAGGCTGGCGGCGGCGAAGTGCATCACGCATTGCGGCCGGTGCTCGCGCAGCAATGCGCGCATGAAATCAGGATCGCCGATGTCGCCCTCGCGCAGCACGGCGCCCAAGCGCACCGCGTCCGCATGGCCGGTGGCCAGGTTGTCCACCACCACGGCCTGGTAGCCGTTTTCCTGCAGCATGCGCACCATGTGCGACCCGATGTAGCCGGCACCGCCGGCGACGATCACGGAGGGAAGAGTCATATCGATTTCGATGAGGTTGTGGTTGCCTGCTGCACGGCTGCGTCCTGGGCAGCGGCGGCGAGATAGCGCGCCAGGCCGTCTTCCAGCGTCGGCATCAGCAGGCCGCGCTCGCTGCCCAGCGCCGAAAAGCGCGGGCGCGCGGCGACCTGGCCCAGCGTCGCGCCGGGCACCGGGTGCACCAGTGCCGTGTCCAGCTGCGCGGCCTCGGCCGCCAGGCAGGCCAGGCCCGACCAGCTGACCGCGCCGCGGTTGGCCAGGTGCCACAGGCCGCTTTCGCCGTCGACCAGCAGGTCCAGCGCCGTGTGCACCAGGTCGGGCACGTAGGTCGGCGAGATCCACTGGTCGTCCGCGGCGGTCCAGGATTCGCCCCGGCGCAGCGCGTCGAGCGCCAGGGTGATGAAGTTGTGCTTGTCCCAGGGGCCGAAGAAGGCGGCCGTGCGGATCACCAGCGCATCGGGCGCCTTGGCCAGGATGCGCAGCTCGGATTCGCGCTTGGCGCGGCCGTAGGCGTTCAGCGGCTGCGTGGGGTCGTGCTCGGTGTAGGGCTGCTCCTTGCCGCCGTCGAACACCAGGTCGCTGGAAAAGCTCAACAGCCGCACGCCGTGCTGCGCACACGCCGCCGCCAGCACCTCGGGCCCGGTGACGTTCTCGCGCCACTGGCGCGGGTCGCTCTCGGCGTCGTCCACGCGCACGAAGCCGGCGGTGTTGATCACGGCCCAGGGCTGCCAGCGCTCCAGCGCGGCCTGCACCGACTGCGGGTCGGCCACGTCCATGTCGGCGCGGCGCAGCAGCTGGTGCGGCAGCCCGCGCATGGTGCAGATGCGCGCGAACGCCTGCCCCAGCGTGCCGGTGGCGCCGGTGATGAGGATCGGGCGGCCCGCCATCGGCAGCGCCTGCACCTCGCCGTGCGGCGTGTACAGCAGCCGCGTGTCGCGCTGCCACCAGCCGGGGCTGTCCAGCA
>NZ_JACCWG010000448.1 GCF_013697775.1 Ramlibacter sp. | reverse complement strand
CTGCGGCGCCACGCCGTTGGCGAAGCCGTGCTCGCCGGGTTTGTTCGGGTTGTGCGGCATGGCCGCGGCCAGCGCCTCGGTGTCGGCCATCTTGCGGGCCGCGCGGTCGCCGTCGGCGACGGGGAGGACTTCGCTGGGGCCGGAATCGGTGTTGCGGGCGGCGGACTTGGCGGCGGCTTTGCGTGCGGGCGCCGCGGGAGAGGGGGTCTTGGGCATGAGGCGGAGTGGCAATCGGGTCGTGGGCAGAAGCGCCCTCGCCAAAATAAGTGCCCGGCTTCGGCCACGCCGTAGGACGGCTCCTTCACTTGCCGACGTCAGCCCTTGATCAGCATCAGCACACCGATCAGCACCGGCTGGTGCAGCATGTACCAGCTGAGGCTCCAGCGGCCGAGCCATGCCAGCGGCGCTGTTGCGCGCGGCATGGGGCGCGCGATCCAGGCGCGCCGTTCAACCAGCAGCCACTGCCCGGCCGCCATGCCCCACCACATCACGCCCAGCCACGGAAGCAGCGGCACGTAGTCCTCGGTCACCGGCTTGCGGCTGATCCAACCCACCCAGTTCCACGCCTTGCCGTTGAGGAAGTCCAGTGAAGGCGTGGACGCGATGAGGTCGGCCGCGGCGAACTTGCTGGCGATGGCCAGCGCGCCCGCCAGCCACAGCCACCGGCCCCAGCCGGACGTGAGCCGCACGATCACCAGCATCAGCGCGATGCCGTGCAGCACGCCGAAGTAGATGTAGCTGCGCGGGAACATCCACACCGAGCCGGCTGTCACCAGCAGCGCGCAGCCGGCCACCTGCGCCCAGCGCTTGCCGAAGCGCGGCCAGTCCTGCCGCTGGGCCACCGCCACTGCCTGGCCCAGCCCGGCGCAGAACAGGAACAGGCTGACGATGGCGGTGCGCTGCCAGGTCCAGAACGGATCGGTATAGAAGTTCTGCCGCAGCCAGCCGGCGTGGTTGAGATCGAAGCAGAAATGGAACACCGTCATCCAGACGATGGCCACGCCGCGCAGCGCGTCGATGCTGTCGTAGCGGTGAGGGTTGCGAGGCATGGGCCGCAAGTGTAGGGCTCACGCCCTAACGGTCAGCGCCCGCCGCCTCCCGGCGTGCAAGGTAAAGCGGATAGGCGAAGGCCAGCCCCACGGCGAAGCACAGGACGACGTACAGCCAGGGCCGGCGAACGCCGCTGCGAGGCGCGTCGCGCACCATCCACACCGACGCCACGGCAGCGGCGATGTAGACGTCCCAGGTGATCGCCGAGGTCAACGCATTGGCCGACACCGCCGCCAGGAACGCGCCCGGCGCCAGGCTGCCGCCGCCGCCGAGATAGGCAAGGTTGAAATACCAGGGCAGGAGCAGGCCGGCAGCCGCCAGCAGAAGGTAGGCACGTGAAGCGTTCATGGGCCCGACGTTATCGCTGCCCTGCCCGCGCGCGCTAGGAAAAATGCGACACCGCGTCCCCGAAATCGGCGCGCAGCCCCGCGCGCCCATAGCTCGCGCCGACCAGCAGCGGCCAATAGGCCGGCGCGCTGGCCTGCACCGCCGACAACAGGGTGCCGGCCGGTGCGCCGGCGAAGGCGCGCAAGTCCCGGCCCAGGTGCGACTGGTCGAAGTAGCCGTGCCGCATGGCCAGGTCGGCGCCGCAGCACCCGCCGGCCAGCAGGTCGCGCAGCGCCGCCTCGGTGCGCGCGAGCCGCTGGAACAGCTTGGGCCGCAGCCCGAAATGCGCGGAGAACAGGCGCTCGAAGTGCCGCCTGCTGTAGCCGCCCGTTTGAGGCGTCCCAGGCGTGCCGCGCAGGGCAGCGTGCTGCAGCTGCGCCCCGGAGATGCGGCGCGCCGCATGCCTTTGCTCGCCGCCGACCGTGTCCCACACGAAATCGAACAGCCGGCCGATCCGCGCCGCGTCGCCGCGCGCGTGCCCGATGCGCTCCATCCAGGTGTTCCATCGGGGCCCGAACACGGCCCGTGCATCGGCTATTCCGTCGACCAGCGCTTCGGGTGTGTCGCCGAGCAGGGCCGCCGCGCCAGCGGGACGCACCATCACCGCGATGCAGCGCAGGCGCGGCGTGCGATACAGCGTCACCGGCGACGTGGCCGGGCCGCTGACGAAGGCCGCCGGCAAAGGGTGCAGGCGCATGCCGTCGTGCAGGCCCAGCGCGCCTTCGAGCACCAACACCAGGCCGCTGCCCAGAACAGCCGGAAAGTGGCACTGCAGGTCGCCGGCGGCGCCATCGAATGCGACACCGATACCGGCGCTGAGCCAGGGATCGAGCGCGTGCGGCGGCCGCAGCAGCAGCGCGTTTTGCGCTGGCGCGGCACTCGCATCCATCACCCCACCCACTTGCGGGCGTTGCGCCACATGCGGATCCACGGGCTGAATTCGCTTTTGCCGCCCGAAGTCCAGCTCATCTGCACGTTGCGGAACACGCGCTCGGCATGCGGCATCAGCGCGGTGAAGCGGCCGTCGGGCGTGGTCACGGCCGTGAGGCCGCCCGGGCTGCCGTTCGGGTTGAACGGGTACTGCTCGGTGGGGCGGCCGTGGTTGTCCACGAAGCGCATGGCGGCCACCACGCGCGCGGCGTCGCCGTGGCGCGCGAAGTTGGCATAGCCCTCGCCGTGCGCCAGCGCGATCGGCAGGCGGCTGCCGGCCATGCCGGCGAAGAAGATGCTGGGCGACTCCAGCACCTCCACCAGCGACAGGCGCGCCTCGAAACGTTCGCTCTGGTTGGTGGTGAAGCGCGGCCAGGCGCCGGCGCCGGGAATGATGTCGGCCAGTTCGCCGAACATCTGGCAGCCGTTGCACGCGCCCAGCCCGAAGGTGTCGGTGCGGGCGAAGAAGGCCTTGAACTGTTCGTTCAACACCGGGTGGAAGGTGATGCTGCGCGCCCAGCCGATGCCCGCGCCCAGCGTGTCGCCGTAGCTGAAGCCGCCACAGGCCACGATGCCCTGGAAGTCGCCCAGCGTGGTGCGGCCGGACTGCAGGTCGGTCATGTGCACGTCGTAGGGTTCGAAGCCGGCCTCGTCGAAGGTGTAGGCCATCTCGACGTGCGAGTTCACGCCCTGTTCGCGCAGGATGGCGACCCGGGGACGGGTGAGGTTGAGGGCGGGTGAGCCCTTCGACAGGCTCAGGGCGAACGGGTCCTCGGCCGGATCGAAGGTCAGGTGCACGTGCAGGCCCGGATCGTCCGGGGCGCCGGCGCCAGCGTGCTCGCTGTCGGCGCACACCGGGTTGTCGCGCAGCTGGCAGATCTTCCAGCTCACGCTGTCCCACACCTGGTGCAGGTCGGCCAGCTTGGCGGAAAACACAGGCTTGGTGTCGCGCCAGACCTGCACCTCGCCCTTGCCCACGTCGATGGCGGAGGACTCCGGGCGGGTCATGCCGACGAAATGGCTGAATCTGGACAGGCCGTGCTCGCGCAGCACCTGCATCACCTCGTTGCGCTCGGCGGTGCGCACCTGCAGCAGCACGCCCAGCTCCTCGTTGAACAGCGCTTTGAGCGTCAGTTCCTCGCGCCGCGCGCTCACCTGGCCGGCCCAGTTCTTGGCGTCGCCGACGTCGGCGCGGCTGTCGGCGATGCCGTCGCCCTCGGTCACCAGCAGGTCCACGTTCAGCGACACGCCAACGTGGCCGGCGAAGGCCATCTCGCAGGCCGCGGCGAACAGGCCGCCGTCGCTGCGGTCGTGGTAGGCCAGGATGCGGCCCTGCGCGCGCAGCGCGTTGACGGCGTCGACCAGGCTCACCAGGTTCTGCGCCTCGTCCAAATCGGGCACGGCGCCGCCCGGCTGCTCGAGCACCTGCGCCAGGATGCTGCCGCCCATGCGGTGGCGGCCTTTGCCCAGATCGACCAGCACCAGCGTGGTGTCTTGGGTGTTCTCCAGCTGCGGCGTGAGCGTGCCCCGCACGTCGGGCAAGGTGGCGAAGGCGGTGACGATCAGGCTGACCGGCGAGGTGACTTTCTTCGCCGCGCCGTCGGCGCCCTCTTCGCGCCACTGGGTGCGCATCGACAGGCTGTCCTTGCCCACAGGCACGGCCACGCCCAGCTTGGGGCACAGGTCCATGGCGATGGCGCGCACGGTGTCGTACAGCGCGGCGTCCTCGCCCGGCTCGCCGCAGGCGGCCATCCAGTTGGCCGACAGCTTCACGCGCGGCAGCTCGATGGGCGCGGCCAGCAGGTTGGTGATGGCCTCGGCCACCGCCATGCGGCCCGACGCAGGCGCGTCGATGGCGGCCAGCGGCGTGCGCTCGCCCATGCTCATGGCCTCGCCACCGAAGCCCTTGTAGTCGGCCAGCGTCACGGCGCAGTCGGCCACCGGCACCTGCCAGGGGCCAACCATCTGGTCGCGGTGGCTGAGGCCGCCCACGGTGCGGTCGCCGATGGTGATGAGGAAGCGCTTGGAGGCGACGGTCGGGTGGCTCAGCACCTTGACCGCGGCGTCCTGCAGGGAAACGCCGGCCAGGTCGATGGGCGGGACGTCGACGGGCACGCGCTTCACGTCGCGGTGCATCTTGGGAGGTTTGCCGAGCAGGACTTCCAGCGGCATGTCGACGGCTTTCCCCAAGGGGTACTCCGTTCGGGCTGAGCCTGTCGAAGCCTGCACTGAGCCTGTCGAAGCGGACCCTTCGACAGGCTCAGGGCGAACGGCACCATTTCGCTCAGCGCCAACAGGCTCGCCGGCCACCACCAGCTGCGGCTCCTGCGTCGCCACGCCCACCACCGCGAACGGGCACCGCTCACGCTCGCAGAAGGCCTGGAACTGCGCAAGCGATTCCGGCGCGATGGCCAGGACGTAGCGCTCCTGGCTTTCGTTGCACCAGATTTCCTTGGGCGCCAGGCCGGTTTCTTCCAGCGGGATCTTGCGCAAATCGAAGCGCGCGCCGCGGCCTGCGTCGTGGGTCAACTCGGGGAATGCATTGGACAGGCCGCCCGCGCCGACGTCGTGGATCGCCAGCACCGGGTTCGCATCGCCTTCGGCCCAGCAGTGGTTGATGACCTCCTGCGCGCGACGCTGGATTTCCGGGTTGCCGCGCTGCACCGAATCGAAGTCCAGCTCCGCCGTGTTGGTGCCGGTGGCCATGGAACTGGCCGCGCCGCCGCCCATGCCGATGCGCATGCCGGGGCCGCCCAGCTGGATCAGCAGGGTGCCGGGGGGGAACGGAATCTTCTTGGTCAGCCGCGCGTCGATGTTGCCGACGCCGCCGGCGATCATGATGGGCTTGTGATAGCCGCGCGCCACGCCGCCCACCTGCTGCTCGTATTCGCGGAAATAGCCCAGCAGGTTGGGCCGGCCGAATTCGTTGTTGAAGGCGGCGCCGCCCAGCGGCCCTTCCACCATGATCTGCAGCGGGCTGGCGATGTGCTCGGGCTTGCCGAAGCGGCCATCCCACAGCTTGGACACCGTGAAGCCGGCCAGGCCCGCCTTGGGACGCGCGCCGCGTCCGGTGGCGCCCTCGTCGCGGATCTCGCCGCCGGCGCCGGTGGAGGCGCCCGGGAACGGCGAAATCGCCGTCGGGTGGTTGTGCGTCTCCACCTTCATCAGCACGTGGTGGGTGGCGTCGCCCTTCTCGTAGCGGCCGCCCGCGCGCGCCAGGTAGCGCTCGACCGGCAGGCCCTCCATCACCGCGGCATTGTCGGCATAGGCGATGACCGTGTGCTGCGGGTTGCTCTGGTGGGTGTGCCGGATCATGCCGAACATGCTCTTGTCCTGCGGCACGCCGTCGATGGTGAAATCGGCGTTGAAGATCTTGTGGCGGCAATGCTCGCTGTTGGCCTGGGCGAACATCATCAGCTCCACGTCGCTGGGGTTGCGCCCCAGGCCGCGGAAGGCGTCCACCAGGTAGTCGATCTCGTCGTCGGCCAGGGCCAGGCCAAAGCGCGTGTTGGCCTGCTCCAGCGCGGCGCGGCCGCCTTGCAGCACGTCCACGTGCTCCATTGGCGCGGCCTGCAGCTCGGTGAACAGGGCACGGGCGCCGTCGCGCGAGGGCATCACGCTTTCGGTCATGCGGTCGTGCAGGAAGCCGGCCACCGCCTGCGCCAGCGCCGCCTGGTCCAGCGCGGGCTTGCCGCCCAGCCAGCCGGTCTTCAGCGCCAGCCGGTATTCCACGACGCGTTCGATGCGGCGCACGGCCAAGCCGCAGTTGTGGGCGATGTCGGTGGCCTTGGAGGCCCAGGGCGACACCGTGCCCAGCCGCGGCGTCACCACCACCAGCGGGCCGTCGGATGCACCGGAATAGAGATCGCCATAGGTCAGCAGCGCCGCCAGCCGCTCGCGTTCGGCGCCCGAAGGGGGCTCCTGCGAGGCAACCAGGTGCACGTAGCGCGCCGAGATGCCGGCGATCTTGTCGTGCAGGGCTTGCAGACGGGGAAGTAATTGCTGGGCGCGGAACGCGCTGAGGGCATTGCCGCCCTCGAACTCGGTGATGTGCAGGGACACTGTCTTGCCTGGGTTGCGTCGGGGGAATCCGAAGAGCCCGCGGACCGCTGACTGGGGTCCGGGGCAGCCTTTGATTCTAACTGCGGCCACTGCGCGGGTCCGGGGCCGATGGGATAATCGCGTCCATGGGCATTACCTACAAAGACGTGGACGGCATCCAGGGGATGCGCGTCGCGGGACAGCTGGCAGCCGAGGTGCTGGACTACCTCACACCGTTCATCAAGCCGGGCATCACCACCCGCGAGATCGACCAGTTGGCCGCCGACTTCATGAAGAAGCAGGGCACGACCTCGGCCACGCTGGGCTACCAGCCTTCGGGCTACCCGGCGTACCCGGCGTCGCTGTGCACCTCGGTCAACCACGTGGTCTGCCACGGCATCCCCAACGACAAGGCGCTGAAGAAGGGCGACATCGTCAACGTGGACGTCACCGTCATCATGGACGGCTGGTACGGCGACACCAGCCGCATGTTCCTGGTGGGGGATGTCTCCATCGCCGCCAAGCGCCTGTGCGCCGTCACCTATGAGGCCATGTGGCACGGCATCGTGCAGGTGAGGCCCGGCGTGCGGCTGGGCGACATCGGCTTCGCGATCCAGAAATTCGCCGAGGGCAGCGGCTACTCGGTGGTGCGCGAGTTCTGCGGCCACGGCATCGGCCAGCGCTTCCACGAAGACCCGCAGGTGCTGCACTACGGCCGCCCGGGCACGCTGGAGGAGCTCACGCCCGGCATGACCTTCACCATCGAGCCCATGATCAACGCCGGGCGGCGCGAGGTGAAGGAATTCGGCAGCGACGGCTGGACCATCGTCACCAAGGACCATTCGCTGTCGGCGCAGTGGGAGCACACCGTGCTGGTCACCGAGAACGGCTACGAGGTGCTGACGCTCTCGGCCGGCAGCCCGCCGCCGCCGCCCTTCGTCAAGGGCTGACCGCGCAAGGCGGCATGACGCATGGCCAGCCGTCTCTCCGCCCCTGAAGCGGCACAGCCGCAGGCCCACGCCGTCACCGCCCTGCGCGAGAGCTACCGCGCCCGCAAGTCGCAACTGGTGGCGCCGCTCAGGACGCCGGGCATGTCCACTCGCGGCATCCGCAAGCTGCTGCGCGACCTCTCCGCACTGACCGACGGCGCGCTGCGCGAACTGTGGGCGCAGGCGCAGCTGCCGCCCTCTTTCGCTCTTCTGGCCGTCGGCGGCTTCGGCCGCGGCGAGCTCTTGCCGCACTCCGACGTGGACGTGCTGGTGCTGCTGCCCGACGGCGTCTCGGCCGACGGCGATGCCGAACTGCGACGCAAGGTGGAGGCCTTCATCGGCAGCTGCTGGGACGCCGGGCTGGAAATCGGCTCCAGCGTGCGCACCGTGGCCGACTGCATCGCCCAGGCGCAGGGCGACGTGACGGTGCAGACCTCTTTGCTGGAGTCGCGCCTGCTGGTCGGCGAGCGCAGGCTGTTCGCGGAATTCGAGCAGCGCTTCCAGCCAATCGTCGATCCGCGCGCCTTCTTCGTCGCCAAGACGCTGGAGATGCGCCAGCGCCACAACAAGTACGAGAACACGCCCTACGCCCTGGAGCCGAACTGCAAGGAATCGCCGGGCGGCTTGCGCGACCTGCAGGTCATTTTGTGGGTGGCGCGGGCGGCCGGCCTGGGCAGCAGCTGGGACGAGCTGGTGCGCACCGGCCTGGCCACGCCGCTGGAGGCGCGCAGCATCAAGCAGAACGAGGCGCTGCTGAACCTGATGCGCGCCAAGCTGCACGCCATCGCCGGTCGGCGCGAAGACCGGCTGGTGTTCGACCTGCAGACGGCGGTGGCCGAATCCTTCGGCTACGCCACGGAAACCAATCCGGTGACCGGCCGCATCGTGGTGCGCGCCAGCGAAGTGCTGATGAAGCGCTTTTATTGGGCGGCCAAAGCGGTGGCGCAGCTCAACCACATCCTGCTGCTCAACATCGAGGAGCGGCTGAACCCGAACGCCGGCGAGCCGCGGCCGATCAACGAACGGTTCTACGAGAAGGCAGGGATGATCGAGGTCGCCAGCGACGACCTGTACCTGAAGAACCCACAGGCCATTCTGGAAACCTTCCTGCTGTACCAGACCACGGTGGGCGTGAAGGACCTGTCGGCGCGCACGCTGCGCGCGCTCTACAACGCGCGCGAGGTGATGGACGCCAAGTTCCGCAACGACCCGGCCAACCACGCCACCTTCCGCGCCATGCTGATGCAGCCGCAAGGCATCACCCACGCGCTGCGGCTGATGAACCAGACTTCGGTGCTGGGGCGCTACCTGTGGGTGTTCCGCCGCATCGTCGGCCAGATGCAGCACGACTTGTTCCACGTGTACACGGTGGACCAGCACATCTTGATGGTGCTGCGCAACGTGCGGCGCTTCTTCCTGCCCGAGCACGCGCACGAATACCCGTTCTGCTCGCAGCTGGCGGCCGGCTGGGACAAGCCCTACGTGCTGTACATCGCCGCGCTGTTCCACGACATCGCCAAGGGCCGCGGCGGCGACCATTCCGAGCTGGGCGCGGGCGAGGTGCGTTTTTTCTGCAGCCAGCACGGCATCGAGCGTGAAGACTGCGAACTGGTCGAATTCCTGGTGCGCGAGCACCTGGCCATGAGCCGCATCGCGCAGAAGGCCGATTTGAGCGACCCGGCGGTGATCCAGGCCTTCGCGCAGCGCGTGGGCGACGAGCGGCGCCTGACCGCGCTGTACCTGCTGACGGTGTCGGACATCCGCGGCACCAGCCCGAAGGTGTGGAACGCCTGGAAGGGCAAGCTGCTGGAGGACTTGTACCGCTACACGCTGCGCGTGCTGGGCGGCCGCGCCCCCGACCCCGACGCCGACGTGGAGGCGCGCAAGCGCGAAGCGCTGGTGCAGCTGCAGCTCTACACCCTGCCCTTCCAGGCGCACAAGAAGCTGTGGGACACGCTGAACGTGGGCTACTTCATGCGCCACGAGGCCTCCGACATCGCCTGGCACACGCGCCACGTGTCGCGCTACGCGGGCAGCGGCCAGACCATCGTGCGCGCGCGCCTGTCGCCGGTGGGCGAAGGCCTGCAGGTGCTGGTGTACACGCCCGACCAGCCGGACCTGTTTGCGCGCATCTGCGGCTACTTCGACCAGGCCGGCTTCAGCATCCTGGACGCGAAAGTGCACACCGCCAGCAACGGCTATGCGCTGGACACCTTCCAGGCCGTGACCAACATGCTGCCCGAGCACTACCGCGAGTTGATCAGCATGGTGCAGGCGGAACTCGCCGCCACGATCCAGAAAGCCGGCCCGCTGCCCGCGCCCAGCCGCGGACGCGTGTCGCGCCGCGTGAAAAGTTTCCCCGTGGCGCCGCGCATCGACCTGCGGCCCGACGAGCGCGCGCAGTACTGGCTGCTGTCCATTTCCGCCAGCGACCGCGCGGGATTGCTGTATTCGATCGCGCGCGTGCTGGCGCGCCACAAGATCAACCTGCAGCTGGCGAAGGTGTCCACGCTGGGCGAACGCGTGGAAGACACGTTCCTGATCGACGGCGCGGAACTGCAGCAAAACCGAAGGCAGATCGAGATCGAGACGGAGTTGCTGGAGGCTGTCTCCGCCGCTTGAATGCTTTCGGCCGCACAGGGCTGCGTCAGCTCTGACAGGTCGGCAAAAAAATCACCAAGCCCGTCAATTGTTCGCGCGGCAGGCGTCCTGCCGCGCTTGGTCGGTGTTCCGGCGCCACTTATCACTGTCCAAGCTGTGCAGACGGTGTCAAGACGTCAGCAAATGTGAACGCTTCGGACTGACGCGCATGTGACTCTGCGGTTTCGTCATGCACCCTGTCAGATCTGACAGGGGCTGTCCCCTCATCCGTTTTGACCACCGCCCTGCCTCTTCCTACATTTCGCACATCGCGTGTGACGCGCGACCCATAACGAAACGACGGAGAGAGAACTTGAAACATGGCGAGCGTGGGGATCAGGGGCAGATGCACAACGAAAACAACAACACACGCCGGCGCTTCTGCGCGGCGGCGGGCCTGGGAGGACTCGGCTTGCTGCTCGGCGCTCCGGCCCTGGCGCAAACGGCAGGAAACGGCGCGCGGGCGGCGGGAGTGGGCGGCAAGGCGTGGCGCTTCCTGATCAACGAAGCGGTCACCGGCGAAACCAACTTCTTCGTCCTGACCAACCGCTACAAGCCGCTGGCCGATCACCTCAGCGAACAGATCAAGGGCCGCCACGCGATCGGCATCGAAGCGGTGCTGGACATCAAGCGCTTCGTCAGCCTGGCGCAGGCCCAGCCCCGGCCCGAACTGATATTCGGCAAGTCGGTGAACCAGCTGGCCAAGCTGGTGCGCGACGAGGGCTACCACCCGCTGGTGCGGCGCGCCGATCCCTACAAGGCGGCGTTCATCGTCCCCAAGGGTTCGCAGCTCAAGACCCTGGCCGACGCCGGGCGCGCCAAGGCGAAGATCCTGATGCCCGACGAATACGCGGCCACCACCGCAGTGGCGCGCGCGGAGCTGCGCCGCCAGAACGTGACCGGCGTGGAGGTAGCGCACACCCGCTACCAGGAAGCCGTGGCCCAGCAGGTCCAGAACGGCTTCGCCAACATCGGCGTGGTCAATCCGACCATCGCCAAGAAGTGGGCCGCCGACGGCGGACGCGTGCTGGCCGAAACGCAGCCGGTGGTGAACTGGTCGCTGCTGGCCGCACCCACGATGCCCGAAGACATGCTGGCGCAGCTGCGCGAGATCCTCATGGGCATGAACACGAATACGCAGGCAAGCGCCGTTCTGCAGACCTTGGGCATCAAGGAATGGGCACGCGCCGAACGCAAGGATTACCTGGCTTTGCTGGACTACACCAAGGAGTAGCGATGACCACCAAGCGGCACTCTCGTTTCACTTTCTCTCCGGCGCGCCTGTCGCGCTGGGCCCTCGCGGCCTGCGCGTTCGCAGCCGCCCCTGCCTTCCCGGCCAGCCCGGGAGCGGCGGACACCGCCGCCGCCGTTCCACCGGCGGTGCAGCAGATGGCGCAGGAGATTGCCGCCGAACTCGCGCAGAACTGCCCGGTCGCGCCCGCCGGTGACGTCGGCGCCTACAACACCTGCCGCCAGGCGCTGTTCGCCGACAGCGTGCTGCGCGAGCACCTGCCCAAATTCGTGCTGTGGGGCCGGCAGAGCAAGGACCCGCAGGCCACGCTGCGCCAGACCAACCTCACGCAGTTCGCGCCCGACGTCTGGACCAACATGTACGCGCCGCTGTTCATGTTCAACGGCAAGCACACGGTGCAATGGGTGCCCGAAGAGAAACGTTTCCTGGTCCGGCTGGAAGCGGCGTTCCGCAACCGCCTGCCGCCCGGCCAGTTCCCCTACCCGTTCTGGCACGAAGAGGCCAAGTGGTCCATGTACCAGAGCGCCAACGCCTTCATGCTGTGGGTCGACCCGGCCACCCAGAAGATCCAGGCCGCGCAGTTCACCGACCGCGCGCCCAACGCGCCGCTGCAAGCAGTGCAGCCGGTGCAGCACGCCTTCGAAGGCTCCTGGCTGTGGACCGACGCACAGGGCCGCACGCAGCCGGCGGTGACGCTGTTCGACGGCGTCTACCGGGCCGAGAACCCCTATGCCAAGGTGCTGGACCGCCAGTACCGCGACCTGGCGCTGCAGCTGCGCGAATCGCAGTGCACCAAGTGCCACGTGCCGAACAACCCGGACAAGATGAGCCGCCTGGTGCTGCTGTCCACGCCCGCCCACGCGGCCGGCGAGATCGAACGGTTGATCAAGTCGGTCAAGGAAGACCGCATGCCGATGGATGAATTCCGCCTCAGCTACGCGCTGCCGGAGGAAAACAAGAAATGGCTGCTGGAGCGCGCGGAGGCGTTCCGGGCCACGGTAAGCGCAGCACAGGCGTGGGAGCAGCAGCAGGCTGCCCTTCGCCCGCGGCAGCTGCGCACCAGTGCTTCGGGCGGCAGCCCGTCGCCGACCGAGGGCTGGCAGCCCGCCGCGGCTTCGTCGATCAACCAACAAAAAGGGACTCATCCATGACAACAAGCATTTCCTCGAACATCAATCGCCGCACGCTGCTGCGCGCCGGCGTGGGCGCGGCGGCCGCCGTCGGCGCCGCCTCGCTCGGCTGGGCCCAGTCGTCGCTGGGCGGGGCGCGCCTGCTGGTCAACGAGGCGGTGACTGCCGACCTCAGCATCTCGATGCTGGCGATGCGCTACCGCAGCTGGGCCGACTACATCTCCACCAACATGCGCAGCAAGCAGATGCTGGTGGACCCGGTGATCGACATCCGCCGCTTCCTGCAGCAGGCGCAGTCGGACGACAAGCCTGTGCTGGTGTTCGGCAAGTCGGTCAACCAGCTGGCCAAGCTGGTGCGCGACCACGGCTACCATCCGGTGGTGAAGCGGCCGGACCCGTACAAGGCGGCCTTCATCGTGCCCAAGGGTTCGCAAATCCGCGAGGTGGGGCAGCTGAGCGGCCGCAAGGTGCTGATGCCCGACGAGTTCGCGGCGACCAGCGCCATGGCCAAGGCGGAGCTGCGCCGCCTGAACGTGCGCGACCCCTACATCTCGCACACTCGCTTCCAGGACAGTGTCGCCGCGCAGGTCTCCGTCGGTCTGGCGGAAGCCGGGGTGGTCAACCCGACCATCGCGCGCAAGTGGAAGGAAAGCGGCGGCACGGTCATCGGCGAGACGCAGCCGGTGGTCAACTGGTCGCTGCTGGCGGCGCCCAAGACCTCGCCCGAGGCGGTGGCCAAGCTGGCGGACTCGATGATGGCCATGAGCACGCAGTCGGGCGGAAGCGGCATCCTGAGTGAAATCGGGGTGAAGGAATGGGCCAGGGGCGAGCGCAAGGAGTACCTGGCGCTGCTGGAGTACACGGGGGAGTAAATGCGCAGTAGTTGTCCCGGCCGCCTGGTGGCGGCAGGTTGTGTGGCCGTGCTGGCCACGCTGTGGAGCGCCGGCGCTTCGC
>NZ_JACCWG010000442.1 GCF_013697775.1 Ramlibacter sp. | reverse complement strand
CCGAAGCGCGGCGCGGCGGCCGGCGTGTAGCCGAGCGCCTGCGCGCACAGCAGGCGCGAGCGCTGCACCGCGTGCACGCGCGGCGCGACGGGCACCGCCACGTCGGCAACCCAGCGCGTGGGCACTTCGTAGCTCGATCCATCGGTTTGGTTGGCCAGCGCGTAGCGGCTGCCGCCGGGCGCCAGGCGCGCCATGCGCGCGACCACCGCCGATTTGGTGAGCCCTTGCAGGTCGATCACGGCGTCATAGGCGCGCGCCTGCAGCTGTTCGCGAAACGCCGCCCATTCCTCGCGCGTGCGTTTGGCCAGCAGCGCCTTGCGCCAGCGGCGGATCTCGCTCGGGATGGTTTGCGCCACGCCCTCGCAGCGCTGCACGAGCGGCGCGAAGCCGCGCTCCACCACCCAGTCGATGCGGGCATCGGGCAGGGCCGCGCGGATGTCCTGCACCGCCGGCATGGCGTGCACCACGTCGCCAAGCGAGGACAGCTTGACGATCAGGATGTTCAAGACGGCGTGACCGATGCGCGCGCCGGTGCCGTCAATGCGCCGCCTCGCCGATGGCGGCGTCGGGCTTCACGGTGCGCAGCAGTGCCAGCATCCGCGTCTCGATGCGGTGCAGCGCCTCCTCGGTCTGGCCCTCGAATCGCAGCACCAGCACCGGCGTGGTGTTGGACGCGCGGATCAGCCCGAAGCCATCGGGCCAGTCGACCCGCACGCCGTCGATGGTCGAGACCTCGGCCGGCGCGTCGAACTTCGCGGTCTTCACCAGCTGTTCCACCAGCCGGTGCGGCTCGCCCTCGGCGCACTGCACGTTGAGCTCGGGCGTGGAGAAGCTGCTCGGCAGGGCGTCCAGCACGGCGCTGGGGTCGTCGTGGCGCGACAGGATCTCCAGGATGCGGGCGCCGGCGTAGGTGCCGTCGTCGAAGCCGAACCAGCGTTCCTTGAAGAAGATGTGGCCGCTCATCTCGCCGCCCAGCGGCGAATTCACTTCGCGCATCTTCGCCTTGATGAGCGAGTGGCCGGTCTTGTACATCATGGGCTGGCCGCCCGCCTCGCGGATGGCGGGCGCCAGGCGCTGCGTGCACTTCACGTCGAACAGGATCGGCGCGCCCGGCACGCGCGACAGCACGTCGCGCGCGAACAGCATCATCTGGCGGTCGGGAAAGATGTTGTTGCCCCCGCGCGTGATGATGCCCAGCCGGTCGCCGTCGCCGTCGAATGCCAGGCCCAGCTCGGCGCCGCTGGTCCGCAGCGCGGCGATCAGGTCCTTCAGGTTCTCGGGCTTGCTCGGGTCGGGGTGGTGGTTGGGGAAATTGCCGTCCACTTCGCTGAACAGCTCGATGACCTCGCAGCCGAGCGCGCGGAAGATGGCGGGCGCCGAAGCGCCGGCCACGCCGTTGCCCGAGTCGACGACGATCTTCATCGGCCGCGCCAGCTTCACGTCGGACACGATGCGGTCGCGGTACGGCGCACCGACGTTGACGTTGCGGATGGTGCCGGGGGTGCCGGCCTGCTTCCAGCCGCCTTCTTCCATCGTGCGGCGCAGCGCCTGGATCTCGTCGCCGAAGATGGCGCGGCCGGCCAGCACCATCTTGAAGCCGTTGTAGTCCCTGGGGTTGTGGCTGCCGGTGACCTGGATGCCGCTGGCGCACAAGGTGCTGGCGGCAAAGTAGAGCATGGGCGTGGTGACCATGCCGATGTCGATCACGTTGACGCCGGTGGAGGCCAGCCCGCGGATGAGCGCGGCACTGAGCGAGGGGCCGCTGAGGCGGCCGTCGCGGCCGACCGCCACGGCGGCCTCGCCCTCGGCGAGGGCGCGGGTGCCGAAGGCGCGTCCCAGGGCTTCGGCAATCTCTTCGCTCAGGGTGGACGGCACGATGCCGCGCACATCGTAGGCCTTGAAAATCGTGGGGCTCAGCTGCATGGAATTCTTTGCATCCCTTCGGTGGAAACTGCGGGGGATTGTAGGCCGCGGCACCCGCAGGCACACCGCAGGCACGTGTCCGGAAACGGCCAGTCCTGCGGCAGGCGCTGCGTATCATCGGCCGCATGACGACCCATGAAGCGCACCTGCAGCCCGACGCCTGCTACCTGGCGATGAAGGCCCGCGACGCGCGTTTCGACGGCCGCTTCTTCACCGGCGTGACCACCACCGGCATCTACTGCCGCCCGGTCTGCCGGGTGCGCCTGCCCAAGCGCGAGAACTGCCGCTTCTTCGGCCATGCGGCGCAGGCCGAGAGCGCGGGTTTCCGGCCCTGCCTGCGCTGCCGGCCCGAGCTGGCGCCGCAGTCGCTGGCCTGGTCGATCCAGGACGCCGGCAGCATCCTGGCCCAGCAGGCGGCGCGCCTGCTGGAAGAGCCCGACGCCTGGTCCGAATCGCCTTCGGTCGAGTCGCTGGCCGCGCGCATGGGCGTGAGCGACCGCCACCTGCGGCGCATCTTCGAGGCGCAGTTCGGCGTCTCGCCGCTGCAGTACCTGCAGACGCGCCGCCTCCTTACGGCCAAGCAGCTGCTGGCCGACACCGATCTGCCGATCACCGAGGTCGCGCTGGCCAGCGGCTATGCCAGCGTGCGGCGCTTCAACGCGGCCTTCGTCGGGCACTATGGGCTGAACCCCACGCAGCTGCGGCGCGTGGGCGGGCGCGGCAGCAGCGGCACGCAGGTGCGGCTGGGCTACCGGCCGCCGTACGACATCGCGTCCATGCTGGGCTTTCTGGCGACGCGGCGCATCGAGGGCATGGAATACGTGGACGAAGCGGCCGGCGAGCTCGGCCGCACGCTGGCCATCGAATCCGCCGGCGCGCAGCACAGCGGCTGGATGACGGCGCGCTTCGATCCCGAGACGACGCAGGTGGTGCTGGGCGTGAGCGACGGGCTGCGCGGCGTGCTGCCGCAGGCGATCCGCCGCGTGCGCGCCCTGCTGGACCTGGACGCCGACCCGCAGGCCATCAACAGCGTGCTGCACGCGCGCTTTCCGAATGGCGACGGCCTGCGCGTGCCGGGCGCGGTGAGCGGCTACGAGCTGGCGGTGCGCGCCGTGCTGGGCCAGCAGATCACCGTGGCCGCCGCACGCACCCTGGCGCAGCGGCTGGTCGACCGCTTCGGCGAGCCGATCGAGACGCCGTCGCCGCACCTGCGCCGGCTGTTTCCCGCGCCGGCCGTGATGGCCGCGGCGACCGGCGACGAACTCGGCCAGCTGGGCATCGTGCGCCAGCGGCAAGCAGCCATCGTTGCGATCGCGCGGGCGGTGGCCGAGAAGCGCATTGCGCTGCACGGCGGGGCCGACGTGCAGGCCACGGTGGCGGCGTTGAAGGAGCTGCCCGGCATCGGCGACTGGACGGCGCAGTACATCGCCATGCGGGCACTGCGCTGGCCCGACGCCTTTCCGGCCGGCGACATCGCGCTGCAAAAAGCGCTGGGCGTCACCGGCGCAAAGAACCCTGCGCGCGAGGCCGAGGCCGCGTCGCAGGCCTGGAAACCCTGGCGCAGCTATGCCGTGCTGCGCGCCTGGCATGGAGCATGAAATGAAATTCGACAGATCCCTGGTTTGCACCCGCTACGAAAGCCCGCTCGGCACGATGCTGCTGGCGGCCAGCGACACCGGCCTGGCCGGCGTCTGGTTCGAAGGCCAGCGCCACCTGCCCGAAGCCGCGCACATCGCGCGCTGGTCCGAGCAGCCGAGCCACCCGGTGCTGCGCGAAACCGTCCGGCAGCTGGACGACTACTACGCGGGCAGGCGCAGCGCGTTCGACCTGCCGCTGGACCTGCGCAACGGAACGCCGTTCCAGCAGTCGGTGTGGCAGGCGCTGCTGGCCATCGCGCCGGGCACCACCACCAGCTACGGCGCGCTGG
>NZ_JACCWG010000440.1 GCF_013697775.1 Ramlibacter sp. | reverse complement strand
GCGCGCAGCAGCGCGTCCAGCGCGGCCAGCCCCTGCGCCGCCGCGACGCCGCCGTCCTGCTGGCACAACCATTCGCGCAACTTCGGCTGGTGGCGCAGCGCCATGTCGAGCTCCGGATTGCTGCCGGCCTCGTAGGCACCGATGTCCACCAGCTGGCGGTTGCGCTCCAGCAGCGCCAACAGCCGCACCGCCTCGGTGGCCAGCTTGCGCTGCGCTGTCGCGGTCACGTCGGGCATCACGCGGCTCGCGCTTTGCAGCACGTCGATGGCGGGATACTGGCCGCCCTGCGCCAGCTGGCGCGACAGCACGATGTGCCCGTCCAGAATGGAACGCATCGCGTCGGCGATGGGTTCGTTGAAATCGTCGCCTTCCACCAGCACGGTCATCAACGCCGTGATCGAGCCGCCGCCCGGCGCCGTGCCGCAACGCTCGCACAGGCCGGGCAATTCGGCGAACACCGAGGGCGTGTAGCCGCGCGCGGTCGGCGGTTCGCCGGCCGCCAGGCCGATCTCGCGCCGCGCCATGGCGAAGCGCGTGACCGAGTCCATGGTCAGCAGCACCTGCTTGCCCTGGTCGCGAAAATGCTCCGCGATCGCCAGCGCCGCATACGCGGCGCGCAGGCGCGCCAGCGCCGGCTGGTCCGACGCGGCGGCGACCACGACCGAGCGCGCCAGGCCGGTCGCGCCCAGCTGCTTGTCGATGAATTCCTTGACTTCGCGTCCGCGCTCGCCGATGAGCGCGATGACGTTGACGTCGGCCTTCACGTGCTTGGCGATCATGCCCAGCAGCGTGCTCTTGCCGACGCCGCTGCCGGCGAAGATACCCACGCGCTGGCCCTGGCCCAGCGTGAGCAGCGTGTCGATGGTGCGCACGCCGGTTTCCAGCATGCGCGCGATGCGTGGCCGGCCCATCGGATTTACCGGCGGCGCGCGCAGCGGGCGGTGCTGCGTGCCGACCGGCTCGGGCAGGCCATCCAGCGGGCGGCCGAAGCCGTCGATCACGCGGCCCAGCAAGGCGTCGCCCACGGCGATCTCGGCGTGCCGGCCCTGGCTCTCGACCTCGCAGCCGGCGCTCAATCCTTCCAGCGGGCCGTAGGGCATCAGCGTCAGCTGGTCACCGCGCACGGCAACCACCTCGGCGAGCACGGGCGCCCGCGCCGCATCGCCGCTGCGGCCGGCGCGGGGACGCAGCAGGCACAGCTCGCCGACGTCCGCCTCCAGGCCCTGCACGTCGACGGACAGGCCGCCCAGGCGCTGCACTTGCCCCACCCGGCGCACCAGCGCCGCGCGTTCGACGGCCTGCCGATACGGAGCCAGCATGGCGTTCATTGCGGAAGCGCTCCGCCAGTGGCGGCACGCCGCTCTTCGCGCACGCGCAACAGCGTCTGCCGGAGCATGTCCAGCTGCGTTTCCAGCCGCGCGTCCAGCGCGCCGTGCGGCCACCGCAACAGCACACCGCCGGTGGCGACGGTGTCGTCCGCGACCCAATGCCATTCCACCGGCGCCGCGGACCCCGCGCGCAGCAGCCAGGCATGGTCCTGCGGATGCACGTGCACCGCGAGCTGCTGCCTTGCATCCGACGCGCGGGCGGCGAGCAGGTCGTGTACCATGCCGCGCAGCACCTCCGGTTCGGCGGCACGGCGGCCCAGCACGCGGCACACGGCCTCGAAGCCGAGGGCGACGAGATCGTCTTCCGCTTCGGCGGCGGCGCGCCGCGATTGCGCAGCCGCGCTCGCCACCAGCTGGTCGAGCTGCTGCAGCCGCTCCTGCAGCACCGCTTCCGCTTCTTCCACCAGCTGGGCGCGCAGCCGGGTGGCTGCCGCCTCGAGTTCCTCTTTGGCGCGCAGCAGGCCTTCGGCACGGCCCTCTTCCACCGCAGCGGCGCGCGCCTCGTCGATCACGCTGCGGAACTGCGCTTCATCCTGTTCGCGCTGCTGCGCCTGCCCGGCGGCCAGGCCTTCGCCGTAGCCGGCGTGAAACCCGTGGTCATAACCTTGCGGCTGCGCTTCAGCGCGCGCCGGCGGTTCGGCGACGGCGGCCTCGCGCGCGGCAGTGGCGGGCACGGCACGCATCGGACGCGCCAATGCGTGCGGCCTGTCCAGCACCACCACGTTGCGCAGGACGCCGGCCTCGGCGGCAGGCGGCGGCTGCACGGTCATGCCGCGGCTCCGTTGCGGCGCGATGGCCGCAGGCGCTGCAGCAGCAGGCGCCACGCGCC
>NZ_JACCWG010000432.1 GCF_013697775.1 Ramlibacter sp. | reverse complement strand
ACAACCCCAAACCATTCATCTGGACAGCCAGTGCTTCGGACATCCTGGCCAAGGTCACCAGAGCCAAGGCTGCATTGGCTGCGATCTCACGATAAGTACAGAACAGAGGCGCGCACCACACTAGTTGACCTGCCGTTCCTGGCCGGCCCAGTGCGGCTCGCGCAGCACGCGCTTGAGCACCTTGCCGGTCGCATTGCGCGGCAGCCGCTCGACGAGGATCGCGTCGTAGATCATCTTGAACGACGCGATGCGGCCGCGCGCATGCGCCATGACGTCGGCCCTGGTCAGGCCCGAACCGGAAACGGGGACCACGTAGGCAATGGGCACTTCGCCCCAGCGCTTGTCCGGCACGCCGATGACCGCCGCCTCGTCGATGGCGGGATGGGTGAGCAGCACCTGCTCCAGTTCGGCCGGAGAGATGTTTTCACCGGCCGAGATCACCACGTCCTTGATCCTGTCGGTGATATAGAGATACCCATCCTCGTCCATGTACCCCGCGTCGCCCGTATGGATCCAGCCGTCGACGAGGGTTTCGGCCGTCGCCTCGGGCCGCTTCCAGTATTCCAGCATGCGGGTGGGCGTATGGAAGTGGATCTCGCCGCTCTCGCCCGGCGCAAGACCGCGTCCCTCGCCGTCCACGATGCGCACCCGCACGCCGCGCACCGGCCTGCCGGCAGAGGTCCGGCGCTGGCCCGTCGCCGCGGCGTGTTCCGACGGCGGCATGAAGATCGCCATGTTGGTGGTTTCGGACATGCCGTAGTTGTGGGCGAAGCGGCAGCGCAGCCGGGCCTGCGCCTTGTCGAGCAACGGCAGCGCCATTGGCGCGCCCCCGTAGATGATGAAGTCGACCGACGACAGGTCGGTGGCCGCGCATGCGGGATCCGACAGCAGGAAGCGCAGCATGGCAGGCACGAAGGCGAGCTTGGTGATCCTGTACTGCGCGATCGCGCCCAGTGCTTCGGCGCTGTCGAAGGCCTTCATCACCACGTTGGCCGCGCCGTTGATCAACCCCTGCATGGCCCACCACAGGCCACCCACGTGGAAGGTCGGCAGGGTCAGCAGCGACACGTCGCGCGGTGTCCATTCGATGAATTCGTCGCTCGCGCGCACGATCTCCCGCACGGTGTCGATGAAGCCGCGATGGCCCAGCACCACGCCCTTGGGCTTGCCGCTGGTGCCGCTGGTGTAGATCTGGACGACGGGCGTTCCCGGTTCGATCGGCACAGCCGGCCGGACGGCAGGAGCGGCGTCGCGCAGCCCGGCATAGCCGGTCAAGCCCGCAGCCGCACCGCCGATGACCACCACGGCCCGCAGCCGGGGGCAGCGGGCGCGCAAGTCCTGCGCGGGCTGCGCCGTCTCCGGCGTCACGAACAACAGCTCGCACTCGGCGTCCCGCACGATGAATTCCATTTCCTCGGCGGTGAGCTTCCAGTTGACGGGCACGAACACCATTGCGGCCCGGGCGCAGCCGAACAGGATTTCGTAGCTCTTGTCGCTGTCCAGGCCGAGAAAGCCGACGCGCGCGCCAGGCGCGAGGCCTTGCGCCGCCATCGCGTTGGCCATCCGGTTGGCCGCCTGCGCCAGGTCGGGATAGCTGGTGTGCCGGCCCTGGAAGATCAGCGCCGTTCCGCCCGCATGCAGGTCCGGGATGTCGGCCAGGGTCCTGGCCGCGTCGTAGAAGTTCTGCATCGCACTCACTCCCCAGTCAAAGTCTTGAGCGCGGCCAGGATGCGCTCGCGCACGGCCTGGGGCACATCGGTGTGCAGGTTGTGGCCGCCGCCCTCGATGATGAAGCTCTCCGAACGGGGCAGGACCACGCCGGGCGCAACCAATGCCGGCGTTCCCGCCAGGTCGCTGGCCGACCCGTAGAGGCGCGTCGAGGGCATCCGCAGCTGCGCCAGCAGGGCCAGGTAATCCTGCTGGCCCTGCAGCAGATCGAAGTTGATCCAGTTGCGCAGCCGGGGGTCCCAGCTCCAGCCGACCCCGCCCTCGACCTCCCGCGTGATCCTGCGCGCCAGGGCGAAGAGCGTCGCCTGGTCGAGCTTCGGGTGGTAGAGCGCCAGCATCTGCGCGGCGGACGCGAGATCGGCATAGGCAGGTTGCGCCGCCACCTCCGGCAGCTGGTGCGCGTCCGCTTCGCCGTGCCTCCTCGGACTGACCGGCTCGACCAGCACCAGGTGCGCCACGCGCTCGGGATGCAGGAAGGCGTACGACGCGGCCACCACCGAGCCGATGGAATGGCCCACCAGCAGCACGCGCCGGCCAGCCGCCTCGCGCCGCAAGACCGCGTCCAGGTCCGTCGCGAAATCCAGCGCGGTGATGTTCGCTCCGCCAGAGTGGTGGCTGGAAGTGCCGTGGCCGCGAAGGTCCGGCGCGAGCACCTCCACGCCGGCCTGGCAAAGTCCCTCGGCCACGCTGTTCCAGATCGCCGCCTGGTCGAGGATCCCGTGGACGGCCACGACCAGCGGTCCCGCCGCGGCTGTCCCCCAGCGGCACAGGCCGATGCGGCGACCGCCGGCTTCGATCGCCGATTCCCGCATGAGCGCCAGCGCGGTCCCCGGCTCCCGGCCGTCCGCCGCGGCAGCAGGCGCCTCGGCGGCGCGCGATCCGAACACCATCTCCACCAGGTACGCGGCCAGCTTGTCGAGTGTCGGGTGGTCGATCAGCGAGCTCGGGTTCAGCGTGCAGCGCAGGCCGGACTCGATGCGGTTCTTGAGCTCGACCGTCATGAGCGAGTCGAAGCCGAGGTTGCGCAGTGGCTGGCCGAGGTCGACCATCTCGGGCGCTCCCATTCCGATGACGGCGGCGACCTGCGCACGCAGCGCCTGCGCCAGCGTGGCCGCCCGGGCTTCGGGCGCGGCCTCCTCGAGCTGCTTGAGCAGCGCTCCCGCTTGCACGGCCCTGGCCCTGGCCGCGCCGCGCTCGACCAGCGAATAGAACGCGGTGCCCTGCGGGTCCGGCACGTTGGACAGGAACCGGCTCCATTGGATGTCGGCCACGAGGGCCGCCGGAATGTCCGACCCCAGCAGGAAGCTGAACGCATCGAGGTTGTCCGCCACCGACAGGCGCCCGAGTCCGATGGCGGCGAAGCGCGCCTGGTTGGCTTCGCGCGCACGCTCGGCCATGCCGTCCTTGTCCCAGGGCCCCCAGTTGATGCAGGTGGCCGGCAGGCCCTGCGAATGCCTCAGCCGGGCAAGCCCGTCCAGGTAGGCATTGGCCGCGGCATAGTTCGACTGGCCCGGCGAGCCCGTGATCGACGCGATGGAGGAAAAGAGCACGAAAAAGCGCAGCTTCATGCCCTCGGTCGCGCGATGCAGGTGCCAGGCGCCCGCGACCTTCGGCGCGAGCACCTGCTGGAACCGAGCCCAGCTCTGGTTCGCGATGGTGGCGTCGTCGAGCACGCCGGCCGCATGGACGACACCGCCCAGCGGCGGCAATTCGCGGCCGATGCGCGCGATGACGGCGGCCACGCTCGCCGGATCGGCGGCGTCCATCGGCCACGCGTGGATGCGCACCCCCTCGGGCAGGTCCGCGAGAGGCGCGTCGGC
>NZ_JACCWG010000417.1 GCF_013697775.1 Ramlibacter sp. | reverse complement strand
CGCCGCGGCGCCGGCCCGGACCGGCACGCCGGCCGCAGGCAGCGATCCGCATGCCGGCCACGGCAAACCATAAAAGGATGATCTCCATGCGAGGACACATTCGGCTCGCCGCTGTCGCTGCCGCCGTGCTGGCGCTGGCCGGCTGCGCTACCGTCGACATCGACCAGGCCGTGCGGGACACCAATCGGGCCATTCCCGGCTTCACCGACAACAAGCTGGAGCTGAGCCGCACCGACCAGCAGCGCCAGGCCCGCGCAAGGCTGTCCGGCGAGCTGCTTGCCAAGCCCTTGACCATGGACGACGCCGTGCAGCTCGCCCTGGCCAACAGCCCGTCGCTGCAGGCCCTGATCGCGCAGAGCTGGGCGGACATCGCGGCGGCCGACCAGGCCGGCCGCCTCGGCAATCCTGTTTTCACCTTCGAGCGGGTGCGGGTGCAAAGCGAACTGGAGATCGGCCGGCTGCTGTCGATCGGCCTGCTGGATCTCCTCACGCTGCCCCGGCGGCAGGCGCTTTCGCGCAACCAGGTTGCGCAAGCCAGGACGCAGATGAGCGCCACCATCGTCGAGCAGGTCAGCCAGGTCCGGCAGGCCTGGGTCCGCGCCGTCGCGGCGCAGCAGTCGCTGGACTATGCGCAGCAGGTGAACAACAGCGCACAGGCAAGCGCCGAGCTGGCGCAGCGCATGCAGCAGGTGGGGAATTTCAGCAAGCTGCAGCGCGCGCGCCAGCATGCGTTCTACGCCGACGCGGCCGCCCAGCTCGCCTCGGCGAACCACGCCACCACCGCTGCGCGCGAAGAGCTGGTGCGCCAGCTCGGCCTGACCGAGGAGCAGGCCCGCCAGCTGAAGCTGCCGCAGCGCCTGCCCGACCTGCCGAAACAGCCGCGCGCGCCGGCGCACGTGAATGCAAGCGCGCTGCAGCAACGGCTGGACGTGCAACTGGCGCGCCTGCAGCTTGACGTGGCCGGCAAATCCCAGGGGCTCAACCTGCTGAACAGCCTGTTCGACATCGAAGCGGGCGCGCGCCGCGACACCAGGTTCGACAACGCCACCGGCGAGCGCGCGACGGCCAAAGGCTACGAGCTGGAGATCAGGCTGCCGCTGTTCGACTGGGGCGGGGCGCAGCGCGCAGCGATGAACGCACAGTCGCTGGCGGCGGCCAACCGGTACGAAGCGGTGATCCGCGCGGCCTCGTCGCAGCTGCGCGAGAGCTATTCCGCGTACCGCACCGCCTACGACCTGGCCAGGCATTACCGCGACGAGGTGGTGCCGCTGCGCAAAACGATTTCCGAGGAGAACGTGCTGCGCTACAACGGCATGCTCATCGGCGTCTTCGAACTACTGGCCGACCAGCGCGACCAGGTCGCGACGGTCAACGCGGCGCTCAATGCGCAGCAGCAGTTCTGGCTGGCGGACGCCGGCCTGGCCTCGAGCCTCATCGGCAAACCCATCGCCATGGGCGTGACGCCGGTCTCCACAAGCACAACGAGCGGCGGCGAACGCCATTGAGCACGCCGCGCACATGGACACCCCAATGACAAGCAGACGAAATTTCCTGGGCGGTGCGGGTGCCATCACCGGCGCAGTGGCGGCGGCTTCGGTCGGCAAGGCCGCGATGGCGGCGTTGCCCGAGCCGGTTACCCAGAGCAAACCCGACACCATGGCGCCGCTGGTTCCGACCACCGGCCGGCCCTACAACCCCGTGGTCACCCTGAACGGCTGGACGCTGCCCTGGCGCATGAACAACGGCGTCAAGGAATTCCACCTGGTGGCCGAACCGGTGGTGCGCGAGATGGTGCCGGGTTTCAAGGCCCACCTGTGGGGCTACAACGGGCAGTCGCCCGGCCCAACCATCGAGGTCGTGGAAGGCGACCGCGTGCGGATCTTCGTGACCAACAAGCTGCCCGAGCACACCAGCGTGCACTGGCACGGGCAGCGCCTGCCCAACGGCATGGACGGCGTGGGCGGGTTGACGCAAAAGCACATCGCGCCGGGCAAGACCTTCGTGTACGAATTCGAGGCGCGGCGGCCGGGCACTTTCATGTACCACCCCCATGCCGACGAGATGACGCAGATGGCGATGGGGATGATGGGCTTCTGGGTCACGCATCCGAAGGGCGGCCACCCGTTGATCGACCGGGTCGACCGTGACTTCGTGTTCCTGCTCGGGTCGTTCGACATCGAGCCCGGTGCCTACACGCCCAAGATCATGACGATGCTGGACTTCAACCTGTTCACCTTCAACAGCCGCGTCTTCCCCGGCATCGATTCGATGAACGTGCGCAAGGGCGACAAGGTGCGCATCCGCGTCGGCAACCTGACGATGACGAACCACCCGATCCACCTGCACGGCCACGAATTCCTCGTCACCGGCACCGACGGCGGACCCACGCCCAGGAGCACGCGCTGGCCCGAGGTGACCACCGACGTGGCGGTGGGACAGATGCGGCAGGTCGAGTTCATCGCGGACGAGGAGGGCGACTGGGCATTCCACTGCCACAAGAGCCACCACACCATGAACGCCATGGGCCACGAGGTGCCCACCATGATCGGCGTGGACCACCGCAAGGTTGCGCGCGAGATCACCAGCCTGATTCCCGACTACATGGTGATGGGCGAGCGCGGCATGGCCGACATGGCCGAGATGGAGATGCCGCTGCCGGACAACACCGCGCCCATGATGAGCGGTGAGGGTCCGTTCGGCTCCATGGAGATGGGCGGCATGTTCACGGTGCTGAAGGTGCGGCGCGACCAGAAGCCCGGCGACTACAAGAACCCCAGCTGGTTCCAGCATCCCGCCGGCACTGTGGCCTATGAATTCACCGGCAGCCTGCCGCCGGCGCCGCGGGCCAACACCCCAGGCACGGGCTCGATGCCCGCCCGGATGGCGCCGAACAACAAGGAAGTGGAAGTGCAGGTCCGCAAACCCAAGTCCGGCCATTCCGGCCATTAACCCGGCGAGCCATCGCCACTCTCTTCACCCTGGAAAGGACTCAGAAATGAAAAAGATCAATGCCTTGCTGGCCGCCGTCCTGATCGGCATGTCGCTGGCTGCCGCCGCCCACGAAGGCGAGGACCACAGCAAGAAGGCCGGCCCGGTCAAGAAGGAGCAGAAGGACTGGGGCATCGCCGGGGACGCCAAGGCCGCCAAGCGGACGGTGGAGCTCACCATGTCGGACAGCATGCGCTTCACGCCCGATCGCGTCGAAGTCAAGCAAGGCGAGACCGTGAAGTTCGTGGTCAAGAACAGCGGAAAGATGCTGCACGAGATCGTCATCGGCACCAAGAAGGAACTCGACGAACACGCGGCCCTGATGGTGAAGTTCCCGAACATGGAGCACGACGAGCCGTACATGGCCCACGTCCCCGCGGGCAAGGCTGGAGAGCTGGTCTGGACCTTCAACCGCCCTGGCGAATTCGACTTCGCCTGCCTGATTGCAGGCCATTACCAGGCCGGCATGACCGGCAAGATCAAGGTCGCAGCCGCGAAATGAGCCAAACCACAGGAACAAGGAAGGATGACGCCATGAAGACAGTACGAACGCTCCTGGGCTGCGCGCTGCTGGCAGCCGCAGGCATGTCGGTCGTGCTCGCGCATGCACAGACCCCACCCGCGGACATGACCGACGCGGAGGTCCGCAAGGTGGACAAGGACACCAGGAAGATCACCTTGAAGCACGGGCCGATCAAGAATCTGGAAATGCCGGCAATGACGATGGTGTTCAACGTCGCCGACCCGGCCCTGCTGGACAAGGTGCAGCCGGGCGACAAGGTCCGCTTCTCGGCCAAGAACGAGAGCGGCAAGTTCACCGTGACCGAGATCCAGCCGGCGCAGTAAGGCGGCGCGGCGCCGCACGGGGAAGGCCAAAAGACGGCAGCAAGCCGCCGGCCTTTCTGACGAGTGCGGCGATGAGCCGCGCGAGCGAAAGCGCGAAGGCGCCCTGCGCTCTGCGCGGACATCTGCCAGGCCTGCGGCGACGAATGCGCCGAGCACCAGATGGAGCACTGCCAGCAGTGCGCGCAGGCCTGCAAGCGCTGCGCCGAAGAATGCCGTCGGATGGTCGCGGCGGCCTGACCAATTCCCAGAAGGACATGACATGAACAAGAATTTCACTCCCGTTTTCCGGGGCGCCTTCGTGGCTGTTCTCTCCACCGCGCTGCTGGCCCCGCTCGCGCATGCCCAAGGGCAGGGCGGGATGGACATGAAGGGCATGATGAAGGAGAACAACGAGCAGATGTCTACCATGCAGGCCACCGGCAATCCGGACGTGGACTTCGCGATGATGATGCGCATGCACCACATGGGCGCGCTTCCGATGGCCGAGCACGAACTGAAGAACGGCAAGGACCCCAAGATGCGCGACATGGCCAAGAAGATCATGGCTTCCCAGAAAAAGGAAATCGCCCAGTTCGAGCAGTTCCTTTCCAAGCACGGCCACCCGGTCAAGAAATGACGCTTGCGGCCATGCAGGCCGAGCCTGCATGGCTCAGGCAGGGAACACCAGGCTGAAGATCGTCTTTGCCGTGGCCGAGTCGCTCTGCGCCAACACGGTCCCGCCGTGCGCGTGCATGATGGAGCGGACGATGGCCAGCCCGAGGCCGGTGCCCCCGCTGATGCGGGCACGTGAGGCGTCGACGCGGTAGAAGCGGTCGAAGATGCGGCCGAGATGCTCGGGCGGGATTGTCTCGCCCTGGTTGGACACGCAAAGGCGCCCCGCCGCATCGTCGGCACTGGCCTCCAGTTTGACCGCCGAGCCGCGCGACGCATGCCGCACCGCGTTCGACAGCAGATTGGTGATCGCGCGCTGCACCAGCAGGCGGTCGGCGCGCACCATCGCGGCGCCGCGTACCTCGATGCGGATGCCGTTGTCCTCCGCGATCAGCGAGAGATAGTCCGCAACCCGCTGGGCCTCCTGCTCCAGCCAGACTTCTTCGAGCCGCAACGGCGGCTGCGCATGGTCGGCCTGCGCGATGAACAGCATGTCGGAGATCAGGCGCGCCAGCCTTTCGAGTTCCTCGACATCGGATTCGAGCACCTCGCGCAGCTCCTGGGCGCTGCGTGGATGGGACAGGGCAACCTGGCTGCGTCCGAGCAAGGTTGCCACGGGCGTGCGCAGTTCATGGGCCAGGTCGGCGGAGAACTCCTGCAGCTGCCGGTATCCGTGATCGATCCGTTCCAGCATGGCGTTGAACTCGCGTGCGAGCTCGGCAAGCTCCGTCGGCAGCCCGGCCTCCTGCACCCGCTGGCTGAGCGATTCCGTTCCGATCAAAGCAGCCAGCCGGCGGAAGCGGCGCAGCGGCGCCAGGCCGGTGCGCGCGATCAGCCAGGCACCGAGGGCGACCAGCGCCAGCAGCACGGGCAACCCGAACAAGCTGGCACGCAGGAACCCGGACAGCAGCCGCTGGTCGTGGCCGCGGTCCAGCGAGAGATAGAAGCGCACCGCCGACCCGTCGGCCGTTGGGCCTTGTTCGCGCAAGGAGGCGAAGCGGGAGCCATCCGGCGCCACCCAGTCCGGCACGCCGGCGGTGTTCCCGCGCGCGTCCAGCACGGGAATCGACACCTGAGCGACCTGCGAAAAACTCGCGAGCGGCGAGCCCGAGCGCGGCTCCACCAAAGCCAAGTGCAGGTGATCGTGTCCGATCAGGAGATCGCCGAAACGATGTCTGTTCGCCGGCACCGCGTTCGTCGACGGAATCTCCGACAGGATGTGCCGCACCAGGTCGCGCTTGCCCTGCAGTTCGACGGTGGCGCGTGCGTCCAGCTGCTGCGACAGGGCCAGATAGCCCACGGCGATGGCGCCACCCGCGATGACCAGCCCAAACAAGGCGCTGGCCAGCGCAATGCGCAGTGCCAGCGACATGCGCATCCCGGCCTGGGCAGCGCTCAAGCCCTGCGCTCCAGCACGTAGCCGACGCCGCGCACCGTGTGGATCAGTTTTTGCTGGAAGGGGTCGTCGATCTTGGCGCGCAACCGGCGGATCGCGACCTCCACGACGTTGGTGTCGGAATCGAAATGGATGTCCCAGACCAGCGACGCGATCTGGGTGCGCGAGAGGACCTGGCCGGCTCTCTGCATCAGCAGGGACAGCAGCGCGAACTCCTTGGCCGAGAGGTCGATGCGCTGCCCGGAGCGTGTCGCCCGGTGGCGCACCGCGTCGATCTCCAGGTCGGCGACCCGCATGACAGGGTCCACCGGCTGCGCCTGTCCGCGCTTGAGCAGCGTGCGCACGCGTGCCAGCAACTCGGGAAACTGAAAGGGCTTGACCAGGTAGTCGTCGGCGCCCAGGTCGAATCCGCGCACTTTGTCGTCCAGGCGGTCGCGGGCGGTGAGCATCAGCACAGGCGTCTGGCGCGCCGTGCGCAGCGCCGACAGCACCGTGAAGCCGTCGATTCCCGGCAGCATGACGTCCAGGATTACCAGGTCGTGATCACCGTTGGCGGCGGCGTGCAGCCCGTCGGTTCCGGTGAGGGCGACCTCGACCGTGTAGCCGCTCTCGGTCAGCCCCTGGCGCAGATACGCCGCGGCCTTGGGTTCGTCCTCGACCACCAGGATCTTCAACGGCAGAGCCTTTCAGATAACAGATTCGTCATGTCGGGGTCAGGGCGGTGTTGCGGCCCACGCACTACATTGTGGACATGCTAAAGGAGATCCCATGAACTCGAAACTGATCCTGATTCTCGCTTCCGCGCTGGCCCTCGGAGGCACCGGCCTGGCCTCGGCGGCGACCGACGCCGCAGCCGCACCGGCCGCCGCGAGTGCGGCCCTGACCGCGGGCGAAGTCCGCAAGGTCGATACCGAGCAGGGCAAGGTGACCATCAAGCACGAGGCGATCGCGAACCTCGAGATGCCTCCCATGACCATGGTGTTCCGTGCCAGCAAGCCGGAGCTGCTGAAGGACGTCAAGGCCGGCGACAAGATCCGGTTCCGGGCCGAGAACGTCGCGGGCGGCATCGTGGTCACGGACATCCAGGCCGCGAACTGACGCGTAGCTACACTTCACGCAGAAAAGAGGCTCCCCTGGGAGCCTCTTTTCCTTGCCTCGGCTTTCAGGGAAAGTCTTCCTTGCGTTTCGTGCGGTCGGTGCCCTCGCGTCTGTAACACAACACTCCGACAAATCAGAGGAGCGCGGGCGCCAGCAACAGCCAGCGGAAGTCCGAGTGCAGCAGGAAATTGGTCGCGCTCATCAGCGCGACACCGGACGCGCCTGCCACTGTCAGCGCCACCAGCGTCCCTGGAGCACGGACTGCGAGGAATCGCCAAGCCACAAGCGTGGTCATCGTTCCGGCCGCGATCATGAATCCTCCCATGACATCGAACACGTGGCCGAGCCACCGCTCCAACCCGGGCACGGGAGCAGCGCCGGTCGAAGAAGCACGAAATAAATGCCCAGCAAGAGCATCCACAGGCCGCAAGCAGCGAACACCTTTCCGGAAAAACCGCATGCGCAAAGGTGAGGGCAACATGACGCGCTCCTTCACAGCACGGACGGTTTGTCAGGCAACCCGACGGCACCGGCGGTCTGCGTGAAATGGAAAGGGGAGCTAACTCGAAGAGCTCTGTCGGCCGCCAGCAGACGCCCTCCGTCCCCGCATGAGCAGGTACGCGGCCGGGATCAGGAACAGCGACAGCAGCGGCGCGGTGAGCATGCCGCCGACCATCGGTGCCGCGATGCGCTGCATCACCTCGGAGCCGGTGCCCGCGCCCCACATGATCGGCAACAGGCCCGCCAGGATGACGGCGACCGTCATGGCTTTCGGGCGCACGCGCAGCACGGCACCGGTGCGGATCGCCTCCAGCAGATCTTCCCGGCCCGTCCTGCCGCTGCCGGTCTGCTCGCGCCACGCGTTCTTCAAGTACAGCAGCATGATCACGCCGAACTCCGCGGCGACACCGGACAGCGCGATGAACCCCACCGCGCCCGCCACCGAGAGGTTGTAGTCCAGCAGATAGAGCAGCCAGATGCCGCCGACCAGCGCGAACGGCAGCGTCGCCATGATCAGGGCCGCTTCGGCGAAGCTGCCAAATGTGAGGTACAGCAGCACGAAGATGATGAGCAGGGTGAAGGGGACCACGAGCTTCAGCTTCGCCGTGGCGCGCTCCAGGAACTCGAACTGCCCGGACCACGACACCGAATATCCCGCCGGAAGCTTCACCTTGTCGGCAACCGCCCGCTGCATGTCCTGCACCGTGGAGCGCAGATCGCGGCCGCGCACGTCGACGTACACCCATCCTGACAGGCGCCCGTTCTCGCTGCGCAGCATGGGCGGGCCGTCGCTGATGCGCACGTCCGCCACGTCGGACAGCACCAGGCGGGCGCCGCGCTCGGTCACGATCGGCAGCGCGCGCAGCTTCTCCAGCGAATCGCGCAGCTCCCGCGGGTAGCGCACGCTGATCGGAAAGCGCTGCAGTCCCTCCACCGTCTCGCCAACGTTGTCGCCGCCGACCGCGGCGCTGATGACCGAGTGCACGTCGGCGATGTTCAGGCCGAAGCGGGCCGCCGCCTCGCGCCGGATGTCCACGTCCACGTAGCGCCCGCCGGTCAGGCGTTCGGCCAGCGCGCTGGACACGCCCGGAACCGTCTTGAGCACGCGCTCGATCTCGACGGTCGCGCGGTCGATTTCCGCCAGGTCGGCGCCGGCCACCTTCACGCCGACGGCGCTCTTGATGCCGGTGGCCAGCATGTCGATGCGGTTGCGGATCGGCGGCACCCAGATGTTCGCCAGTCCCGGCACCCGCACCGCGCGGTCCAGCTCCTCCACCAGCCGGTCCGGCGTCATGCCGGGGCGCCATTGCGCGCGCGGCTTGAACTGGATGGTCGTCTCGAACATTTCGAGCGGCGCGGGGTCGGTGGCCGTCTCGGCGCGACCCGCCTTGCCGTAGACGCTGGCGACCTCCGGCACGGTCTTGATGAGCCGGTCGGTCTGTTGCAGCAATTCGGCCGCCTTGCCGGCGGACAACCCCGGCAGCGCCGACGGCATGTACAGCAGGTCGCCTTCGTCCAGGCGCGGCATGAACTCCGCGCCGATGTGCAGCAGCGGCCACAGGCTCAGGACCAGCAGCACGCCGGCGGCGGCGAGCGTCAGCCTGGGCCATCGCAGCACCGCGTCGAGCAGGGGGCGGTAGGCGGCGATCAGCAACCGGTTCAGCGGATTGGCTTTCTCGTCCGGGATGCGCCCGCGGATGAGATATCCCATCAGCACCGGGATCAGTGTCACGGACAACCCCGCCGCCGCGGCCATCGCATAGGTCTTGGTGAAGGCCAGCGGCGAGAACAAGCGGCCTTCCTGCGCCTGCAGGGTGAACACCGGGACGAACGACAGGGTGATGATCAGCAGCGAGAAGAACAGCGCCGGCCCGACCTCCGCCGCCGCCTCGCCGATCACCCGCCAGTGCGCGTCGCCGCGTAGCTCCTGTTCCGGGTGGGCGTGGCGCCAGTGCTCCAGGTGTTTGTGGGCGTTCTCGATCATCACCACCGCTGCGTCCACCATGGCGCCGATCGCGATGGCGATGCCGCCCAGCGACATGATGTTGGCGTTGACGCCCTGGTAGTGCATGACCACGAAGGCGGCCAGGATGCCCAGCGGCAGCGAGACGATGGCGACCAGGGCCGAGCGCAGGTGGAACAGGAAGGCGAAGCACACCAGCGCCACCACCAGGAACTCCTCCAGCAGCTTGCCTTTCAGGTTGTCCACGGCGCGCTCGATCAGGCCGGAACGGTCGTATGTCGGCACAATCTCCACGCCTATGGGCAAACCGGCCTGCAAGGTCCTGAGCTTGGCCTTCACCGCGGCGATCGTCTCTAGCGCGTTCCTGCCCGAGCGCATCACGATCACGCCACCCGGCGCCTCGCCTTCGCCGTCGAGCTCGCCGATGCCGCGGCGCATCTCCGGCCCGATCTGGATGCGGGCCACGTCGCCCAGCCGCACGGAGACCCCCGACGGCGTGGTCATGAGCGGCACCTGCCGGAAGTCGTCCAGCGAGCGCAGGTAGCCGGACGCGCGCACCATGTATTCGGCTTCGCCCAGTTCCAGCACCGAGCCGCCGGCCTCCTGGTTGGCTTTCTTCAGGGCGTCGATCACCCGGGTGTGCGGGATCGCGTAGGCGGCCAGGCGCTGCGGGTCCAGCACCACCTGGTACTGGCGCACCATCCCGCCGATGGAAGCCACTTCGGCCACGTCGGGCACGGTCTTCAGCTCGAACCGCAGGAACCAGTCCTGCAACGCGCGCAGCTGGCCGATGTCGAACTTGCCGGTGCGGTCCACCAGCGCGTACTGGTAGATCCAGCCCACACCCGTGGCATCGGGACCGAGCGATGCCTTGGCGCTGGCCGGCAGGCGGGACTGCACCTGGTTCAGATACTCCAGCACGCGCGAGCGGGCCCAGTACAGGTCGGTGCCGTCCTCGAACAGCACGTACACGAAGGAGTCGCCGAAGAACGAGTAGCCGCGCACCGTCCTGGCACCGGGCACGGACATCATGGTGGTGGTCAGCGGATAGGTAACCTGGTTCTCCACGATCTGCGGCGCCTGCCCCGGGTAGGTGGTGCGGATGATGACCTGCACGTCCGACAGGTCGGGCAGCGCGTCCAGCGGCGTCCTGGCCAGCGCATAGACGCCCCACGCCGCCACGATCACCGTGCCGAGCAGCACCAGGAACCGGTTGTGGATCGACCAGCGGATCAGGCGCGCGATCATTTCCCGGCTCCCTGGGCCTGCGCCGGCAGCGGGGACACGCGCGTGAGCTGCGGCAGCCCGTCGGTGTCCATGTAGAACTCGAAGCCGACGCGGTCGCCCTGGCGCAGGTTGCGCGGCAGCGGGCCGGCCGCCGGCAGCTTGAAGTCCATGGTCATGGGGCCCCACCGGATGGACGGGATCGGCCCGTGCGAGAGCGTCAGGGCGTCCTTGCCGATCGCCTCGATCCTGGCCTCGCCCTGGTGGCGGGGCGCCGCGGCCGCCGTCGGCGCCTTCGGCGCTTCGCTGTTCAGGCGCGCCTCCAGGCCGCGCAGGCTCGCTTCGGAGTCGATCAGGAACTGCGACGACACGACCACCCGCTGGCCCGGCTGCAGCCCGCGCGTGATCGCGGTCTGGCCGCCGCTTTCGGCGCCCGCCTGCACCTCGACGGGCCGGAAGCGGCCGTTGTCCTCGGCCAGCATCACCAACGTGCGGCGGCCGGTCTGGATCACCGCTTCGGTCGGCACCAGGATGCTCTTGTCCTGGTGCATGTCCGTGAACCGCATGGACACGAACATGCCCGGCACCAGCCGCCCGCGCGGGTTGCCCAGCTCGACCCGCGCCTTGATGGTGCGGGTCGCCGCGCTCACGTCGGGAACGATGGCCTGCACCGTCCCGTTGAACGTTTCCCCCGGGATGGACGGGGTCTGCGCCACCACCCGCGTGCCCGGGCGCAGCAGGGCGGCCTGGCTTTCCGGCACGTCGGCGTTCGCCCACACCAGGCCGAAGCCGTTGATGCGGAACAGCGTCGCGCCCGGCATCACCGCCATGCCGTCGCGCGCGCCGATCTCGGTCACCAGCCCCGCGATCGGCGCCGTCACGGCAATGCGGGGGTCCGGGCGCCCGCTGCGTTCCACGCGCTGGATCTGCGCATCGCTCATGCCGGCCTGCCGCATGCGGGCGCGCGCGCCGTCTAGCAGCGCAGCCAGGCCGGCGCCCTGCATGCGCCGCACGGCGAGGAACTCCTCCTGCACCGCCACCCAGTCCGGGACGTAGAGCTCGGCCAGCACCTGGCCGCGCGCGACGCGGTCCAGCGTCGCCTTCACGTGCAGCCGTTCCACGTAGCCGCTGGCGCGTGCCTGGATGACCGCCTGCTCGCGCTCGTTGAAGGCGATGCTGCCGGTGGCCGTCAACTCCGCGGCCAGCGCGCCCTCGGCCACCGGCGCCGTGCGGATGCCCAGGTTCTGCTGCATGCGCGGGCTGACGCTCACCCGGCCCTGGTCGGCATCCGCATCGGCATAGGCCGGCACCAGCATCATGTTCATGAAAGGCGACTTCCCGGGCGCGTCGAACTTCTTTCCCGGCACCATGGGGTCGTGGTAGTAGAGAATCCTGCGCCCCGTCGCCGGATCCGTGTCGCCTGCCTTGAGGCGCGCGGCGATGTGCCGGCGGGTCGCGTCTTCCCCTTCGGGAATGCCCTGGGGAACAGCCATGGCCTGCGCGGCGGCGCCGGGCATGGCCGGCGCGGCTGCCGTGCCCGCGCGGCTTGCCTGGTGCATACCCAGCCTGTACAGGCCGTAGCCGCCAGCGCACAGCGCCACCGCGAGCGCCGCAACAGCGGCATGGAGGAGGTACTGTTTCTTCATGACGGGTCCTTCGCGACGGGTGCGTGGACGAGGTAGTGCAGCTGCGCCCAGAGCCGCGCCGTCTCCATTTCCAGCGTGAGCAGTTGCATGAGGGCGTCCAATTCCTCGCGCCGAGCCGCCAGCACGGAGGCGAGGTCCGCCTTGCCGGTGCCGTAGGCGGTCAGCGCGGCTTGCGTCCGGTTCCGGGCGGCGGGCAGCAAGTCCGCCTGGAGGGCGCGCAGACGCTCCTTGCCCGCCTGCCAGTCGTTCAGCAGCGTGGCTGCGGAAGACTCTTGCGCAGCCAGCGCATCCTGGTACCTGGCGCGCGCCTCGGCCAGCGTAGCAACCTTGGCCGCGACCTCGCGGTCCTGCCGGTTGCTCCGGTCCAGCTGCAGCGGAATGGAGACGCCCACCGACACCATGTTGGAATAGGCGGAGCCGCGCTGGCTGTACATCGCCTCCACGGTCACATCGGGCCGGGTGCTGGCCTGCGCCAGCCGGACTTCCGTCTCAGCCGCGTCGGCCTGCGCGGCGAGCGCCTGCAAGCCAGGCTGCTGCTGCAAATGGTCCGGCAGCGACCGCGCCAGCGGCGTGTCCTGCCAGGGAACATCGCCCGTGGCGGCCGCACTCGCAGCCTGGGGACCCGCCCAGCGCGCCAGGGCGAGCCCAGCACTGCGCAGCTGGCGCTGTATCTGCCGCAGCTTGTCCTGCAAGTTGGCGAGCGCCATGCGCGCGGCGAACACGTCCGCCTGGCTGCCGCGCCCGCCGCGGAAGGCCACCTCGGCACCCTGGATCTGCAGCTCGGTTTCGCGCAGCTGCCGCTCCACCAGCTGCACCATGGCCTGGCCATAACGCCGCTCGATCCAGGCCAGCGCGGTATCGCGCTGGATGGTGACAACAGCTTGCTCGCGCTCGGCCTGGATGCGCTTGCCGTCCTGCGCCAGCCGCTCGACCTTCAACCGCCTCTTGTCCGGTCGCGTCAGCTCCTGCATCACGCCGATGCGCCGCATGGTCATAAAGTCGCGCGACAGGCTGAACCGGTCCGGCCCATCGACGGGCAGGTTGTCCACGCCGAGCTTCAGGACCGGGTCGGGCAGTTGGCCGGCTGCCACCGACAGCTCGCGCACGGCGGCTGCAGCGGCATCGGACGCGGCAAGCTGCTGCGAACGCTCCAGCGCCAGGCGCTGCGCCTCGGCCAGGGTGAGGGATTGCTGGGCCGCGGCCGGCAATCCCAGGAAGAAAAGCAGTGCGGCCGTGGCCAGGCCGGATCGGATGTGCATGAGGACCTCCAGGAACGACGAAGAGCCGTTCGCGGCGCGCGAACGGCGGCTAGTCGACCCAGGAGGTCAAATGCGCAAGCAGCAGTGGCGGATCGCCAAAGGAGGCCCCGCCGGTGGGGGAGGGGTAGAGCGTGCGGGTGGCGCGGGGCTTTCGCCGGACGCAGTCGCGGCGGCCACCGTCAGCACCGGGCCCAGCTGTTCCAGCGTCGCCAGAGGCGGAACCTGGTAGCTGTCGGCGGACTGTTGCGCCGCCTGGCAATGCGCATGGCAGAGCCCGGGGTGCTGTTCGTCGTCCATGGCGCGGGACATCTCCTCGGCGCAAGGCATCGCGGCCCTGAACATCTGCTCGACCTCCGCAGCTTTCGCGATACCGGGACACGCGTAGCTCGCCAGCGCCAGCTGTCCGAACAACAGCGCAGCCACCGCGACAAGCACGGTGAGCCAGCGGTTGCGACGGGAGATGCGCATCCTCACGAGTTTAGTCGAGACATCGGCGAATGGGGAGATCAGGCCGGCGGGTAGCCAGCTTCCTTGAGCGCCTCGGCAAATTCCTGGCGATCCTCCACGGACTGCACGCTGAGCTTTTTGCTGCCCAGATCAACCTCGACCTTGGCGTCGGGGTCGACCAACTTGCAGGTTTTGGCGACAGTACTCGCGCAGTGTGCGGTTTGTAGCTTTCGGCATGGATGACTTGACCTTCCCACGGTAGGAGGCCTGAAACTGGACGTGTCGGCCCAATCAAACTGAGCGCGAGAGGTCGGCGCATGCCATCAGGAGAGCCGCCATGAACGAACACGCATCGCACGCCCATCACGCGCACCACAGTCACCCTCCCCCGGAAGCGAGCGGCTCCGCCGCACCCGTCCCCGCCGCCCCCGGCACGGTCTACACCTGCCCCATGCACCCAGATATCCGGCAGGACCACCCGGGGAACTGCCCGAAGTGCGGGATGACGCTGGAGCCGCTGATTCCGTCCGTGGAGGAGGACAACTCCGAGCTGCACGACTTCCAGCGGCGCTTCTGGTGGACCTTGCCCCTCACCATCGTCATTGCGGTGCTGGCGATGTTCGGCCATTCCCTGGGGCTGTTCGACAGCCGGATGCAGAGCTGGATGGAGTTCGTGCTGTCGCTGCCGGTGGTGCTGTGGGCCGGCTGGCCTTTCTTCGTCAGGGGCGCGCAATCCGTTGCCAACCGCAGCCCCAACATGTGGACGCTGATCGGGCTGGGCACCGGTGCGGCCTTCGTCTACAGCACCGTGGCGACCATCGCACCGCAGGTGTTTCCGGCCTCCTTCATGTCGATGGGCCGGGTGTCGGTGTACTTCGAGGCGGCTGCGGTGATCATCTCGTTGACCCTGCTGGGGCAGATGCTGGAACTGAAAGCCCGCTCGCAAACCTCGGCCGCCATCAAGGCGCTTCTCGGCTTGGCGCCCAAGACGGCACGCCGGATCGGGGCGAACGGCGAAGAGGAGGATGTGCCGCTCGCACAGGTGCACGTCGGGGACCTGCTGCGTGTGCGCCCGGGCGAGAAGGTGCCGGTCGACGGCATCGTCGCCGAAGGCAGCAGTGCGCTGGACGAGTCCATGTTGACCGGGGAGCCGCTGCCGGTGACCAAGCGCCCCGGCGACAAACTGATCGGTGCCACGCTGAACAGCAGCGGTGCGCTCGTGATGCGCTCCGAGCGGGTCGGCTCGGAAACGGTGCTCGCGCAGATCGTCCAGATGGTCGCGCAGGCGCAGCGCTCCAGGGCGCCCATGCAGCGGATGGCGGACACGGTCGCGGGATGGTTCGTGCTGGCGGTGATCGCGGCGGCTGTCGTCACGCTCCTGGTCTGGGGCGTCGTGGGGCCGGAGCCCAGCTGGGTGTACGGTTTGATCAACGCGGTCGCCGTCCTGATCATCGCCTGTCCTTGCGCTCTGGGCCTGGCAACGCCCATGTCGATCATGGTGGCCACGGGCCGCGGCGCCAGCCAGGGCATCCTGTTCCGGGACGCGGCTGCCATCGAGAACCTGCGCCGCATCGATACCCTCATCGTGGACAAGACCGGTACGCTGACCGAAGGCCGTCCGGCCTTCCAGGCGGCAATTGCCGCGCCGGGCTTCAGGGACGACGAAGTCCTGCGCCTGGCCGCAAGCCTGGACCAGGGCAGCGAACACCCGTTGGCGGCGGCCATCGTCGCGGCCGCGCGCGAGCGTGGGCTGGCGCTGGCCCGGCCGGAGCAGTTCGATTCGGAATCCGGCATTGGCGTGCGCGGCACGGTGGAGGGCGCGGACCTAGGCCTGGGCAACACGGCTCTGATGGAGCAGCTTGGCATTGACGTCACTCCGCTGGCGTCCCGCGCCGAGGAACTGCGCGCGGAGGGCGCGAGCGTTATGTATCTCGCTGCCGGCGGCAAGCTGGCGGGCTTGCTGGCCGTGGCGGATCCGGTCAAGGCGACGACACCTGCTGCGCTGGCTACGCTGCGGGCGGCAGGGCTGCGGGTGGTGATGGCCACGGGCGACGGCGTGACCACCGCACGCTCGGTGGCCAAGCGCCTGGGGATCGATGAGGTCTATGGTGAAGTCAAGCCAGCCGACAAGCTGCGGCTGGTGGAACGGCTGCAAGGGGAAGGGCGCATCGTCGCCATGGCCGGCGACGGGATCAACGACGCGCCGGCGCTCGCGAAAGCGGACGTCGGCATCGCGATGGGGACCGGGACCGACGTTGCAATGAACAGCGCGCAGCTGACATTGGTGAAGGGCGACCTGCGCGGCATCGCCGTGGCGCAGGAACTCTCCAACGCGACAGTGGCGAACATGAAGCAGAACCTGGGGTTTGCCTTTCTGTACAACTCGCTGGGCGTGCCGATCGCGGCCGGCGTGCTGTACCCCTTCACCGGCTGGCTGCTCTCGCCCATGATCGCGGCTTTGGCCATGAGCCTGAGCTCGGCCTCGGTGATCACCAATGCCTTGCGCTTGCGCAACGCCGCGTTCCAGGATTCTGACCGGCAGAGATAATGGTTGCGGCCCCGTCGGGCCGATCGGCGTCGCAAGCGACGCCCGCCGCCGTGGACATCTCTGCACCCTCGCCAACCCGCCCGCAGTCCACTTAAATATCGGGGAAGGCTGTTCAGACAAGCGGAGCCACTTCTAATTTCGCAAAGTCCAGCAACTGATCATCGTTGTGATTTTACATAATATACATCGTATGAAGTCGAGGCATGCCGGTTAGGGCACTAAAAACCAAGGCGGCGCTGACGGATGTGGCGGCCCAACATGCCGCGCTCATACGTCGTGAGGCTTTTCCCAGCACCTCCAAAAGGCGTGCCTTCCTCTCTGGGTTCTTCTCCTGCTGGATCACGACATAGCACGCCACCTCCTGCGCGCTGAGTCCGGCGATGTCCGCCATCAAAGCCTGGGCCTGTACCGGGCATGCCCGGGTTCCTTTGCTCCAGTCGTAGACGTTGCCAGGGCTGTACTTCAGCAGCTTCGCTAGCGCCTTCTTGTCTCCGACGCGTGCGGCTGCCTCATCAATCAGGCTTTTGACCCGAGCTTGGTCGTTGCTTTCGTTACTCATGATGAGATACGCTTCCTCTGTCACTCAATTTGGGTGTTACTCAAAACGGTTACTGGAGGGGATTATGGGCGTTGGGTCTTCTGCCGTCGATGCGAGCTTTGCATCAACGGTCGGCGCGCATCTCAGGGAGATTGGTCGTGTCCCGCAGTGGTGGCGTAGTGCCTGCAACGCGGCTCATGGCTTGCACCAGCCCGGACTCGCGAATTCCGTCTCGGATTGCTGCGCGCAGTACCAAATAGCTAATGACGATGGTGATGATCACGCTAATGGCTGTGATCGCCAGCAAGACCAGTTGGTCGCGCAGGATGGCGGCTTCAAGGGCCTTGATGTCCATGGTGGTTCCTCCGTGGTTGTTCGCACCGTGGACTCTAGCGCGGCGGTTGGGCACCTCATGCGGCGGGGTGCGTGATGGCCGTCACGCTCGTAGCGACGAATGCGCGGCCGGCGTCATTTCGTGCGGAGGGCAAGCACAACCGCGATGCGACCGGTGTGCAAGACGTGCGGTCGGGCTGCACGGTCAGCCACGCCGGTTTCCGGCTGCTGGTCACCCAGGTGCGACATGGCTCCTTCCGTGGCCGCCACATCAATGCGTGGGGCCAGCTCACACAGGAAGTGGAACTCCTTCCGTGCCGTGTCGTCCGGGTGCTCACGTCGTGAAGCCCTTCGACTGCTTCCTGTGGGTCTGTGTCGGTGCCATCTACGTCTGCATTGGCCCCCACTGCTCCTTCGTTTTCCGATGACACGGCGGCACGCGTGAGTTCAGCCCTTTGTCTCGTTGCCACGGGCCAAAGGGCCGCGTTCCTGCGGTGTCTGCTCATAGGACAAACCATGCATTCCATCCTCGAAATTCTGCTGGTTAACACCAAGACCGGTACTGCCAAAAAGAGCGGTCAGCCCTACTCCATCAGCGAGGCGCACTGTGTGCTGCGCGATGAATCCGGCAAGGCCGGTGCCGTGGGCGTGCTGACGGTCCCGAAGGCGTTGGAGGAGGTCGCCAAGCCCGGCCTCTACACCGCCTCGTTCACCCTGGAGGCGCCGACCTATGGCGAGAACGCGGGGAAGATCGTCGCGGCGCTCTCGGGCTTGGTGCCCATCCCGGCCAGTGCCCTCAAGCGCGCGTCCGCAGCCACCGCCCCGGCGTAACTATGGCAAGCGCCCTGCTCCACCCCACGCTGCTGCTGCTCGCGGTGCTCGTAGGTGCCTGCGTTGGGCTGCGCACCCTCCGCCGGCTGGAGCGCGCGTGAACGACCCGGTAACCGTCACGTGCGCCACGGCCTGCACCGTCACGCACGTCATCTCAATTGAAACCCCTCTCCTCAACCTCACGGTCGAGGAGGGGGCGGCAATCGCGGGCGCTGTCCTCGCGGTCTGGGCGTTGGGTTGGGCCTTCAGGGTCTTCATCCAGCAGATCAGGCAAACGGGTGGCAATTCCTCAACTACAGAAAGCGAGTGATCTTCATGAACCGTTTCAACCTGCAAACCGCGCGCTATGCCGCGCTGGCTGCTTTCTCGGCGATGGCCGGCGCCTCCCATGCCGCTGCGGTGGACGTGTCCGCCATCGTGACGGACATCGGGGCGCAGGCCGTTCCCGTGGGCCTGATCGGCGCGGCGATCCTGCTGCTCACGGTGGCCATCATGGCCTTCAAGTGGGTCCGCAAGGCGATGACCTGATCCTAGGTCGGGATGCTCGGTGGCTTCGGCTGCCGGGCCTTCTCGAAGCGTCCACGTGGGCTCTTCGGAAAGGCTTCAATGGGGCTCTTGATACTTCTCGCGGTGCTGCCTGCCGCGTGGCTCATTTTCACGGCTTAGGTATGTTCTACGCCTCTCGCCTGGCGCGATTCTGCGTCGCTACCTTGGTCCTGTTACTCGCACCTGGTGCGCTGTGGGCTGGCACCTATCCGGCTACGTCCGTTCGGTGGACTTCCACGGTCTATTTGGGCTGCAACATCCGTGCGGATAAGAAATTCACTGATGAATCGCCTGAGGGCGTCTGTTCTCAAGCGCATGCCGCTGCGCAGGGTGCCGGGTGTGTCGGGATTTCGTTCGTACGGTTCACGATGGTTAGTAAAACCAATACGGCTTTCAGCTGCACCATTGAGGCGAGTAACTGTCAACGCCGATTAAAATCTGACCCACTTTCCTGCAAGGTCGCCGAAGTAAATCTGACCCACCCGGGTTCATTCACTTCTGCCTCTCGGTCGCGCAGGGCGAAGCCCGGAGCGACCGAGAGGCCCCCCCGGCCGTCATTCCGCGGGCACTGCCCTCCTTGCCGCCTGGCCGGCTTTACGTTTGTCCTTGAGTCGATAGCTCTCGCCGGTGACCTGCACGATGTGCGCATGGTGCAGCAAGCGATCGAGCATCGCCGCCGTCAGCGTCTGGTCGTCGGCGAACGCCGTGGCCCATTGGGTGAATGGCAGATTGCTGGTCAGGACCATCGATCCGCGCTCGTAGCGCTTGGCAACCAGGTTGAAGAACAGCGTGGCTTCGTCGCGCCCGAACGGTAAGTAGCCGATCTCGTCCACCACCAGCAGCTTGGGCCCGAGTACCGCGCGGTTGAAGTATTCCTTCAGCCGACCCTGGGCTTTGGCGGCGGCGAGCTGCAGCATCATGTCGGCAGCGGAGATGAACCGTACCTTGTGCCCGGCCATCACGGCGCGGTGCGCCAGCGCCAGGGCGATGTGGGTCTTGCCCACGCCGCTCGGGCCGAGCAAGACCACGTTCTCGGCACGCTCGACGAATGTCAGGTGCGCCAGCTCCTGGATCTGCGCCTTCGGCGCTCCGCTGCCGATCGACCAGTCGAATTGCTCGAGGGTCTTGACCGCCGGCATGGTGGCCAGCTTCATCAGCGTCGTACGCTTGCGCTGCTCGCGGGCGGCGGATTCGCACTGCAGCAGCTTCTCCACGAAATCGGCGAAGCTGGCTTCGTCCCGCGCTGCTTGCTGCGCCAGCGCCGGCCATTCCGCGGCCAGGCAGGCCATCTTCAGTTGCTCGCACAGGGCGGCAATGCGTTGGTGCTGCAGGTTCATGCCGCCACCCCCAGCAGCGCGTCGTACACGGCCAGCGGGTGCTGCAGGCTCTCGATCGGGATCGCGACGCGCAGGGGCGGCGCAGGCTGCGCCTTAAGCGCCGGCGCGGGCAGCATCACCGCCTGCTCCTGTGCCAAGCGGGCCGCCGGCACTGCCTTGGTCGTCGCGTGCACCCGTGCGTTGGCGACTTCATCGAGCCAGCGGCGCACGTGCGAGTTGGCGACCTCCGGCGTGAGCTTCAAGCCAACGGCCTCCAGGCTCGCCGCCAGCGGCACCAGGAAGCTTCCTTTGAGGTAACCGTTGAACCGTTCGACCTTGCCCTTGGTCTTGGCCCGATACGGCCGGCAAAGCCGCGGCTTGAAGCCGCATTCCTCGGCCAGCTGCCGCAGACCCTCGTTCCAGCGGTGCAGGCCCTCTCCGTAGGCGTCGCGGTCGATCACCACGGTCTTGGGGTTGTCGAACAGGACGTGCTCGGGCACGCCGCCGAAGAAGTCAAAGGCCTCGCGCAGTCCCGCGCGCAGCGCCTCCAGGTCCTCGCTGCGGCCAAACTTCACGTAAGTCGCACGGCTGTACCCGAGCGTCGCGACGAACGCCACCAGCGGGTCGCGGCCTTTGCGTACCCAGGTGAAGTCGGCCTGCATCTGCTGGCCAGGCGGCGTCTCGAATCGAACCACCGGATCTGGCGTGCCTTGCTTCAGCGGCGCCAGCCAAGCCTTGAGCTGGCTGATACCGCCGTCGTAGCCGCGCCCGGCAATCTCCCGCAGCAGCACCGTCGCCGGAATCCACCGCGGCCTGGCCTGCTCGACCCGCTCGGCGAGGTACTCCCTGTACGGGTCCAGTTTGGTCGCCCGCGGCGACCTCGGCCCATAGCGGCTGGCCTCTTGCTCACGCAAGTACCGCCGCACGGTGTTGCGCGAGCAGCCAAGCTGCCTCGCGATCTCCCTGATCCCCTCGCCCCTGCGGGCCATCACACGTATCTCCACTGCTTGCTCCTGGTTCAACATCGACGGCCAAAAGGCCACCATCGTCGCCCAGGTGGGTCACTTTTACTTCGGCGCAGTGGGTCAGTTTTACATCGGCGCTAACAAGTAACGCCAATAGCAATTTTTCTGTGAGTGGAACTGTGACGGGTACCTGCACGAACAATGACACGTTTGATCCTGCCACGCGCTTGTGTACTGATACCTGTCAGAACGGCATGGTGCGGAATGCAGCGACTGGTCTTTGCCAAGCGCCCAGTGGATGTGAGTCGCTAGTGTAGTGCGCGCGAATTAGTTGAACTTTCGCTCAAGGGCATACTCCGATGGCCAAGGGGGTGTGATGCCATGCGGGTCGCCAAGTCGATTGAGCTGGATGGGCAGACGCAGCAGGAGCTTCGA
>NZ_JACCWG010000416.1 GCF_013697775.1 Ramlibacter sp. | reverse complement strand
CGGCGTGGCTGTCGCCCTCGCTGTCGTCGCGCGCGGCCGGCGCCGGCAACGCGGCGAAGATGTCCGGGTAGTGGCTGGGATCGATCGGGAAGCGGTGGTTCCAATAGCGCAGGCCGAACTCGCCGCTCTGCGCGTTGAAATGCAGCTGGATCTCGCCGGCTTCCAGCACGCGGCCGTAGTGGTCGCCCAGCACCGGCAGTAGCAGCCGGCCGGCCATCTCGGGCGCGGCCGGTTCCCATTCGATGTCGAAGGTCTGCGCATGCGCCGAGGCGCGGCCGTGCTCCAGCACGTCCAGCCACCAGCCGTTGTCGGCCTCCAGGACGCCCATGTGATTGGGCACGATGTCCAGGATCTGCCCCATGCCGTGGCGCTTGAGCGCCTGGCACAGCTTCACGTGCGCCGCGGCGTCGCCCACTTCCGGGTTCACCGCGCTGTGGTCCACGATGTCGTAGCCGTGCGTGCTGCCGGGGCGCGCGCGCAGGTACGGCGAGCTGTACAGGTGGCTGATGCCCAGCGCGTGCAGGTAGGGCAGCGCGCGGGCCATGTGCTCGAACGTGAAGTCCTTGTGGAACTGCACGCGGTAGGTGCTGCCGGGCACGGCCGCGGTGTCCAGCGGCGCAACGTCGTCCTGCGTGGACACGCCCGATGCGGGACCGCTGCGCTCGGCGCGCAGCACGGCCGCCAGCGAGCCCCAGCGTGCGTCGCTGGCGAGTTCTTCCACACCCACGGCCAGTTTGCGGCGCCAGTTCGGGAAGCGGTCTTCGGTGGTGCCGGGCACGTTGACCTGCAGCACCTGGCCGGTCACGTCTTCCAGCTGCACGCCGACCAGCCAGCACGGCGTGCGGGCCAGGTACGCATACACCGCGTCGACGAACGGCTGCGTGGCATCGGGCAGCGAGGTCGGCTGCACGCTGGTGCCCTCGGGCAGCAGGCCATCGTGCTGCAGCGCGAGCAGCAGGCGCGCGCGGTCCTGCGCGCGCGACAGCACCTGCTCTTCGTGCGCGGCCTGGTCGGGGTAGAGCGACAGCCTGGCCGACAGCTCGATGTCCTCGCCCAGCCAGAAGCCGCGCAGGGTCGGCAGATCGTGCGTGCTGACCACGGCCAGCGCCTGCGGGTGCCATTGCGCTGGCGGGCGGAAGCTGCCGTCCTCGGCGCGCTCGAACAGCAGCGGGCGGTACGACAGCAGCCGGCCTTCGCGCATGGCGTCGCGCATGCGGGGCGCCACCACGCCCAGGTCTTCGCCGATCACCATGCATTCGTGGCGGTGGCTCTCCAGCGCCAGCACGCCCAGCAGGTCCTCCAGCGGATAGCTCACGTAGGTGCCGCCGTTGCCGCCGGTCCAGAACAGGCGCATCAGCGCCATCACGTGGTCCAGCCGCAGCGCGCCGCAGTGGCGCATGTTGGCGCGCACCGTGTCGATGAAGGGCTGCAGCCGTGCGGCGCGCAACTGGCGCGGGCTCCACGGCGGCAGGCCCCAGTCCTGTCCCAGCGCGTTCAGCGCGTCGGGCGGCGCGCCGGCGCGCATGCCCTGCGCGAACAGCGTGGGCTGCATCCAGGTTTCCGCGCCGCCGCCGTTCACGCCCACCGCCAGGTCGCAGTACAGGCCGATGCCCATCCCGCGGCTGCGCGCGTAGCGCTGGGCCGATTCCAGCTGCAGCTCGGCCAGCCATTGCAGCCAGAAGCGGTAGGCGATGGCCGAGGCGTGCTCGCGCTCGAATCGCGCGACGGCTTCGCCCGCGGGATCGCGGTACTGCCCGGGCCAGGCCGGCCAGCCCCACACGCCCGGATCGGCCGCATGCAGGTGCGCCTGCAGCGCCTCGAACACGGCATGCCGCCCCAGCGTGCCCGCGCGCTCGCGCATGAAGGCCTGGAAGTGCGCGCCGCGCGACTGCTCGGCGCGCCACTCGTGCTGTTCGAAGTGCTGCCACAGCAGCGCCAGGATCTCGTTCTTGGCGGCGGCCACGCCTTCGTAGTCCACCAGCTCGGACTCGCGCAGCGCGCGCAGCCTCTCCTGGAATTCCTCGGACTGCAGCTTGCGCTGCGCCTCCTCGCCGCCGCCGAGCTCCACCAGGCTTTGCACGTCCAGGTAGATCGGGTTCAGCGCATTGCGGCTGGACGGGCTGTACGGGCTGGCGCTGCCCGGGTTGTGCGGGAACAGCGCATGCAGTGGGCTCAGGCCGATGAACGACGCGCCCTGCTGCGCGGCGGCGTCCACCAGCCGCCGCAGGTCGCCGAAGTCGCCGATGCCCCAGTTGCGCGACGAGCGCAGCGCATACAGCTGGATGGTGCAGCCCCACCAGCGCGCGCCTTCCTCCAGCGCGGGCGCCACCCAGCACTGGCGCGGCGCCACGGCCAGGCGGCACCAGTCGCCGGTGCCGGCGATGGACAGCCGGTAATAGCCCTCGGCCAGCGTGCCGGGCAAAGCGATGACGCTCTGGCCGTGCTCGTTGCCGATGTCGCCGCCATGCAGCGGCGGGGTAGTGGCTGCCGCCTGTTCGCTGTGCAGTTCCCACTGCCCGCCCAGATGGCCGTGCCAGCGCAGGGCGATGGCTTCGCCCTGCCGCGCCACGTGCACCGGCGGCAGGCCCTTGTCCGCGGCCGGCGCATCGTCCTCGCGCACGCCCATGGCGTCGAGCGCCTGCCGCAGCACATGGTCGCCCACGCGCTCCTCGCGACCCCAGAAGTTGGTGTAGCTGTCAGCCACGCCGTGCCGCGCGGCGCGGTCGGCCAGTGCCTGCGATGCGGTGTTCACAGCGTGATCTCCTCGCCCAGGGTCCAGCGCGCGGCCCAGGCCGGCCACCGGCCCGCGGGCGTGCCGGCCGGCCAGTTGTGGACGAACACGGCTCGCTCTTCCACCGGGCCCGCGTGCTGCTCGGACACCTGCAGCGGCTGCGCCGACAGGTTGAGTTCAAGGCACAGCATCCGGCCGTCGGTGTAGCGCCACTGCACCAGGATGCCGCCGTCGCCGACGCGCTGGCTGGTGTGCTGCCCGTGCGCCAGCAGTTCCTGGCGCGGCGTGATCCATTGCGCGCGCGCGGCCAGCGCGCCGCGCACCAGCGCCAGCCAGCGCTGGCCGTCTTCGGTGTCCGCGCGTGCCGTGTCCGGCCGGCTTGCAGCGAAGGTGTCGGCGCTGCAGGGGTCGGGCAGCGGCACGCTGGTGGTGTCCACGTGGCCGAACTCGCGCTTGCGCCCTTCGCGCACGGCGTCGCGCAGCTCGCCCTGCCAGTCCGCGAAATACAGGAAAGGCTCAGGCGCGCCGAATTCCTCACCGAAGAACAGCATGGGGATGGCGGGCGTGAGCAGGGCCAGCAGCGTCGCCAGCGGCGCGGCCTCGGGCGGCAACAGCTGCGCCAGCCGCTCGCCGCGCGCACGGTTGCCGACCTGGTCGTGGTTGTGCGCGAAGTTGACCAGCGCCGACAGCGGCTGCGCCGGCGCGGGCTGGATGTGTTCGCGCGCGCCACCGGGCTTGCGCGGCGAATGTGCGAACAGCATGCCGTGGCTCAGCGCGCGTGCCAGCAGGTCCAGCGGGCCGTCGCCGTAGTCGTGGTAATAGCCGGAGGTCTCGCCGGTCAGCGCCACGTGCAGCACGTGGTGGAAGTCGTCGTTCCATTGCGCGTCGTACAGGCCGGCTTCCGGCCGCGGCGCCAGCCACTGGTGGCCGTTGCGCTCGTTCTCCAGCACCAGGTGCACGTGGCGGCCCTGCGTGGCGCCGCGCACGGCGCGCGAGATGGCGTCCAGGATGTGCGGGCTGCCGTGGTCCACGATGGCGTGCACCGCGTCCAGCCGCAGGCCGTCGACCTGGAACTCGATCACCCAGTACAGCGCGTTGTGGATGAAGAAGTCGCGCACCGTGCGGCTGTTCGGGCCGTCGTAGTTGATGGCCGCGCCCCAGGGGCTATCGTGCGTCTTGGAGAAGAACTGCGGCGCGTAGCCGCCCAGGTAGTTGCCCTCGGGCCCGAAGTGGTTGTAGACCACGTCCACGAACACCATCAGGCCCAGGCGGTGCGCCTGCTGGATGAAATCCTTCAGCTGCTCGGGCGTGCCGTAGGCCGCGTGCGGCGCGAACGGCAGCACGCCGTCATAACCCCAGCCGAAGCGGCCGGGGAAATTTGCCAAGGGCATCAACTCGATGGCCGTGATGCCGAGGTCCTTCAATCCTTGAAGGTGCCGCACCGCCGCGGCGTAGCTGCCTTCGGGCGTGAAGGCGCCAACGTGCAACTCGTACAGCACCACCTCATGCCACGGCCGGCCCCGCCAGCCGTCATCCCAGTCGAACGCCAGCGAATCGACCACGCGGCTGGGCGCGTGCGGCCCTTCCGGGTTATGGCGCGAGGCGGGGTCGGGGACCAGCAGCTTGCCGTCGATGCGCCACTGGTAGGGCGTGCCGGCCACGGCGTCGGACACGGGGCATTCCCACCAGCCCTGCGCGTTGTTCTGTGCCGCAATCAGGCGCGGTGCCTTGTCCGAGCCGTCGTAGACAGCCAGTTCGGCCTGCCTGGCCGCCGGCGCCCACAACCGGAACGTGGCGCCGCCGCCCGCATGCAGGCTGGCGCCGAAAGGCATCTCGTGCGCACAGCGCATCGCTTCACTCCTGGGGAACTTGCGTGAGCAGCGCCATGGAGTGCGATGGCAGCTGCAATGTGCTTTTGGGTGCGTGGCCGCGCGCTTCGTCATCCGCGAAGTGTTCTTCGCTGGTCAGCACGCGCAGCTTCCATTCGCCGGTGTGGCAGGGCACCTCAGGCATGGTGAAGGACACGTCCTCGGCGGTGGCATTGAACACCAGCAGCACCGAGCGGCTGGCGCCCTCGTCCTGCCCAGGTGCGAACTTCGCGTCCAGCACCGTGGCCACGCAGCGCGCGGCGGGGTTGGTCCATTCCTCTTCCGTCATGGGCAGGCCCCACACGCTGTACCAGGCGACGTCGCGGCGTTCCTGCCCGTCAGGCTCGCCGCTCAGCCACTCGTTGCGGCGCAGCACCGGCAGCTCGCGGCGCAGCTGCATCAGCGCCGCGGTGAAGCCGACCAGCGGATCGCTGCGCCGCGCCTCGCTCCAGTCGAACCAGCTGACCGGGTTGTCCTGGCAATAGGCGTTGTTGTTGCCGCCCTGCGTGCGGCTCATCTCATCGCCGCCCAACAACAGCGGCACGCCGCGCGAGCAGAACAGGGTGGTGAGGTAGTTGCGCTTTTGCCGCTCGCGCAGCGCGTTGACGGCTTCGTCGGTGCTCGGGCCTTCGGCGCCGCAGTTCCAGCTGCGGTTGTGGCTCTCGCCGTCGCGGTTTTCCTCGGCGTTGCCTTCGTTGTGCTTGTCGTTGTAGCTCACCAGGTCCTGCAGGGTGAAGCCGTCGTGCACCGTGATGATGTTGACGCTGGCCGACGGCTTGCGGCGCGACGGGCCGTAGACATCGGCCGAGCCGCACAGCACGGCCGCGAAGTCCGGCAGGCTGCCTTCGGTGCCGCGCCAGTAGTCCCGCACGCGGTCGCGGTAGTGGCCGTTCCACTCCGACCAGCCGGCCGGAAAGCCGCCCACCTGGTAGCCGTAGTTGCCCAGGTCCCAGGGTTCGGCGATCAGCTTCACGCGCTTGAGCACGGGGTCCTGCGCCACCGCCGACAAGAGCGGGCTGCGGTGCTCGAAGGCGCCGGAGCCGCTGCGCGCGATGGCGGGCGCCAGGTCGAAGCGGAAGCCGTCCACGTGCATGTCTTCCACCCAGTAGCGCAGGCTGTCCATGATCAGCCGCAGCATCGCGGGATGGCTGCTGTCCAGCGTGTTGCCGGTGCCGGTGAAGTCCACGTAATGGCGGCCGTCTTCGGTCAGCCGGTAGTAGCTGCGGTTGTCGATGCCCTTGAACGACAGGGTGGGGCCCAGGTGGTTGCCTTCGCAGGTGTGGTTGTAGACCACGTCCAGGATCACCTCGATGCCGGCCGCGTGCAGCGCCTTCACCATGCGGCGGAATTCGCTGATGTCGTTGCTGCCGCCGAGATAGCGCGGCTCTGGCGCGAAGAAGCCGATGGAGTTGTAGCCCCAGTAGTTGCCCATGCCCAGGTCGATCAGCCGGCGCTCGTCGTTGAACGCGTGCACCGGCAGCAGCTGCACCGCTGTCACGCCCAGCTTCTTCAAGTGCGCGATGGCGGGTTCTGACGCCAGCCCGGCGAAGGTGCCGCGCTGCGACTGCGGCACCTCTGCCATCTGCATGGTGAAGCCACGCACGTGCACTTCGTAAAACACGCTGTCTTCCATGGGAATGGCGGGGTGCGTGTCGCCTTCCCAGTCGAACGCCGGATCGACCACGACGCACTTGGCCGCGCCCGCGCCGTTGTCCATGGTGTCCATGTGCAGGTCGCGGTCCTCGTGGCCGAGCGGGTAGGCGTATTGCCAGGCCGCGCCGCGCAGCGGCCGGTCGATGGCGCGCGCATACGGGTCCAGCAGCAGCTTGTGCGGATTGCAGCGCAACCCGTTCTCGGGATCGTAGGGACCGTGCACGCGCAGCCCGTACAGCGCGCCGGGCTGCAGGCCGGGCACGAAGCCGTGCCACACGTCGTCGGTGCGTGCTTCCAGCGCCAGGCGGCGCAGCTCGCGCGTGCCGGTGTGGTCGAACAGGCACAACTCCACGCGCTCGGCAACGGCCGAATGCACCGCCACATTCACCCCGCCATCCCGCAGGATCGCGCCCAGCGGCCAGGGCTGCCCCGGCGCGCAGCGCTCGGGCAGCGCCTCGGCGGTGGTGGCGCAGCCGGTGGCTGCTGGCGGCTCGCGGTGCTCGGCGGCGGCGGCCGCCGTCATGCAAGCACCTCCAGCGGCGGCTTCTGCCGGTTGGGTGCGCGGGGCGCGGTAGTGAGGTAGGGCGAACTCACCGTCGCGCGCTGCGGGAAGTAGCCTGCCGGCACCACCACGATGCCGCTGTCGGTGACGTGGAAGCGCCGGCTGTCGCGCTGCAGGTCGTAGCCGATGCGCTCGTCGGGCGGCACGTCGTTGTCCTGGTCGACGATGGCGCGGCGCACGTGGGCGCCGCGGCCGATGCGCGAGCGCTCCATCACGATGCACTGCTCCAGCCGCGCGTTGGGCTCCACCAGCACCGAGCGGCGCAGCATGGCGTGGTCCAGCGTGGCGCCGTCCACGATGCTGCCCGAGCCCACGATGGAGCGGTGAATGATGCCGTTCTCGATCTGGGCGGATTCGGCCTGGTCGGGGCTGGCGTAGATGGGCCAGTGCTTGTTGGTCATGCGGAATTTAGGCGCCGCGCCCAGCGTGTCGAAGTGCGCCTGGAAATACGCGTCGATGGTGCCGACGTCGCGCCAATAGGCCTTCTCTTCATAGGGCTCGGTACCGGGGATGGTGTTGGTGGCGAAATCGTACGCCACCAGCTTGTGGCTCTTCACCATGGAGGGCAGGATGTGCTTGCCGAAGTCGCTGTCGCCGCTTTCGTGCATCTTGCGCAGCTGCTCCAGCAGCACGTCGGCGTTGAAGATGTAGTTGCCCATGGAGGCCAGCGCATGCGTCTGGCTGCCGGGCATGGGGCCGGTGCGGCCGGGCTTTTCCTTGAAATCGACGATGCGGTGGCTGTTGTCGATGTCCACGATGCCGAACTGGTTGCTCTCGGCCAGCGGCACGGGCAGGGTGGCCACGCTGGCGTGCGCGTTGCTGGCAATGTGGAAGTCGATCATCTGCCGCACGTCCATGCGGTAGATGTGGTCGGCGCCGAACACCGCCACGATGTCCGGCTGCATGCTCTCGATCAAATGGATGTTCTGGAACACCGCGTCGGCCGTGCCCTGGAACCAGGCCGGGCCATGGCGCATCTGCGGCGGCACCACGGTGATGAAGTGCTGCGGGATGAAGCGCGCCATGGTCCAGGACTGCCGCACGTGCTCGATCAGCGACTGCGACTTGTACTGCACCAGCAGGTAGATGGAATAGATCTCGCTGTTGACCAGGTTGGACAGCACGAAATCGACGATGCGGTGCTTGCCGTTGAAAGGCACGGCCGGCTTGCAGCGGTCGGCCGTCAGCGGATGCAGGCGCGAGCCTTCGCCGCCGGCCATGATGAAGGCCAGCACGTTCTTATTGGCGGGCATGGGTTGCTCCCGGAATGGTGTTGTTCTGTGAAGGCGGACGGTTCGACAGCAGCAGCGTGCCCAGCGGCGGCACGGTGAGACTGCCGCTGGCGGGCCAGTCGCCCAGCACCTGCGGCTCAGCTTCGATGCGGCCCATGTTGCCCACGCCGCTGCCGCCGTAGGTGCCGGCGTCGCTGTTGAGGAGTTCCCACCAGCTGCCGGCCTCGGGGAAAGCCAGGCGCAGGCCGTGGCGCGGCTCGGCGGTGAGGTTGCACACGGCGACCACCAGTGCGTCGCTGTCGGCGCAGCGGCGCACGAAGGCCAGCACGGTGGGCTCGTGCCGCTCGAAGGCCAGCCAGGCGAAGCCGCGGCCGTCGAAGTCGCTGGCGTGCAGCGCCGGAAGGCGGCGGTACAGCGCATTGAGGTCGGCCAGCCAGCGCGCCACGCCGGCGTGCAGCGGACGCGCCCACAGGTACCAGTCGAGCGTGCGCTCGTGGTGCCATTCCTCGATCTGGCCGAATTCGCCGCCCATGAACAGCAGCTTCTTGCCGGGGTGCGCCCACATCAGGCCGTACAGCGTGCGCAAGCCGGCAAAGCGCTGCCACTCGTCGCCCGGCTGGCGGCCCAGGAGGCTGCCCTTGCCGTAGACGACTTCGTCGTGCGACAGCGGCAGCACGAAGTTCTCGTCGAAGGCATAGACGGCCGAGAAACGGATGTCGTCGCCGTGCCAGTGGCGAAAGAAATGCGGGCGCGACACGTAGCGCAGCGTGTCGTTCATCCAGCCCATGTTCCACTTCATGCCGAAGCCCAGCCCGCCGTCGTGCACCGGCCGGCTGACGCCCGGCCAGGCGGTGGATTCCTCGGCGATCACGTGCACGTCGGGAAAGCGCGCGTACACCGCGCTGTTGAGGTCCTGCAGGAAGCGCTCGGCGTCATGGTTCTGGTTGCCGCCCTGTTCGTTGGGCAGCCACTCGCCCGGCGCGCGCGAGAAATCCAGGTACAGCATGGACGCGACGGCGTCCACGCGCAGGCCGTCGAAGTGGTATTGCTCCAGCCAGAACAGCGCGTTGCTGACCAGGAAGTCGCGTACCTCGTAGCGGCCGTAATTGAAGATCAGGCTGTTCCACTGCGGATGGAAGCCCAGGCGCGGATCGGGGTGCTCGTACAGCGCCGTGCCGTCGAAACGCCCCAGCGCGTGCGCATCGGCCGGGAAGTGCGAACCCACCCAGTCCAGGATGACGCCGATGCCGCGCTGGTGCAGCGCGTCCACCAGCGCCATCAGGTCCTGCGGCGTGCCGTAGCGCGCGGTGGGCGCGAAGTAGCCGGTGCACTGGTAGCCCCACGAACCGTAGAACGGGTGCTCGGCAATGGGCAGCAGTTCGACGTGCGTGAAACCCAGGGCCTCGCAGTGCGCCGCCAGGCGCAGCCCGATGTCGCGGTAATTGAGGAAGTGCCCGTCCTCCTCGCGCTGCCAGGAGCCCAGGTGCACTTCGTAGATGGACATCGGCGCGGCCTGCGACTGGCGCTGTGCGCGCGTGGCCATCCACTCCTGGTCGTTCCATTCGTAGCCCAGGTCCCAGATCTGCGAGGCCGTGCCGGGCGGGTGCTCCATGCGGAAGGCATACGGGTCGGCCTTGTCGAAGCAGTGGCCCTGCGCGTCCTGGATGCGGTATTTGTAGAAGTGGCCGGGCCGGGCGGCGGCGACGAAGCCGCTGAAGCGGCCGGTGCCGTCGGGCAGGCGCTGCAGTTCTTCGCAGTTCCAGCCGTTGAAGCTGCCGATGATGCCGACGCTGCGCGCGTTCGGCGCCCACACGGTGAACCAGGTGCCGCCCGGCGTGGCGTGCGCGCCCATGACTTCGAACTGGCGGTGGTGGTGGCTGGCCGCGCGCTGCACAGCCGGGCTGCCATGCGGCGCTGCTGCTTGATCGGGAGGTTCCGTCTGCGAAAAACTGGGCGTCATTGACCTGGCTCGTGATGAGTCGGCCATTCTGGTTGGGCTTGTATCTGGAACGTGAAGGAAGCTCCGATCACACAACGTAGGTGATGGCCTACGTTTGGAATCAATTGCTGCGGTCAGCGGATGGTGTAATGCGGCAGCACAGCCCATCTTCTCTTCGATCGCCTCAGTGGACGACAGCCCAGACGCCATCACGCGCGACATTGCCGCGATTTCACGGATCAGCTCAGTCCCCTCGCTGCTGCGCATCGTGTGCGACAACACAGGCATGCGGTTCGCAGCCGTGGCGCGCGTGACGGATGGAACCTGGACCGCCTGCGCGGTGGAGGACCGGATCAATTTCGGACTGGTCGCGGGCGGCCAGTTGGACGTGCACACCACGCTGTGCAAGGAAGCGCGCGCTGCCCGGCAGCCGGTGGTGTTCGACCATGCGAGTTGCGATCCGGTCTACAGCAGCCATCACACGCCGCGGCTGTACAACATCGAAAGCTACATCTCCGTACCGATCGTGCGGCCGAACGGCGAGTACTTCGGCAACCTCTGCGCCATCGACACCCGGCCCAACCAGGTTTCCGACCCCAGGACGGTGTCGATGTTCCAGAGCTTCGCCGAACTGATCGGCCGCCAGCTGGACGACGAGCAGCGGCGTGAAGAAGCCGAGTCGGCCCTACTCGATGCCCATGCGACCGCGGAACTGCGGGAGCAGTTCATCGCGGTGCTGGGCCACGATCTGCGCAACCCGCTCGCGTCGGTCGGCGTCATCGGCGAGATCCTGACGCGGCGTACCGAGGAGGGCATTGCCGGCTATGGCAAACGCCTGCGGGCCAACACGCAGCGCATGTCCAGGCTCATCGACGACGTGCTGGATTTCGCCCGCGTCCGCCTGGGCGCGGGCATCGCCATCCACATCGAGCCGGTCACGGACCTGCCGGCCGCGCTGCACCATGTCGTGGCCGAGCTGCAGGATGCGCATCCGCGCTCGGCCATCGTCGAGCGGTACCAGGTGGCGGGACCGGTCGAGTGCGACCTGGGACGCGTGCAGCAACTGCTGTCGAATTTGCTGGGCAATGCGCTGGCCTATGGCGGCACGGCGCAGCCGATCATCATCGAAGCCGCGCTCGACGAGCGCTGGCTCACGGTCGCGGTGTCCAATGGGGGAGACCCCATCACGCCGGCCGATCTCGGCAAGATTTTCGAGCCGTTCTGGCGCCCGGCGGACAGCGCGCCCGGCGGTGGCCTCGGCCTGGGCCTGCACATCTGCGCGCAGATCGTCCGTGCCCATGGCGGAACGCTGCAGGTGAGTTCATCGCAGGAAGCGGGGACTTGTTTCACGGCGAAATTGCCCGTACGCCAATAGGTCGCTTCTCCTACAAACTTCGCACGCTTCCCCGGCGGAACATGGTCGTCTCACTGTTGTGGCACGAGGCGAACACCATGCGCTTGGCAACGCGGCTATTGGGCCTGCTCTGTCTGTCGGCTGCCGGCTTCGTGCCGCAGCTGGCGGCAGCCGAGAAGCAGACCGTCTGCACCATCACCATCAACTCGGCCGACGAGCAGAAGGTGTTCCGCCGCTTCCTGCCGGAAGACAAGTACGAATTCGTGGAACTGGTCGAGCGCAACCGATCCGAATGGCTGGCTTCGGCCTGCCAGGCGAAGGTGTCCTGCGACATGCTCATCGTCTCCGGCCATTACGGCGAGGGCAACGAGTTCTTCGCGGAAGCGCTGGACGTGCGCGATTCACTGTCCATCGCGGAGCTCGAACGCGTCTCCTGTTCGGGGTCGTGCCCGAGCCTGTTCGCCAACCTGAAGGAGGTCTACCTCTTCGGCTGCGACACCATGAACCCGCACGCCCAGCACACGGTCTCGCCGGAGATCGCGCGCAGCTTCGTGCGCGAGGGGCGCTCGCCGGCGGAAGCCGCCAGGCTCGCGCAGTCGCTCGGCGCGCAGCGCGGCGAGAGCAGCCGCGACCGGATGCGGCTGGTGTTCAAGGACGTCCCCGTGATCTACGGCTTTTCCTCGGCGGCGCCGCTCGGCCCGGTGGCGGCGTCTTCGCTGAACCGCTACTTCCAGTCGGCGGGCAGGGCGGACATCGGCACTCGCCGCCCCAGCGGCCGGCTGCTGCAGCAGTTCGCGCAGCAGGGCATGGTGGCGGCGCGCGGCATGTCCGCCGGCGACTCGCTGGCCGCCATGCGCCAGGACGTGTGCATGTTCGCCGACACCCGGCTGCCGGACGCGAAACGGCTTGAGTCGGTACATGAACTCCTGCGCCGGCCGCCAGCGGAATCGCGCCTCCTGCTCGACCGGATCGAGCGGTACGCGGCGGCGCTCGGCCAGGACACGCGGCAGCAGCCCGAGGTGGCGCAGGCACTCGAGCGCATCGTAGGCGACGCGCCCACGCGGGAGCGCTATCTGGCATTCGCCCGCGACGCGGACGAACCCCGCACGCGCTCGCGCATGGTCGACGTCGCGCACACGCTGGGCTGGCTGTCGCGCGACGAGCGCCGCGCCGAACTGGCGGCCACGTTCGGCGGGCTGCTCGCGCGCAAGTCCAGCAGCGGCACGGACGTGGATCTTGCCTGCACCCTGAACAAGAAGCGCGACCTCGACGGCCTGCTGGACGGCGTGGCCGTGCCAGCGCCGCAGCGCGAGGACATCGGCAACGCCGGCATCCTTGCGTGCATGGGCAGCGTCGAAGCGCATGCCCGCGTGCTCAAGGGACTGGTCAGCCCGGCCGATGCGGACGTGCGCATCGCGCAGACCTACCTGGGGCACCGCCCGATCGCGAGCGCGGACGAACTGCGCGCGGTTACGCGCGCGATCACCGGCATGGGCAGCCCCGAAGCGCAGGCGCGCGCGCTGGACACCCTGGGGCGTCACTACCTGGCCGACCGCGAAAGCCTGGACATGCTGAAGAACCTGTTCGCCAGCACCCGCTCGTGGCAGGTGCAGAACGCGATCGCGGGCGTCCTGATCCGCGCCGAACCGGGGGCGCTGGCTGCCGCCGACCTGGTGCGCACGCTGCGTGAACATCGCCTGAAGGCCTCGTCGGGCGACAACATGGTGGACGCGCTGATCCAGCGCCTGAAGCTTTCCTGAGCGTCGGCACGGCGCCTTGACCACAGCGCCTTTACGTAACAAAGGGGGCCGCGGCGCCGGGCTGTGGAATACTCGCGGCGTCGCGCGCAGAGCCGCTGTTCCGCTCCCATGCCCACTCCCAAACCCAACCTCAGCAGGCTAGTCGCCGCGTGCCTGGTGGCCGCCATGGCCCTGCCGGCGCTCGCCGCGCCCAAGACGGTGTGCACGATCACCATCAATTCGCCGGACGAGAAGGAGACGTTTCGCCGCTCCCTGCCGCCCGGCGACTACCAGTTCGTGGAACTGGTCGAGCGCGGCCGGCCCGACTGGCTGGCCTCGGCCTGCCAGCAGCGCGTGAGCTGCGATTCGCTCATCATCTCCGGCCACTTCGACGGCGGCACCGAGTTCTACACCGACCGTCTGGACACGAACGACAACCTCACGGTGGAAGAGATGGAGCGCGCGTCCTGCAGCGACTCCTGCCCCGGCGTGTTCGCGCAGCTGAAAGAGGTCTACCTGTTCGGCTGCAACACCCTGAAGCCGGAGCCTGGGCAGACGCCGGCGGCCGAAGTGCTGCGCAGCCTGCTGCGCGCGGGGCACCAGCCGGCGGAGGCGATGCGCCTGGCGGGCGTGCTGGGCGAACAGCATGCCGAGAGCAACCGCGACCGCATGCGGCACATCTTCAAGGACGTGCCCGTGATCTACGGGTTTTCGTCGAAGGCTCCGCTGGGCCGCTATGCCGGCCCGCTGCTGGACCGCTATTTCGACGGTGTGCCCGCGGGCGAGGTCGGCAGCGGCCGCGCGAGTTCCAAGCTGCTTGCCCTGTTCGCGCCGAGCTCGATGACCGTGACCAGCGGCCTGACGGCCGCGGAGCCGCAGGCCAGCCTGCGCGGCGACGCCTGCCGCTTGCTGGACAACCGGCTGTCGGATGTGCAGAAGGTCGACTTCATGCACCAGGTGCTGCAGCGCGACATGGCGGAAGTCCGGATGTTCCTTGGCCACCTGGAGCGCTTCATGGCGGCCATCGGGCCGGCCCAGCGCACGAAGCCGGCGACCGCCGCGGCGTTCACGGCGATCGCCGCGGACGTCGCTGCGCGCGAGCGCTACATGGTCGTCGCGCGCGACGCCGAGGAACCCCCCGCGCGGGTGCGCATGATGGCGCTGGCGCGCGGCCTCGGGTGGCTTTCGCCGGCACAGGAGCATGCCGAATTCATGCGCATGCTGGCGGATCGGATCAAGCGGGATGTCGTCGGCACGGACGAAGTGGACCTCGCTTGCGCGCGCGGGCCGGCGCAGGACGATCCCGCGTTGCAGCCGCTGGCGGCCGACGCGCTGAAGTCCGGCCGGGTGACGGCGATCGCCGCGGCGGCTTGCCTGGGCAGCACCGATGCGCATGCGCGCGTGCTGCGTGCACTGACGAGCGCGAAGGCCGAGGACATCGCCGTCGCGCAGGCGTACCTGCGGCACCGGCCGCTTGCCAATGTGGGCGAGCTGCGCGCGGCTGCATCGGCCATCGGCCGCATGCCCAGCGGCGAGGCACAGGTGCGCGCCCTGGAGGCACTGGCCCAGCAGCGCGTGGCCGACGCCGACAGCCTGCGCGACGTCGTGCGCCTGTTCCCGCGCGCCAGGTCGCTGCAAGTGCAGCGCGCGATTGCCGCCGTGCTGATCCGCGCCGACCATCGCCTGCTGGGGCAGCCGGACCTGGCGCAGTCGCTCAGGCAGCACCGCTTGAAGTCCCCCGACGGCGAGGACGTGATCGACGCGCTGATCCGCATGCTCCAGGCGGGGTAGCCGAGCAGCCCACGCGACAGGCCGCCCGCGGCACCGGCGCTATGCTGCCCGCACGCGTGGCCGCGGCTTCGCGAAGGAGCTCGCATGGACCCGAACAAGAAAGCCATCCTCGTCATCGGCGCGGGTGATGCCACCGGTGGCGCCATCGCGCGGCGCTTTGCCAGGGAAGGCTATGTCGCCTGCGTCACGCGGCGCAGCGCGGACAAGCTGGCACCGCTGGTCGAGCAGATCCGCGCGGCCGGCGGCGAAGCCCATGGCTTCGGCAGCGACGCGCGCAAGGAAGACGAGATGGTCGCCCTGGTGCAGAAGATCGAGGCCGAGATCGCACCGATCGAGGTGGCGGTGTTCAACATCGGCGCCAACGTGCGCTTCGGCATTGCCGACACCACGGCGCGCGTGTACTTCAAGGTCTGGGAGATGGCCTGCTTCGCCGGCTTCCTGATGGGGCGCGAAGCGGCCAAGGCCATGGTGCCGCGCGGCCGCGGCACCATCATCTTCACCGGCGCCACCGCCAGCCTGCGCGGCCGGGAGGGCTTCGCCGCGTTCGCGGGTGCAAAGCACGCGCTGCGTGCGCTGGCGCAAAGCATGGCGCGCGAGCTGTGGCCCCAGGGCATCCACGTGGCGCACCCGATTGTGGACGGCGCGATCGACACAGAATTCATCCGCAGCAACTTTCCCGAGCGCTATGCCAGGAAGGAGCAGGACGGCATCGTCAACCCGGAGCACATCGCCGATTTGTATTGGCAGCTGCACATGCAGCCGCGCGATGCGTGGACGCACGAGCCGGACATCCGCCCGTGGATGGAGCCCTGGTAGCCACACCTGAGAGAGGAGACAGACATGACGACCACCACCGTGCAATTCCTGTTCGACTTCGGCAGCCTGAACGCATATCTCAGCCACAAGATGATCCCGCAGATCGAGGCGCGCACGGGCGCGACATTCGAGTACGTGCCGATTTTGCTGGGAGGCTTGTTCAAGCTGGCGAACAACCGATCGCCGATGGAGGCGTATGCCGGCATCCCGAACAAGCTGGCCTACGAGCACGTGGAAATCGACCGCTTCGTGCGCAGGCACGGGCTCACCGCATTCAAGTGGAACCCGTTCTTTCCAGTGAACACGCTGCAGATCATGCGCGGCGCGGTGGCGGCCCAGACGCTGGGGTGCTACCCAGCGTATGTGGACGTGGTGTTCGCGGCGCTGTGGGAGCGCGAGAAGAACATGGGGGATCCGGAGGTCGCCGCGGCGGAACTGCAGGGGGCGGGGCTGGATGCCGAGGCGCTGCTGGCGGCCATGCAGGACGCAACGGTGAAAGGCCGGTTGCTGGCGAACACGCAGGAGGTGCACGCCCGCGGGGCGTTCGGGTCGCCGACGTTCTTCGTGGGGGACGAGATGTTCTTTGGGAAGGACCGATTGGGGGATGTGGAGGAGGAGATCCGCGGAGAGTCTTTACGGGCAGCAAGAGCGCACTGACAACCCCTGTGGCGCCGCAGGTGCCGATGGGCTTGCTGCTGCTGCTGCTGCTGCTGCTGGTGCTGGTGCTGGTGCTGGTGCTGGTGCTGGTGCTGGTGCTGGTGCTGGTGCTGGTGCGGTCAACTCTTCAAGAATCGTGCAGTCGATTGCCGGACCGCCTGCGCACGCCGTGTTGCAACTGCAGACGAACCGGGAGAGGCTCGCCTCCAGCGCCTGCAGTTCAACAAGCTTCTTCTGCACCTCGACCAGGTGCGCCTGGGCGATATCCCTCACCTCAACGCAGTCCCGCTCCGGCTGGTCGATCAGGCCCACGAGTTCGCGAACATGGTCCAGGCTGAAGCCGAACTCGCGGCATCTGCGAACGAAGGCCAGTCGCCGGATGGCGGCCTCGTCGTAGTGCCGCTGATTGCCGTCGGTGCGAGGCGCCGGTGGCAGCAGTCCGACCTCTTCGTAGTACCGGATGGTCGGCACGCTGCAGCCGGTCTGCTTGGATGCGGCACCGATGGAGTTGGCGAGAACTGAGCTCATGGCCACATCGTAAGCTCAGGTGCAAGAAGGGCAGCAAGGGCGAGACGGCGCCTTGCTGTTGGCGACCGGCATGAACTGGGCAAAAAGCCATTCCGCGGCAGGTCCGACACCGTCGGGCGCCGTGATGGTCAGTGCCACTTGGCCGTTTCCTTCCTGCACGTCGAACTTCAGGAACCGGCAGCAGTCTTGTTCCAGGCCGACCACGGCCTTCACTTCCGCTGCTGCGTCCGCGCGGTAGGCGAGGCGCAGAACGTTTCCTTCCAACTGGTGCGACTGCAAGCTGCTGTCAGCCAGTCGGCGCAGGCGCTCCAGGCGCGGCCCCATCTCGTGGAATTCGAGAGTGCAGGCAATGGGTGGGGCTGCGGGGGCCATGTCAGCAACTCCCCGCACTGCAGGAGGATTGGGCGCTCATCGGCGCTTCGGAGCAAGCGCACACGCTTTCGGCCGGACGACGCCTCTGCCAGAAGAAAGCGCCAATGGCGGCCAATATCGCCGCGGCCGCAATGCCGGCGGCAGAAAGGACCGTGCCAGGATAGATGGCGAGGGCGCCGGACGCGCCACCCGCGAGAACGGCGAACATGCCAGCGAGCGGGACAGAGCAGCAAACCGCGCAGGCGCCGCCAAGCCCGACCAATATTTTCCAGTGTTTCATGCGCACCTTCGGTGACGTGGGCAACTTCGCCCACACCCCAACTCTGGGACCTCAAGCGGCTTGAGGGTCAAGTGCCTTGCACGAAAAACCGCAACGCCTACACGAGCAGCTGTTCGGCCTCCGCCACAGGCAATCCATACATCTGGGCGAAGTCGGCCACGCTCGCGCCGCTTGCCTTGAATGCTCTTTGCAGGGCTTCGCGGCGCGCATGTTTCTGCGCCACGGCCGAGAGGGCCTCTTCCAGGATCGATTGCAGCTGGTCATCCGAGGGGGTAAAGCGCTCGCGGTAATCTTCGCGGCTCAGCGCCGAGGCCTCGATCGCATTCACCAGTTGCTGGACAGCCTGCGTGCGCGCCTGGTCCAGCGCCTTGCCGCTGCGGCGTTTGTACAGCTCCAGGATCGCGTGATGCACGTGCTCGGGCGCCACGGGCTCCACCGGCTGGGCCTGGAGGTCGTGGCGGGCCAGGCCCGAGGCCAGCGCTTCGATGTAGCGTGTCGAGCGCGTGTGCAGTCCCAGCGCCACCTTTAGCTCGGCCGCGGGAAGCTCTTGCGGGTGTGCCGCCACAAGCTCCTGGAAAACGCCGAGCTTGAGTGGAAGGAACCGGGCACCGAACAGCCGCGGGTACAGCGCGAACAACTTGTGGAGGAGGGGATGCGTCGGGCGAGCCGCCTTTCGTCCCCGGGCGTGGGTGCGTTGGGGGGCCGGCGTGATGGGCAAGTCTTGGGTCATGTTCTTTGTAAGTCGGCGCGCGCAATCGGCGTGGCATCGCTTCGGGGAGCCCTGCATCCTAGTGTAGTGCGCGCGAATTAGTTAAACTTTCGCTCGAAGGCATACTCCGATGGCCAAGGGGGTGTGATGCCATGCGGGTCGCCAAGTCGATTGAGCTGGATGGGCAGACGCAGCAGGAGCTTCGA
>NZ_JACCWG010000414.1 GCF_013697775.1 Ramlibacter sp. | reverse complement strand
TCGAAGCTCCTGCTGCGTCTGCCCATCCAGCTCAATCGACTTGGCGACCCGCATGGCATCACACCCCCTTGGCCATCGGAGTATGCCTTCGAGCGAAAGTTTAACTAATTCGCGCGCACTACACTAGTAGGGGCTGCCCCCATGGAATCGGCTAGCGCGCGGACGGTTGCGAGGGGTACTCGAACACGCACTTCAGCGCGCGTGCGGAGATGCGCGTCTCCGACGGATAAGCCAGTGCGTTGTTGATGTAGGTGACGCCCTCGCGCTCCACGTGCCGGTTCACGTGGCTGTGGCCGTACACGTGCAGCTGAGAGCCCAGCTGGCGCACCTGCCGCTCGATGATCGTGCTGCCCAGCACCGGGTAGACGATGCGGTGCTGCGGCGGTATGTAGTCGGGCATCAGGTCGATGCGCGGCATGAAGTGCGAAAACGAGATCACCGCCTGGCCCGGCGGCGGCGCGGTCAGGTCGTTCTCGGCGGCGAAGTAGGTGGCCAGGTCGCGGGGGTCCAGGCCCTCCGGCCAGCGGCAGGCGCGGTAGTCGGCCCAGGCCTCGCGCAACTCGTCGCTGGGCACACCGAAGGAATCGTCGTACCAGCCCAGCAGCGGCACCACGGACACGCCCGGTGCGTGGAACGTTTCGGTAGAGACGCCGCAGTCGGCCGCCAGCTTGCGCACCCACGCGAACTTGTCCAGGGAATGGCGCACGTTCTTTTGCCGCACCACCCACAGGTCGTGGTTGCCCGGCACGTAGAGCACTTTGGCAAAGCGCTTCTCCAGGTCCTTGAAGCACTGCTCCAGGATGCCCATGCGGTCGGAGACGTCGCCGGCCAGCAGCAGCACGTCGTCGGTGTAGTCGGCCATCGACAGCTGCGCCAGCCACTTCAGGTTGGCGTCGTAGTCGAGATGGATGTCGGAGGTGGCGAAGATCCTGGGCATGAATGGAAGCAGGTGGGGCCTAACCGGCCGCAGGCAAGGCGTCGGCGCGCAGGCGGGCCAGCAGCGCGTCGAGCCGGCGGGTGTCGTTGTCGAAGGCGGTAATGCCCGGGTGGTACTGCGAACCCGAGGTCTTGGGCAGGCCGTACTTCAGGAACGTGGCCAGCGTGCCGGACGGGCCGGCGTCGATGTAGCGGTGCGGCCCCGTGGCCTCCAGCGCGGCAATGGTCTGCTGGAAGCGGATCGGCTCGCGCAGCACCTGCCAGAAATTGTCGGCGCTCAGCGACTGCAGAGCGCCGGCCCGCGCGCAGCACACCAGCGGCAGCGTGGGCGCGCGGTAGGGGATGCGGGCGAAGTGGGTCAGGAAGTCGTCCTTGGCTGGCTCCATCCAGCGCGAATGGAAGGGCAGCTCGACCGGCAGGCGGCTGTAGCCGATGTTGCCGCGGTCGAGGAACGCCTCCAGCGGCGACAGCTGCGCGTCCGGCGCGGCCAGCGTGAAGTGCGCGGCGAAATTGACGGCCGCCAGTTCGGCGTTGCGCTTGAGCTCCGGCTGCCGCTCGTACAGCGCCGGCGCATCGAACACCGCCATCATCGCGCCGCGCGGGCAGTGGCGCAGCAGCACCTCGGCCTGCCACACGATGGCCTGCATCGCCTCGCGTGCATCCATGCAGCCGGCGTGGCAGGCGGCGGCGAACATGCCCAGGCTGGAGCCGACCACGACGTCCGGCGTAATGCCGGCCTCGCGGAACACCTCGACCAGTGCGTTCTCCACCATGAAGATGGCCACGCCGGTGGCGGCGGTCGGCGTGAACGCGTCGGACTTCTTCTTTGCCGGGTCGTACACCTGGGCCAGCACCGAGCTGCCGAGGACACCGGTGGCAATGGCGTCCAGCGCGCGCATGCGGGCGGCGAAGCCGGCGTGGGCCGCGAGCAGCGGCGCGCCCATCTGGTAGTACTGCGAGCCTTGTCCGGAGAAAAGAAAAACGTTCTTCATGGGTCGATTGTTCCTTGCGGCGTGCTCCGAAAGCGTGCACTGTCGCCGGTCTGGCTTAAACTTTGACGTTGTTTTCTCGAATTGGCGACTTTGTGTGAAGATTGCCAGGTGACTCAGCCATTCTCCCTGTACCACCGGCGCCGCCCGCCCACTGCTGATGAGCTGGCGGGCATTCCGTGGCTGAAGGTGCTGGAGGCGGGAGAGTACGACCGCGCCGTGTGCCAGCTGACGGTGGTCGCCGCCCAGACGGGCGACTACGTGTGCCGCGTCGGCCGGCCGCTCGCCTACTGGTTCGGCGTGATCGAAGGGCTGCTGAAGATGAGCAGCGACACCGAGCAGGGCCAGACGATGACCTTCGCCGGCGTGCCGCCGGGCGGCTGGTTCGGCGAGGGCACGGCCCTCAAGCGCGAGAGCTACCGCTACAACATCCAGGCGCTGCGCAAGAGCGTGGTGGCCGGTATTCCGGTGGACACTTTCCATTGGTTGCTGGACCACTCGATCGGTTTCAACCGCTTTGTCATGAACCAGCTGAACGAGCGGCTGGCGCAATTCATCGCCGCGCGCGAGATCGACCGCATGAACAACCCAGACCTGCGCGTGGCACGCAGCCTGGCGGCGCTGTTCAACCCGGTGCTCTATCCCGGCGTGGGCCAGGTGCTGCGCATCACGCAGCAGGAGCTGGCGTACCTGGTGGGGCTGTCGCGCCAACGGGTGAACGAGGCGCTGGCGGCTCTGAAGTCGGCCGGAATCATCCGCGTGGAGTACGGCGGCCTGCGCGTGATGGACCTGGACGCGCTGCGCTCCAGCGTGTTCGCGCGTGCCGCCTCGGACTCCTGACGCGATCGGCGCGAGTGCATTTCTAGAATACCGAAGCCGCTTGTGCGACTTGCATTCTGAACCACTCTTTTCACTCTGCACCAACTCGTCAAATGGCCGTATGTGCGTGGCCTTCTATAAGGAAGCGGCATTCGCGATAAGCCAGAAGCAATATGCAGGCGGCACAGGCCTCTGCATCGCCCGTGTCGCTCAGGCGCGGGAATTGCTTGGGGGAAACCCTGTTGTGCGGTGCGTGTGCGTGGGAAAGAGTGCACGCGTTCAATACGCCGGTCCATCGCCGGCGGCCGAGATGCAGTTGATGAATCCAGACAGGGAGCACGCCACATGAGCGAGACGAACGAGAGCCCGGAAGCCCAATTCACCGTCGTGATGAACGACGAGGAGCAGTACTCGATCTGGCCCGCCGGGAAGCCCATTCCCGCCGGCTGGCGCGAGAACGGGCCCACGGCGGACAAGCAGGTTTGCCTGGACCACATCGCCAAAGTGTGGACCGACATGCGCCCCTTGTCGCTGCGCAAGCAGATGGAATCGGCCGGCTGAGCACGACGGCATTTCCCTAGCGGTCCGCCACCGCGGCCGCGCTCCGGCGCGCCGTGGTGCATGCCGCATTGCCGTTGTCGTCCCCCGCGTCCGCCGCCGGCAGCGCTTGCTGCCGCGCCCAGGCCACGCGCCCGCGTGCGCGTGCCGCCCCAGAAAGAACCGATCCATGCCTTTGTCCGAAGCCGAACTCCCCAACCCCGTGGACGCCATCCTGGCCGAGTTGCACAGCATCGGCGCGACGCTGGGGCTGGATGGAGCGAACCTGCGCCTGGGCGCACCCAAGGGCAGCATCGGCGAGAACCTGCGCGAGCGCATCCGTACCCATCGTGACGCGCTGATCGCGCACCTGCGCGAACGCGAGGCGAGCCAGGGCGTGAAGGCAGCGGGCGAGGCGCCAATCCCGCGGGTGCCGCACGGCCAGCCGCTGGCGCTGTCGTTCGCGCAGCAGCGCCTGTGGTTCCTGGCCGAGCTGGAGCCGGACAGTCCGTTCTACAACATCCCGGTGGCGGTGCGCATGCACGGTGCGCTGGACGTGCCGGCGCTGCAGTCGGCGCTGGACGCGATGGTGCGCCGCCACGAATCGCTGCGCACCCGCTTCCTGGTGGCCGACGGCACGCCGCTGCAGCAAGTGCTGCCGCCCCAGCCGGCCCTGCTGCATCAGGCAGACCTGAGCGGCCTGCCGCCCGCCGAGCGCGAGGCGCGCGCCCGCGAACGCAGGCACGCCGAGTCGCACCACCTGTTCGACCTGCGCAACGGCGAGAACATCCGCACCACGCTGCTGCGCATGGCGCCGGAAGAGCACCTGGTGCTGCTCACGCTGCACCACATCGTGGCCGACGGCTGGTCCATGGGCGTGCTGGTGCGCGAGGTGGGCGCGCTGTATGCCGCGTTCGCGCAGGGCGGCGCTTCGCCGCTGCTCGAGCTGCCGGTCCAGTACGCCGACTTCGCGCACTGGCAGCGGCAGACGCTGAGCGGCGACGCACTGGACAGGCAGGTGGCCTACTGGAAGGGCAAGCTGGCCGACGCGCCCACGCTGCTGTCGCTGCCGACCGACCGGCCGCGCCCGGCGGTGCAGAGCTTTCGCGGCGACACCTGCAGGTTCGAGGTGCCGGCGTCCATCACCGGCGGCCTGCGCGCGCTTGGCCAGAAGGCGGGCGGCACGCTGTTCATGCCGCTGACGGCCGTGCTCAACGTGCTGCTGGCGCGCTGGAGCGGCCAGCGCGACGTGTGCATCGGCACGGCGATTGCCAACCGCACGCGGCGCGAGCTGGAGCTGCTGATCGGCTTTTTCGTCAACACGCTGGTGCTGCGCACGCGCATGGAGGACGACCCGCGCTTTTCCGACCTGGTCGAACAGCTGCGCCGCACCGCGCTGGAAGCCTATGCGCACCAGGACGTGCCGTTCGAGCACCTGGTGGACGTGCTGGCGCCCGAGCGGCACCTGAGTCACGCGCCGCTGTTCCAGGTGATGCTGGGCCTGCAGAACGCGCCCATGGGCAAGCTGGCGCTGCCCGGCCTCACGCTGGAGACGCAAGAGGCGCACAACACCACCGCCAAGTTCGACCTGACCTTCTTCTTCACCGAAGAGGGCGACCGCCTGCACGCGGCGATCGAATTCAGCACCGACCTGTTCGAGCGCGCCACCATCGAGCGCATGGCCCGTAGCTTCCTGGTGCTGGCCGAAGCCGCGGTGGCGCAGCCGCAGACGCGGATATCGCAGCTGCCGCTGCTGGATGCGCAGGAGCAGGGCGCGATCCTCGCTGCTTGCAACGATGCGCGCCATTACGACGTGGATGGGACGCTGCATGGCTTATTTGAAGCGCAGGCGGCGCGGCGTCCGCAGGCGATTGCGCTGACGCATGAAGGGCGGTCGCTCAGCTATGGCGAGTTGAACCGGCGGGCGAACGTGCTGGCGCATCACCTGCGTTCGCGCGGTGTGGTGCCGGACGCCCTGGTGGGCTTGTGCGCAGAACGTTCCATCGACATGGTAGTCGGCCTGCTGGCGATCCTGAAGGCCGGCGGCGGGTACCTGCCGCTGGACCCGGATTACCCGGCCCAGCGGCTGGCGGGAATGGTTGCGGATGCGAAGCCGGTGATGGTGTTGACGACATCGTCCGTTCGCCCGACACCCTCCGTTCGCCCTGAGCTTGTCGAAGGGTCCCAGCACGCCTGGGCTTCGACAGGCTCAGCCCGAGCGGGGTTGGGTTTCGAGGTGTTCTGCCTGGACCGCGACTGGGATTCACTTGCCGGCCTGCCCGAGAGCAATCCGCCCGCGTCGAGCCAATCGCAGCACCTGGCCTACGTGATCTACACCTCCGGCTCCACCGGCAAGCCCAAGGGCGCGCTGCTGCAGCATGGGAATGTGCTGCGCTTGTTCGAAGCGACTTCGCAGTTCAACTTCACTGAACGCGACGTCTGGACCTTCTTCCACTCGTTCGCTTTCGACTTCTCGGTCTGGGAGATCTGGGGCGCACTGCTGTTCGGTGGCCGCGTGGTCATCGTGCCGGATGCCGTGCGACGCTCGCCGCCTGCGTTCCTGGAGCTGCTGTCCAGGGAAGGCGTGACGGTCTTGAACCAGACGCCGTCGGCGTTCTACCAATTGATCGAAGCAGACGGTCAGCAGGCTCTGCCGCTGGCGCTCCGGTCCGTCATCTTCGGCGGCGAGAAGCTGGACTTCACGCGGTTGAAGCCCTGGTACGAACGGCACGAAGCGAACCAGCCGCAACTGGTCAACATGTACGGCATCACCGAAACGACGGTGCACGTGACGTACTACGAGGTGACGCCAGACGACACGGACAAAACCGCCAGCATCATCGGGCGCCCGATCAGCGATCTGCGCGCTTACGTTCTCGATCCATGGCTGAAGCCCGTTCCCACGGGCGTGTCGGGCGAGCTGTACATCGCAGGCGCGGGCCTGGCACGCGGCTACCTGGGACAGCCCGAGCTCACGGCCGAACGCTTCATCCTCAACCCGCACGGCGCACCCGGCGAGCGCATGTACAAGACGGGCGATGCGGCCCGCCTGCTGCCCGACGGCACGCTGGAATACCTGGGCCGCCTGGACGCGCAGGTGAAGGTGCGCGGCTACCGCATCGAACTGGGCGAAATCGAAGCCGCGCTGGCCGCGGTACCCGGTGTCAAGCAGGCGCTGGTGCTGGCCCGCGAGGACCGCCCCGGCGACAAGCGCCTGGTTGCCTACGTGGTCCCCAGCGAGGAAGACACCGAAGCGCAGGACCGCTACCAGCTGCCCAACGGCTTGCGCATTGCGCACATCAACCAGCACGAGACGCGCGCCGTGTTCGAGGAGATCTTCGACGAGGAGATCTACCTGCAGAACGGCGTGACCTTGCGCGACGACGCGGTGGTGTTCGACGTCGGCGCCAACATCGGCCTGTTCACGCTGTTCGTGCACGACCGCTGCGCCAACCCGCGCGTGTTCTCCTTCGAACCGGTGCCGCCGGTGTACGACGTGATGGCGAGCAACGTGGCCATGTACGCGCCGGGCGCCACCGCCATGCCGTTCGGGCTGTCCAACCGCGCGCAGACCACGCAGATCCACTACTACCGCAACATGTCCGTCAACTCGGGCCTGTATGCGGACGTGCAGACCGAGCGTGCGCTGACCGAACGGTTCCTGCGCAACCAGTCGGAGGAAGCCGGCTCCTACATGGACCAGCTGCTCGAAGGCAAGTTCGAGGCCGAGGTCTATCCCTGCCGCATCATCACGCTGTCGCAGGCGATCCGCGAAGCGGGCGTCGAGCGCATCGACCTGCTGAAGATCGACGTGGAGAAAAGCGAGCTCGACGTGCTGTCCGGCATCGAGCCGCAGGACTGGCCGAAGATCCGCCAGATGGTGATCGAGACGCACGACATCGACGGCCGCGTCGACACCATCCGCGCCATGCTGGGCGCGCACGGCCTCGACTGCGTGGTGCACCAGAAGCAGGCCATGCTGGGCACCGGCGTGTTCCAGATCTACGCCGTGCGCGATCGCGCGCAGCAGGCCATGCAGCCGTCCGCGCCGCACAAGGGCCTGCTGTCTCGCCATGCCGAACCCGCCGCCGACGCCGAACAAGTCGCCGGCATGAACCAGGTGTTCGACCAGATCTACGGCCAGAGCACAGCGCAGGACGCCGTGGCGTCCGACGCGGCTTTTGACGGTACTTTCGACGGCACCTTCGATCTCTCCGGCTGGACCAGCAGCTACGACCGCCTGCCGATTCCCGCCGCGCAGATGCGCGAGTGGGTGGACCAGACGGTGGCGCGCATCCGCGCGCTGGGGCCGGACAAGGTGCTGGAGATCGGCTGCGGCACCGGCCTGCTGCTGCACCGCATCGCGCCGGCCTGCACGCGCTACTGCGGCACCGACCTGTCGGGCGTGGTGCTGGACAAGCTGCGCGCCAGCCTGGCCGCGCGCGAGCCCATGCCCTGCGACATCGCGCTGCTGCAGCGGCCGGCCGACAAGCTGCAGGACATCGCGGGCGCGCCGTTCGACACGGTGGTGCTGAATTCGGTGGCGCAGTACTTCCCCAGCCTGGCGTATCTCAACACCGTGCTGGAAGGCGCCATCGGCCTGGTCGGGGACGGCGGCCATGTGTTCGTCGGCGACCTGCGGCATGCGGGCCTGCTGGAACTGCTGCAGACCTCGATGGCGCTGCATCAGGCCGAGCCGGATGCGCGTGCCGGCGACCTGCGCCAGCTGGTGGCGCAGAACACGCGCCGCGAAGCCGAGCTGCTGGTCGACCCCGCGTACTTCCACGCGCTGCGCCAGCGCTTTGCGCGCATCAGCCGCATCGCCGTGGTGCCCAAGCGCGGCCAGGTCGACAACGAACTCACGCGCTTTCGCTACGACGTGGTCATCTCGGTCGGCGCAGCCGCGCCGGCGACCGCGCCTGCGATCTCGCCCGACTGGCAGAACTGGAGCGGCGAGGACGCGCTGCGCCAGCGCCTGGCGCGCGAGGCGCCTCCCGTGCTGGCCCTGCGCGACATCCCGCAGGCGCGGCTGGCCTCCATGCGCGCGGCGCAAAGCCTGCTGCACCGCCTGCCCGACAGCGCCACTGCGGCAGAACTGCAGCGCGAGCTGGCGACCGAGCCGGCGCCGGGCGCGGACTTCGCGCGGCTGGAAGC
>NZ_JACCWG010000386.1 GCF_013697775.1 Ramlibacter sp. | reverse complement strand
GGCATGGGCAGGCCCAGCGCCACGCCGGCCTGCTGCGCCTGTGCCACCAGCTGCTCGCCGCGCAGGTCTTCGTGGAACAGCGCCATGCGAAAGAAATACAGGCTGGCGTCGTCGGGCTGCGTTTTCTCCAGCAGCTCCAGGGTGTCTTCCAGCGTTTCCAGCAGGTAGGCCCTGAGCTGGTTCGGTGACGGCAGCGCAATGTCCCAGCGCTGAGACGGCGACACCAGCAGCGGATCGAACCAGCCGTCGCTGCGCGGCTCGATGGACGCCAGCCGCACGGCGTCGGGCGGACAGGCCGCGCCCAGCCCGCGCTGCGGATTGCGGCCGATCCAGGCCTCGGCCAGCCAGCCGGCGTGGCCCACGCGCCAAGCCGGCGGCGGCATGCGCGGCGCGCGCGGGGCCTCCAGTGCCGGGCCCAGGGCCTGTTCGAAATCGCGCAGCAGGTACAGCGTGTGGTTGCGCGCGTCCATCAGCGCCAGCGACAGCAGCTCGCGCCCCGCGCCACGGGTTTCGGGTGCGTCGAGGGAAGCCGTGTCGGTGCCTGGGATCATCGGCCCATTATCGTTACGTATTCGTTACGTGTTATCCCCAATGCACTGCAGCCTCATCGTCACGATGCTGTCAGGTTGCGGCGGAAGGCCGCTTCTAGAATTTCCTTCTTATATTTTCACAATACGTGCCCGTTCATCGGGCCTTTCGGCTTCATCTCCCGGAGACAAAAACGATGCGCGCGCTGTTGCAGTTATCCCGAGCCGTGGACGGGCTCAACGCCTTCGTCGGCCGCTGGGTCATCTGGCTGATTCTCGGCTCCACCATCATCAGCGCCGTCAACGCGCTGGTGCGCAAGTTTCTCAACACCAGTTCCAACGCCTACCTGGAAGTGCAGTGGTACCTGTTCGCCGCAGCTTTCCTGCTGGCGTCGGGCTACACATTGCTCAATGGCGAGCACGTGAAGATCGACGTGGTGTCCAGCCGGCTGTCCAAGCGCGCGCAGATCTGGATCGACGTGTTCGGCTTTTCGCTGTTCCTGCTGCCGCTGTGCGCCGTCATCCTGTTCTTCGGCGTCCCCTTTTTCCTGCAGGGTTTCCGTTCGGGCGAGATGTCGCAGAACGCCGGCGGCCTGGTGCGCTGGCCCGTGTACCTGATGATGCCGCTCGGCTTCGGGCTGCTGATGCTGCAGGGCATCTCGGAGCTGATCAAGCGCGTGGCGTTCCTGCGTGGCCTGATCGACGACCCTACCGCCAAGAAGCTCGAAAAGACGCCGGAGGAACTGCTCGCCGAAGAGCTGCGCCGCCTGCAGGAACAGCAAGGCCGCGCGTGAGCGCGGCCTGAAGAAAAGAACGAGGACTCCTCCACATGCAGTTCATCATCCAGAACCTCGCGCCGCTGATGTTCATCGGCCTGATCGCCTTCCTGCTGGTCGGCTTTCCGGTGGCCTTCAGCCTGGGCGCCTGCGGCCTGTTTTTCGGCTTCATCGGCATCGAAATGGGCGTGCTGCCCGAGTCGCTGCTGCAGGCGCTGCCACTGCGCATCTACGGCATCATGCAGAACGACACGCTGCTGGCCATTCCGTTCTTCACCTTCATGGGGTTGATCCTCGAGCGCAGCGGCATGGCCGAGGACCTGCTGGACACCATCGGCCAGCTGTTCGGCCCGGTGCGCGGCGGCCTGGCGCTGGCGGTGATCTTCGTGGGCGCCCTGCTGGCTGCCACCACCGGCGTGGTGGCAGCCTCGGTGATCTCCATGGGCCTGATCTCGCTGCCCATCATGCTGCGCTACGGCTACGACCGGCGGCTCGCCTCGGGCGTGATCGCCGCGTCCGGCACGCTGGCGCAGATCATCCCGCCCTCGCTGGTGCTGATCGTGCTGGCGGACCAGCTGGGCCGCAGCGTGGGCGACATGTACAAGGGCGCGTTCATCCCCGGCTTCATGCTGACCGGCATGTACGCCGGCTACGTGATCCTGGTGGCGCTGTTCAAGCCGAAATGGGCGCCGGCACTGCCGCTGGAAGCGCGCACCATCCGCGAGGACAACGGCTCGGCGGGCCTGCCCTCGCTGCTGGTCCTGACCCTGGTGTCGGCCGCCGCGGCCGTCGTGCTGGGCAAGAACTGGGAGCGCGTGGTCGGCTGGTGGAAAGGCGGCGAGGCGGGCCTGGTGCCGTTCGACGAAACGCTGGTCGTCTCGCTGTGCGCGGGCGTGCTGCTCGCGTTCCTGATCGCGGTGGCCAACAAGCTGCTGCGGCTGCGGCTGCTGTCGCGCATGGCCGAGCGCGTGACCTTCGTGCTGATTCCGCCGCTGCTGCTGATCTTCCTGGTGCTGGGCACCATCTTCCTGGGCATCGCCACGCCCACCGAGGGCGGCGCCATGGGCGCGCTGGGCGCGCTGATCATGGCCCTGGCACGCGGGCGGATGAATTTCTCGCTGCTCAAGCAGGCGCTCAACACCAGCACCAAGCTGTCGTGCTTCGTGGTGTTCATCCTGATCGGCTCCACCGTGTTCAGCCTGGTGTTCCAGGGCGTGGACGGACCGCGCTGGGTGGAGCACCTGCTGACCAGCCTACCGGGCGGCCAGCTGGGCTTCCTGATCGTGGTGAACCTGCTGATCTTCTTCCTGGCGTTCTTCCTCGATTTCTTCGAGCTGTCGTTCATCGTGGTGCCGCTGCTGGCACCGGTGGCTGAAAAGCTGGGCATCGACCTGATCTGGTTCGGCGTGCTGCTGGGCGTGAACATGCAGACCTCGTTCATGCACCCGCCGTTCGGCTTCGCGCTGTTCTACCTGCGCAGCGTGGCGCCCGACAAGGAATACACCGACAAGCTCACGAAGAAGACCATCCCGCCGGTCACCACCATGCAGATCTACTGGGGCGCGGTGCCCTTCGTGGTCATCCAGGTCCTGATGGTGGCGATGATCATCGCCTTCCCCGGCATCGTGTCGCGCGACAAGGAAGAGAAGATCGACCTCGACAAGGTCGTGATCCCGATGGACACGCAGTCCGGCCTGCCCGCGGCACCCTCCCTGCCCGGCGCATCCGGCGCGGCCGGCGCCCTGCCCCAGGCGCTCCCCGTTCCGGGCACGGCCGAAGGCGACAAGGCAGCCTCCGACGAGCAGCAGAAGATCGACGACCTGTTCAAGAAATAGGACAGCCGCGCGTCAGGAAAAAGGGGCCCCGCGCGGGGCCTTTTTTCATTGCACTCGAAGGTGCCGCCTACACTCGCGCGATGGAAGACCACGTCCACCTCGCGGCCGCCATCCTGTTCGGCTGTGCCCTCGTCCACACCTTCTCGGCCGGCCAGCTGTACCGCCTGGGCAATCGCTGGCCGCGCCACGGCGGGCTGTTCCACCTGCTGGGCGAGATCGAGGTGGTGTTCGGCTTCTGGGCCATGGTGCTGCTGCTCGCGCTGGTGGTGCTTGCGGGCTGGGACGATGCGGTGCAATACGCCGAATCGCGCCGGTTCACCGAGCCGCTGTTTGTCTTCGTCATCATGGTCATCGCGGCTTCGCACCCGGTGATCCAGGCGCTGCGCTGGGCCATGGCGCGGCTGGCGCGCCTGCTGCCCGTGCACGACGAGGTGGCGGCCGTGTGGCTGGGCCTCGCGCTGCTGCCGCTGCTGGGGTCGCTAGTCACCGAGCCCGCCGCCATGACGCTGGCCGCGATGATGCTGGCGCCGCGCATCTTCCGCGAAGGCATTCCCGAGCGGCTGAAGTACCTGGCGCTGGGCGTGCTGTTCGTCAACGTGTCCATCGGCGGCACGCTCACCTCGTATGCCGCGCCGCCGGTGCTGATGGTGGCCTCGGCCTGGAGCTGGGACTCCGCCTTCATGGCACGCACCTTCGGCTGGCGCGCGGCCATCGGGGTGCTGGTGAACGCCACCGTGGTGACGCTGCTGCTGCGGCGGCACCTGCGGCAGGCGGGCGGCGGCGATGCACCGCAAGGCGACCTGCGGCTCGGCGTGCCACCGGCCGTCGCGCTCGTGCACCTGCTGTTCCTGGCCGGCGTGGTGGCCACCGCGCACCATCCGGTGCTGTTCCTGTGGCTGTTCATGTTCTTCCTGGGCTTCACCCTCGCTTACGACAGGCACCAGCAGCCGCTCCTGATCCGCGAGGCGCTGCTGGTGGCGTTCTTCCTCGCCGGCCTGGTGGTGCTGGGCGGCATGCAGGAATGGTGGCTGCAGCCGCTGGTGTCGGGCCTGGAACCCGGTGCGCTGTTCTTCGGTGCGCTGGCGCTCACGGCCGTCACCGACAACGCCGCGCTCACCTACCTGGGTTCGCTGATCGAGGGCCTGTCGGATGCGGCCAAGTACGCGCTGGTGGCCGGCGCGGTCGCCGGCGGCGGGCTGACCGTGATCGCCAACGCGCCCAATCCCGCGGGCGTGGCGCTGCTGCGCAAAGGCTTCAACGACGGCACCATCGGCGCCATCGGGCTGCTGCTAGGGGCGGCGGGGCCGACCGTTGTCGCAGCGGTGTGCTTTCTGGTCTGACTGAGCGCGCCGCAATGAAAAAAGCCCCGCGTCGCGGGGCTTTTTCCTGCAGGCCTTGCGGCCCGCGCTGCTTACAGCTTTTGCTCCTGCATGAAGCGGTCGAAGGTGCCTTCGGTAAAACGGAACCACAGGTTCTGGTCGGCACGGAACTTGGAATAGTCGGCGTAGATCTTCTTCCAGTCCCCGTTCTTGGCGCCCAGCTCCTCGTACAGCGCCATGGCCTGCTTGAACGCCTCCGCCATCACGTCGCGCGAGAACGGGCGCAGCTTGGTGCCGGCGCCCACCAGCTGCTTGAGCGCCAGCGGGTTGCGCGCGTCGTAGCGCGCCTGCATCACCACGTGCGCCTGCGAGGCGGCGGTTTCCACCATCGCCTTGTACTCGGGCGAGAGCGACTCATAGGCCTTGTTGCCGATGAAGAATTCGAGCTCCGCACAGCCTTCCCACCAGCCGGGGTAGTAGTAGAACGGGGCGACCTTGTTGAAGCCCAGTTTCTGGTCGTCGTACGGGCCCACCCACTCGGCCGCGTCGATGGTGCCTTTTTCCAGCGCCTGGTAGATCTCGCCGCCGGGGATGTTCTGCGGCACGCCGCCCATGCGCTCCAGCACCTTGCCGCCGAAGCCGCCGATGCGCATCTTCAGGCCCTTCACGTCGGCCAACGACTTGATTTCCTTGCGGTACCAGCCGCCCATCTGCGAGCCCGTGTTGCCGCCCGGCAGGTTGATCATGTTGTACTTGGCGTAGAACTCGCGCATCAGCTTCATGCCGTTGCCGTCGTACATCCACGCCGTCATCTGCCGGCTGTTCAGGCCGAACGGGATCGCCGTGCCCATGGCGAAGCACTCGTTCTTGCCGAAGAAGTAGTACGGCGCCGTGTGCGCCATCTCCACGGTGCCCTGCTGCACCGCGTCGACCACGCCCAGGGCCGGCATCAGTTCGCCGCCGGCGTGCACCGACACTTCGAACTTGCCGCCCGACATCGCCTTCAGGTGGGTGGCGAACACCTCGGCCGCGCCATAGATGGTGTCCAGCGACTTGGGAAAGCTGGAGGCCAGGCGCCAGCGGATGGCGGCCTGCGCATGCACCGCCGGGGCGACGCCCGCGGCCAGCACACCGGCAATGCCCGTGTTCTTGAGAAGTGATCGACGGTCCATGAAGTCTCCTTTTTGATATGCAAAAGCGATGGACAAGGTGCGCCGATGTCGTGGGCGGCTTGTCCGGTCCGACACCATTCTAGGAAGGCATCCACTTCGGTCTTCAGGTGTTTTCCCTTGCGGGCAGCCGTGCCCGCAAGGACTTGCGCGCAGCTGCGCCTACAGCTTTTGCTCCTGCATGAAGCGGTCGAAGGTGCCTTCGGTGAAGCGGAACCACAGGTTCTGGTCGGCGCGGAACTTGGAGTAGTCGGCGTAGATCTTCTTCCAGTCCTCGTTCTTGCCGGACAGCTCGCTGTACAGCGCCATGGACTGCTTGAACGCCTCGTTCATCACGTCGCGCGAGAACGCGCGCAGCTTGGTGCCGGCGCCCACCAGCTGCTTGAGCGCGGCCGGGTTGCGCGCGTCGTAGCGCGCCTGCATCAGCACGTGCGCAGAGGAGGCGGCGGTTTCCACCATGGCCTTGTACTCGGGCGAGAGCGCCTCGTAGGCCTTGGTGTTGATGAAGAAGTCGGCCTGCGCGCTGCCTTCCCACCAGCCGGGGTAGTAGTAGTAGGGCGCGACCTTGTTGAAGCCCAGTTTCTGGTCGTCGTACGGGGCGATCCACTCGGCCGCGTCGATGGTGCCTTTTTCCAGCGCCTGGTAGATTTCGCCGCCCGGAATGTTCTGCGGCACCGCGCCCAGGCGCTCCAGCACCTTGCCGCCGAAGCCGCCGATGCGCATCTTCAGGCCCTTCACGTCGGCCAGCGACTTGATCTCCTTGCGGAACCAGCCGCCCATCTGCGAGCCAGTGTTGCCCGCGGGGAAGCTGACGATGTTGTACTTGGCATAGAACTCGCGCATCAGCTTCATGCCGTTGCCGTCGTACATCCACGCCGTCATCTGCCGGCTGTTCAGGCCGAACGGGATCGCCGTGCCCAGGGCGAAGCACTCGTTCTTGCCGAAGTAGTAGTACGGCGCCGTATGGCCCATCTCCACGGTGCCCTGCTGCACGCCGTCCACCACGCCCAGGGGCGGCATCAGCTCGCCGGGGGCATGCACCGAGATTTCGAACTTGCCGCCCGACATGGCCTTCATGTGGGCAGCGAACGCCTCGGCCGTGCCGAACAGCGCATCCACCGATTTCGGGAAGCTGGAGGCCAGGCGCCAGCGGATGGCGGCTTGCGCATGCACGGCCGGAGCAACGCCGGCGGCCAGGACGCCGGCAATGCCCGCATGCCGGATGACTGAACGACGATCCATGAGGTCTCCTCTTCTTCGAATGGAAAAATCCAGGGCGCGCAAGCCCGCAGACGGACCGGAGCTGCCTCCCGTGTGCGCATTCTAGGAAGCGGCCCTCTTTGGTATTCAGGGGTTTTCCCTGCAGGCTGCACCAGCCTGGCGCCGCCTGTCAGCTAACGTTCAGGATCGATCCGGCAGGGTTCAGCCCTGGCCCACGACCTTCAGCGCCGGCGGCATGCGGTCCACGATGCCGCCGAAGCGCGCGAGGATCGACGCCTCGATGCCGGCGGCGTCCAGCCCTTGCAGCGACAGCAGCCGCGCCGGGTCGCCGTGCGGCGCGAACTCGTCGCGCAGCCCGAGTTGCAGCACGGGCTTGAGCACACCCGCGGCCTGCAGCGCCTCGGCCACCGCGCCGCCCGCGCCGCCCATGATGCAGCCCTCTTCCAGCGTCACCAGCCCCTCGTGGCCGGCCGCGATCTCCAGCAGCAGCGCGAGGTCCAGCGGCTTGGCCCAGCGCATGTCGGCCACCGTGAGGTCCAGGCGCTGCGCCACGGCCAGCGCCGGATGCAGCAGCGTGCCGAAGGCCAGCACCGCCACGCCCTTGCAATCGGTGCGTTCGGCGCCGCCCGCGCGCCAGCGGCGCACTTCGCCCTTGCCGAAGGGCAGGCTTTGCAGCCCGGGCTCGATGGCGGCGCCAACGCCGGCCCCGCGCGGGTAGCGCACCGCCACCGGATGGTCCTGCTCGAACGCGGTGGTGAGCAGCCTGCGGCACTCGTTCTCGTCGGACGGGCAGGCGATGCTCACGTTGGGCACGCAGCGCAGGTAGGCGATGTCGTAGGCGCCGGCGTGCGTGGGGCCGTCGGCGCCGACCAGGCCGGCGCGGTCCAGCGCGAACACCACCGGCAGCTTTTGCAGCGCCACGTCGTGGATCAACTGGTCGTAGCCGCGCTGCAGGAAGGTGGAGTAGATCGCCACCACGGGCTTGAGGCCCTCGCAGGCCATGCCGGCCGCGAAAGTGACAGCGTGCTGCTCGGCGATGCCGACGTCGTAGTAGCGGTCCGGAAAGTGCTTTTCGAATTCCACTAGGCCCGAGCCCTCGCGCATGGCCGGCGTGATGCCGACCAGCCGTGCGTCGTGCTGCGCCATGTCGCACAGCCACTGGCCGAACACCTGCGTGAACGTCGTCTTCGGCGGCGTAGCCGGCGCGGTGAGGCCCACCGCCGGGTCGAACTTGCCGGGGCCGTGGTAGGCCACCGGGTCGGCCTCGGCCAGCTTGTAGCCCTGGCCCTTGCGCGTGACCACGTGCAGGAACTGCAGGCCGCCCAGCTGGCGGATGTTCTCCAGCGTGGGCACCAGCGACTCGATGTCGTGGCCGTCGATCGGGCCGCTGTAGTTGAAGCCGAATTTCTCGAACAGCGTGGCCGGCACCACCATGCCCTTGGCATGTTCCTCGAAGCGCTTGGCCAGCTCGAAGAGGGGCGGCGCGATCGACAGCACGTTCTTGCCCACGCTCTTGGCCGCCGCGTAGAAGCGCCCGGTCATCAGCTGCGCCAGGTAGCGGTTCAGCGCGCCCACCGCGGGGCTGATCGACATGTCGTTGTCGTTCAGGATCACCAGCAGGTTGCAGTCGGACACGCCGGCGTTGTTCAGCGCCTCGAACGCCATGCCGCCGGTGAGCGCGCTGTCGCCGATGACGGCGATGCACTGGCGCTTCTCGCCCTTGTGCTTGGACGCCATGGCCATGCCGAGCGCGGCCGAAATGCTGGTGGACGAGTGCGCCGTGCCGAAGGTGTCGTAGGCGCTCTCGCTGCGCTGGGGGAAGCCGGCCAGGCCGCCGAACTGGCGCAGCGTGGGCATGCGCTCGCGCCGCCCGGTCAGGATCTTGTGCGGATAGGTCTGGTGGCCCACGTCCCACACGATGCGGTCGTCGGGCGTGGCGAACACGTAGTGCAGCGCGATCGACAGTTCCACCGTGCCCAGATTGGAGCTCAGGTGGCCGCCGGTGCGCGACACGCTGTCGAGAACGAAGGCGCGCAGTTCGCCGGCCAGCGCCTTCAGCTGCGCGCGCGGCAGCCGGCGCAGGTCGGCGGGGTCGTTGATGGTGTCCAGCAAGGAGCTTGTCATGTGCAATCCGGTTTCGGCGGCGGTTCAGCTTTCGCGGCTCACCACCATGTGCGCCAGCGCGCGCAGCGCCCGCGTGTCGCCCAGGCCTTCCAGCCCGCCGCGCTCCAGCGCCGCCAGGGCCTCGGCCAGCAGCTGCGCGGCATAGGCGCGCGAGCGCTCCAGGCCCAGCAGCGCGACGTAGGTGGGCTTGTCCTGCGCGGCGTCCTTGCCGGCGGTTTTGCCCAGCGTGGCGGAGTCGGCCGTCACGTCCAGGATGTCGTCCACGACCTGGAATGCCAGGCCGACGGCCCAGCCGTAGTCGGCCAGCGCCTGCTCGCCGCCGGCGCGCACCGCGCCGCTGGCCGCGCCCATCATCACGCTGGCCTGCAGCAGCGCGCCGGTCTTCAAGCGGTGCATGCGGCGCAGCGCGTCCTCGGCCAGCGGCCGGCCGACGCTGGCG
>NZ_JACCWG010000384.1 GCF_013697775.1 Ramlibacter sp. | reverse complement strand
CGACTGTACTGCCGCGCACGAGCAAATGGCACGCGCGCTGCGCCCCACGCCGGCGCACTGAGAGCCCGCGCCATGCGCCCGCTGCCACCCGGTCTGCTACGACGCCAGCTGGTGCTGGGCGGCATGGCCGGCCTTGCCGGACTGGTCTCGCACATGCCGGCGCATGCTCTTTCAGCAAAGCCTTTCCTCTTTCCAGGAGACCGCGGCTCACACCCCGACTTGCGCACCGAGTGGTGGTACATCACCGGCCAGGCGGCTGCAGGCAACCGCAGTTTTGGCTTTCAGCTCACTTTTTTCCGCAAGCGGGTGGACGGCACCCAGGGCATGGCGTCGCGGTTTGCAGCGCGGCAGCTGCTGTTTGCGCATGCCGCCGTCACCGACGTGGAGGGCAAAAAACTCTGGCACGACCAGCGCATCGCACGCGCCGGCTTCGACGTGGCCGGTGCCGCCGAGGACGACGCGCGCATCAAGCTGCGCGACTGGTCGCTGGAGCGCGGCGCCGACGGCAGCTTCCAGGCCCGCCTGCGCGCCGCGGATTTCGCGCTGGACCTGGTCTGCAAGCCGACCCAGCCGGTGCTGCTGCAAGGCGACAAGGGCCTGTCGCGCAAGGGCCCCGAGGCCGCGCAGGCCAGCTACTACTACAGCCAGCCGCAGCTTGCGGTGAGCGGGCGCATCGAGCTGCGCGGGCAGCGCTTCGACACCACCGCCGGCAAGGCGTGGATGGACCACGAATGGAGCGACGACCTGCTGCACCAGGAGGCCATGGGCTGGGACTGGATCGGCATGAACCTGGACGACGGCAGCGCGCTCACCGCGTTCCAGCTGCGCCGGGCCGACGGCACGCCGCTGTGGGACGGCGGATCGTTCCGCGCGGGCAGCGGCGCCACCTACATCGCCGGCAAAGGCGAGACGCAGTTCGCGGCGCGGCGCTACTGGACCAGCCCGCTGTCGGGCGCGAAGTATCCGGTGGAATGGCTGGTGCGCACGCCGGCCGATTTCTACAGGGTGTGCGCCGTCCTCGACAACCAGGAACTGGACAGCCGCGCCTCCACCGGCGCGATCTACTGGGAAGGCCTGTCCGACCTGATCGACGGCAACGGCCGCAAGGTCGGCCGCGGCTACCTGGAGATGACCGGTTACACCAAGCGGCTGAAGCTCTGAACGACGCAGAGCGGTACGACACAAAGCGACATGACGACCAGCATCGCCGACACCGACCGCAAGCGTTATCTCCCGTGGGTGGTGGCCACGGTCATGTTCATGGAGACGCTGGACGCGACCATCGTCAACACCGCCGTGCCCAGCATGGCCGCCAGCCTGCACGTGGCGCCGCTCAGCCTGAAGGCGGTGGTGGCCAGCTACATCCTGAGCCTGGCCGTGTGCATTCCCATCAGCGGCTGGCTGGCCGACCGCTTCGGCACGCGGCGCGTGTTCTTCAGCGCGGTGGCCGTGTTCACCTTCGCCTCGCTGCTGTGCGGGTTGTCGCTCAACGTGCCGATGCTGGTGGCCGCGCGCCTGCTGCAGGGTTTGGGCGCGGCGATGATGATGCCGGTGGGGCGGCTCACCATCATCCGCACCTTCGGCAAGGCGCAGCTGCTGTCGGCGATGAACTTCGTGGTCATGCCGGCGCTGGTCGGCCCGCTGCTGGGGCCCACCGTCGGCGGACTGATCGTGCACGTGGCGTCCTGGCGCTATGTGTTCCTGGTCAACCTGCCCGTGGGGCTGGCCGCGCTGGCGCTGATCTGGCGCTACCTGCCCGACTACAAGGGCGACGCTCCGCGGCCGCTGGACACGGTCGGCTTCGTGCTGTTCGGCGCCGGCGTGGCGCTGCTGTCGTGGCTGCTGGAGGTGTTCGGCGAACACCGGCTGGACGCGACGTCCACCGGCGTGCTGTTCGTGCTGTCGATCGGGCTGCTGCTGGCCTACGGGCTGCACGCGCGGCGTGCGCCGTATCCGCTGCTGCGGCTGTCGCTGTTCTCGGTGCGCACGTTCCGCGTCTCGGTGCTGGGCGGTTTCGCCACGCGCATCGGCCTGGGCGGCATGCCTTTCCTGCTGCCGCTGCTGTACCAGTTGGGCATGGGCATGCCGGCCTGGCAGTCCGGCCTGATGCTGATGCCCTCGGCGGCGGCAGCCATCACCATGAAGACCGCCACCAAACCGCTGCTGGCGCGGTTCGGCTACCGGCGCGTGCTCATCGTCAACACGATGCTGATCGGCGTGGCGATTTCGCTGTTCTCCACCATCGGCCCCGGCACGCCGATTGCCATGATCGTGCCATTGGCACTGGCCATGGGTTTTTTCAACTCCATGCAGTTCTCGGCCATGAACAGCCTGGCCTATGCCGACATCGAAGGCCCGGATACCAGCATGGCCAGCACGATCGCGAGTTCGCTGCAGCAGCTGTCGATGAGCTTCGGCCTGGCCGCGGGATCGCTGGTGGCGGGGTGGTTCCTGGACGGCCTGCCGCAGAAGGACCAGGCGCTGGTGACGGATGCGCTGCACCACGCGTTCTTGGCGCTGGCGGTGATCACGGTGGCGTCGTCGCTGGCGTTCTGGAAGTTGAAGCAGAACGATGGCGAGGCGGTGAGCCGGGGGACGGAGAAGCTGGTGGAGCAGTCGTCCTAGTGTGGTGCGCGCCTCTGTTCTGTACTTATCGTGAGATCGCAGCCAATGCAGCCTTGGCTCTGGTGACCTTGGCCAGGATGTCCGAAGCACTGGCTGTCCAGATGAATGGTTTGGGGTTG
>NZ_JACCWG010000365.1 GCF_013697775.1 Ramlibacter sp. | reverse complement strand
CACGTCGCCCAGCGCGCGCTCGATGCCGGCGGCCAAGGCTTCCTGCTGGCGCGCGTCGGCGATGCGGTCGACCTCGACCAGCATCCACGATTCGCGCGGCGCCTGCGGCAGCGCCTTGCGCGGCGCGATGGTGCGCAGGGCGCCGCCGTCGTCGCGCTCCACGGCGTAGATCGGGTGCACGATCAGGTGCAGCGTGAGGCCCTGGCGCTGGATCTCCATGCTGACCGTATCGACCAGGAACGGCATGTCGTCGTTGACGATCTGGACCGCGCTATGGCCGGTGGGCCAGCCGTCGTCCGCCGCCGCGGGATTGAACACCCGCACCTTGGGCGCGCCCGCGGAGCGCACGGCGCCGAAGCGCCAGTGGCTCCACAGCGCACCGGCCAGTTCGTCGGGCGTGCGCTCCTCCAGGTCGTCGACGTCGACCTGGCTGAAATAGTCGCGGGCAAAGGGTTCGAAACGCGCGCGCTCGCCGTCGTCCCCCAGTCGGGGCGCCAGCAGCGCCAGCACCGCGGCAACGCGATCGGCGCGCCGGGCTTGCGTGGAAACAGTCATGTCGTTTTTCTCCTGACCCTCGGCAATGTAGGGGCCTCGCCGATGGAATGCCAATGCCATTTCAACGGCCGCACATGCAAATCGCGCATGACGGACGCTGTCGCGGCAAAGGCCGTTGGTACACTTGCTCTACAGTCATTTCGGAGGGGTCCCTTGAAAATCCTGCGCCTGTTGTGCGTCACTTTCCTGCTGCTGGCTTCTTCACACGGTTGGGCCCAGCGCATGCCGGTGCCGATCATCAACCACCAGGACGTCGCCATCAACCGGCCTTCGGGCAAACCGCTGAGCGCCGAGGAGGTGAAGCAGGCCATCATGGCGGCAGCCGTCGCCGGGCCGCGCAAATGGCAGATCTCGGAACCCGGTGCCGACCGCATGGTCGCCACCTACCACGTGCGCACCCACACCATCGTCACGGAGATCCGGTATTCGCCCGAACGCTTCTCGGTCGTCTACCGCGACAGCGTCAACATGAAATATGCGCCGGGCCAGGGCCAGGATGCGGGCGTGATCCACCCCTTCTACAACCAGTGGGTCCGGGAACTGATGGACGCCATCGTCCAGCAGGTCTCCAAGACTTGATCCACCCCACGGCCCATCCATTCGAGGGTCCGCACGTTCCCGAGACCCGTTTCGGCAAGTGGTTCCTGCGCACCGGAACCTGGGAGCTGCACGTGCTGGAGCGCGCGCTGGCCGACCTGGACCGCCTGATCCCGCAGCGCCGCGAGCACTACGACGTGGTCGTGGACGTCGGCTGCGGCTCGGGGCGCTCGCTGAAGAAGCTCGCCGCGCGCTTTCGGCCGCGCGAACTGGTCGGTGTCGATATCGATGCCGAGATGCTGCGCCAGGCCGCCGGCGAAACCGCCGGCCTGCCGGCCCGGCTGGTGGAGGCGTCCAGCTCCCGCCTGCCGGTGGGCGACGCGAGCGCGGACATGCTGTTTTGCCACCAGACCTTCCATCATCTGGTGGAGCAGGAGGCCGCCCTGGCCGAGTTCCTGCGCGTGCTCAAGCCCGGTGGCGTGCTGCTGTTCGCGGAGTCGACGCGCCGCTACATCCACTCGTGGATCATCCGCGCCCTGTTCCGCCATCCCATGGACGTGCAGCGCAGCGCGCCGGAATACCTGCACATGATTCGGCGGGCCGGCTTCGTGGTGCCCGAAGGGGCGGTCTCCTATCCCTACCTCTGGTGGAGCCGCGGCGACCTGGGCGTCCTGGAGCGCTGGTTCGGCGTCGCGCCGCCGCCGGACCGCGAAGAGACGCTGCTCAATCTGGTGGCGCTCAAGCCGGTCGGCTGAACCCACCCACCGGCGCTGCTAGCGGGCGTCTTGCCAGCGCCGGAAGATCAGCGACGTGTTGATTCCGCCGAACGCGAAGTTGTTGCTCATTACCACGTCGGTCTGCAGCGCGCGGCCCTCGCCGCGGATGTAGTCCAGCGGCGCGCAGGCCGGGTCCACCGACTGCAGGTTCAGGTTCGGCGCGAACCAGCCTTCGCGCATCATCTCGATGGCCATCCAGGCCTCCAGTGCGCCGCATGCGCCCAGGGTGTGGCCCATGTAGCTCTTGAGCGAAGCGATCGGAATGCGTTCGCCGAACACCGCGTGCGTGGCCGCCGATTCCGCCACGTCCCCATGTTCGGTGGCGGTGCCGTGCGCGTTGACGTAGCCGATCGCCGATGGCGGCAGCCCGGCGTCGGCCAGCGCCAGGCGCATCGCCTGGGCCATGGTGCCGGACTGGGGCTGCGTCACGTGCGCGCCGTCGCTGTTGGTGCCGTAGCCGATCACCTCCGCGAGGATGCGCGCGCCGCGGCCCTGCGCATGCTCCAGCTCTTCCAGCACCAGCGTGCAGGCGCCCTCGCCCAGCACCAGCCCGTCGCGCGCGGTGTCGAACGGCCGCGGCGTGAGTGCCGGCTCGCCATTGCGCACGCTGGTGGCGAACAGCGTGTCGAACACCGCGGCATCGACGGCGTCGAGCTCCTCGGCGCCGCCCGCCACCATGGCGACCTGCCTGCCGCTTTGGACCGCCTCGTAGGCATAGCCGATGCCCTGGCTGCCGGAGGCGCACGCGCTCGACGTGGTGATGATGCGGCCGGTGATGCCGAGGAACACGCCGATGTTGACGGCCGCGGTGTGCGACATCATCTTGATGTAGGTGTTGGCGGTGATGCCTTCGGTGGTCTTGCCGAGGATCATCCGGCCGAAATCGCCGATGGCTGCCGGCGAGCCGGCCGAGGAGCCGTACGAGATGCCCATTTGTCCACTGCGCACCAGCGGATCGCCCAGCAGCCCGGCGTCGGCCAGCGCGAGTTCGCTCGCGCGGGTGCCCATCTGCGCCACGCGTCCCATGCTGCGCAGCACCTTGCGGTTGTAGTGCTCGGGCAGTGCGTAAGGCAGCACCGGCACGCCCAGGCGCGTATTCAGCCCCTCGTAGCAGTCCCATTCGTGCATCACGCGCACGGCATTGCGCAGGCCGCGCAGCGCCTGCAGCACGGTGGGCCAGTCGTGTCCCAGCGGGCTGATGGCGCCCGCGCCCGTGACGACCACCCGCTTCACACCATGCCTCCGTTCACAGAAATCACCTGGCGGGTGATGTAGCCCGCGCCAGCCCCCATCAGGAACGCCACCAGGCCCGCGACCTCGTCCGGCGTGCCCAGGCGGCGCATCGGGATCAGCTTGAGCGCTTCCTCGCGGACTTCGGGCGCGACCATGTCGGTGTCGATCAGGCCGGGCGCCACGCAGTTCACCGTGATGTTGCGCTTGGCCAGCTCGATGGCCAGTGCCTTGGTGGCGCCGATGATGCCGGCCTTGGCCGCGCTGTAGTTGCACTGGCCGCGGTTGCCCACCAGGCCCGACACCGAGGCCAGGGTCACGATGCGCCCCGGCTTGCGGCGCTGGATCATGGGCATGACCAGCGGCCGCAGCACGTTGTAGAACGCGTCCAGGTTGGTGTGCACCACGCTGTCCCACTCGTCGCCGGTCATCGCCGGAAACGCGTTGTCGCGCGCGATGCCGGCGTTGCAGACCACGCCGTAGTAGGCGCCGTGCTGCTCCACGTCGGCCAGCAGGGCGTCGGCACAGGCCTGGCGTGCCGCCACGTCGAACTGCAGCACGCGGGCCGCACGGCCCAGCGCACGGACCTGCCCGGCGACCGACTCCGCCTTGTCGCGGCTCGCGCGGCAATGCACCACGATGTCGTGGCCCTCGGCCGCCAGCTTCAGCGCGATGGCCTGGCCGATGCCGCTGCTGGACCCGGTCACCAGCACGGTGCCCGCGCCGCTCATGGCCGGCTCCCGGTCAGCATGGCCAGTGGATCCTCGGGCTCGAACACCGAGATCCGGGCTTGGGCGACCGCCTCGCCATCCATGCGGATGCTGCAGTCGAACATGCCCAGCCCGTTGCCGCCCATGAACTCGCAGCGGGCCTCCACGCGCAGGCGCGCGCCGCTCGGGAAACCGCCGCGGTGCGCCTCGTACCGGCGGCTGCCCAGCAGCAGTCC
>NZ_JACCWG010000356.1 GCF_013697775.1 Ramlibacter sp. | reverse complement strand
CCGCTACAGTGGCGGCGGCCCGGTGACGGTGGACGTGCGGCGCCAGGGCGCGCATGCGCTGCTGCGCGTGTGCGACCGCGGCCCGGGCGTGCCGCCCGAGCTGCGCGCGCGCATCTTCGAGCCGTTCTACCGCCTGCCCGGCGCCAGCGAACGCGAGGGCGGCGTCGGCCTGGGCCTGGCGCTGGTGCGCTCCATCGCCGAGCGCCACCACGGCGACGTGGCCTGCGAAGACCGCGAAGGCGGCGGTGCCTGCTTCGTGCTGCGGCTGCCGCTGTGACCAGATGTCAGGCGATGTAAAAAGGCGCCGAGGCCGTTGCCGCACCCCGCGGCCTCCTCCGATTGGAGGAGGCGAAGGCTGCAACCAGCCGCTAAATTCGTTTCAACGCTGTCACGCGCATTGCAGTTGCCGCCACCGAATTCAAGTCTCCCAACGACGTCCTTTCAAGGACCTTCGCAGCCGCCGCAAGGTGGCTGTTTTTTTGGGCCGCATCAGAATGGAGGGTGACGCATGAACCCTTCATCGATCTACCAGCGGGCCATGGGCCCTGAATTCGACAAGCTGGCGCTGCCGGTCCGGCGCTTCCACACCTTGTCCGGCCAGCACGTCCTGCATGGCTGGGTGCGAACCGACGCGCCGGCGTCGGCACTGGGCAGATTGGTGGCGCGAAGCCTCGGCGCACCGCGCACAAGCTACAGCGGCCCCCTGCGCTTCGAGCTGAACGCGCAGCCCGGGGTCGAGACCTGGACCCGTTTCTTTCCGGGCAAGACGATGACCTCACGGCTGCAATTGCGCGGGCAGCACCTCGTGGAGGCGCTCGGGCTGGCGCAACTGAGCTTCGGGCTGGTGCAGGTGGACGGGCAGTTGCGGATGCAGCTGCTCGGGCTGCGGTTTCTCGGCGTGCCCTGCCCTGCCTGGCTGGCGCCACGCGTGCTTGCGCAGGAGTCCGGCGACGCGGAGCGTTTCCGGTTTCACGTGCATGCATCCATGCCGCTGCTCGGAACTGTCGCCAGCTATCAGGGCTACCTCGATCTGCCGCCGGAGGCTCCATGATCGTCGTGTTCGATGCCCAATGCCTGCTGTGCAGCCGCTGGGTCAGGTTCCTGCTGCGCTACGACCGCCGCGCCATCTTTCGCTTCGCGTCGATCCAGGGCGCAGCCGGACAAGCCCTGCTCGCCCAAGCGGGCTTGCGGGCCGAGCAGCTCGACACCTTGCTGCTGGTCGACGGGCAACGCACCTGGCGGCACACGGCGGCGATCCTGCGGGTGCTGCATGCGCTGGGATGGCCGTGGCGGGCGGCGTGGATCGGCTGGCTGGTTCCGGCGCCGCTGCGCGATGCCGCCTACCGGCTGGTCGCGCGCAACCGCTATCGCCTGTTCGGCCGGTCGCCGTCCTGCCTGGTGCCGCCCGCGGACCATGCGGTCCGCTTCATGGACTGACGCGACCGGGGCGACCCGGCACCGTCAGGCAGGAAACGCCTGCAGCGGCTTCGCCTGCGCGCCCGCCTGCGCCGGCGTGCGGGCCACGTTCATCAGCCACGACACCATCGCGAAATAGCCGATCAGGCTGGTGAGCTCCACCACGCCCTGTTCGCCGAACTGCGCGAGCGCGGTGGCGTAGGTGGGGTCGCTCACGCCGTGCGTGGCGAGCAGTTCGCGCGTGAAGTCCAGCGCGGCCTCTTCGTCCGCGGGCAGTGGCTGCGGGCGCGCGCCCAGGCGCACGGCCTCCAGCGTCGCCCCCGCCACGCCGGCCTTGGCGGCCAGCGGCGTGTGCATCTGCCACTCGAACTGGTTGCCCACGTGGCGCGCCACGGCGCAGATGGCGAGTTCGCGCACGCGCGCATCCAGCACGCTGGCAAAGCGCAGGTACTCGCCGACCTTGCCGACGCGCTCCAGCAGCTCCGGGCTGCGCAGCAGCGGCAGGAACGGGCCGTACACGCCCTTGCGCGGGCCTTCGGTCAACGCGCGGGCGGCGGCCGCCTGCGCCTCGCTCATCGCGCCGGCTTGCGGCATGGGCAGGCGTTCGCGCGGGTCGGCGGCAAAGCCTTGCGGTGTGGCATCAGCGGGCATGGGACAGGTCCTGTTTGTTGTTGGACACGATGGAGCGGTGCAGCCGCCAAAGCCACCAGGCGGTGAGCCAGGATGCGGCGGCGGCGGCCTGCAGGGCCAGGTCGAGCCCGTGCGCGGCGAGCGACGGCATGCGCAGCAGCAGCGCCGATGACGCCGGCCCGGCGATCTGGCCGATGGCGAAGGCGGTGGTCATGCGGCCCACCCACAGCGTGGGGTTGCCGGGCACGCGCGCGCGGATTTCCTGGATGCCGGCCAGCGTGATGACCATGAAGGTGCCGCCCACCAGCAACGCCGACAGCCCGATGGTCCAGCCGTTGCGCCACAGGCTGGGCAGCAGCGCGCCCAGCCCCATGGCAGCCTGCGTCGCCGCCCACACCTGCAGCCGCGAGGCGCGGCGCAGCCACCAGCCGGACAGCAGCGTGGAAACGACGGCGGTGGCGCCGAACACCGGCCACGCGAGGCCGAACCAGCGCGGATCGTCGATCACGCCGCGCGCCAGCACCGGCAGGAAGGTGGCGGGCAGGATGTAGCCGAAGCCCATCACGCCGTAGCACAGCACGATGCCGCGCGTGCCCGGCGCGGCGCCCGGCGCGGAC
>NZ_JACCWG010000313.1 GCF_013697775.1 Ramlibacter sp. | reverse complement strand
ACGCAACGCAACGCAACGCAACGCAACGCAACGCAACGCAACGCAACGCAACGCAACGCAACGCAACGCAAGCAGGAGTCTATCCATGAGCAGCAGCCTCGAAGCCAACCCGCCGATTGTCGACGTCGATGCCCTGGTGGATCCGGCCGCCGATGACGGCGCGCGCATGGCCGCGGGCCGCGCCATCGACGCGGCGGCGCGCAGCTGGGGCTTCTTCTACGTGCGCGGCCACGGGGTGGACCCAGCATTGTTGGCGCGCGTGGAAGCCCAGGCACGCGGCTTCTTCGCGCAGGACGAAGCCGCCAAGATGGCAATTCCCATGTCGGCCGGCGGCACCGCCTGGCGCGGCTATTTCCCCGCAGGCGGCGAACTCACCTCGGGCCTGCCGGACTGGAAAGAGGGCTTCTACCTCGGAACCGAGCTCGGTGCGGCGCATCCGCGCGTGCGCGACGGCGTGATCCTGCACGGCCCCAACCTGTGGCCGGCGATTCCGGGCTTTCGCGACACGGTGCTGGCCTACCTGGACGCGGTGGCCGCGCTCGGCCATGCATTGATGCGCGGCTGCGCGCTGGGCCTGGGCCTGCCGCAGGACTACTTCGCAAGGCACGGCACGGCGGACCCGCTGCTGCTGCTGCGCTTGTTCAACTACCCCAGCCGGCCGGTGCCGCACGGCACGCCGGCGGACTGGGGCGTGGGCGAGCACACCGACTACGGCCTGCTCACCATCCTGTGGCAGGACGACGTGGGCGGGCTGCAGGTGCGCACCGACGCCGGCTGGGCGCCGGCGCCGCCGGTACCCGGCACCTTCGTGTGCAACGTGGGCGACATGCTGGACCGCATGACGGGTGGCCGCTGGCGCTCGGTGCCGCACCGCGTGGCGATCAACACGAGCGGGCGCGACCGGCTGTCGATCCCGCTGTTCTTCGACCCCGACTTCGACACGCCGATCGAACCCGTGCCGGGCAGCGGCGCCGGCTCGGACGACAGCGGCCGGCGCTGGGACGGCGCCAACCTGCAGGCGTTCCAGGGCAGCTATGGCGGCTACGTGACGGCCAAGGTGGGCAAGGTGTTCCCGCACCTCAAGCGCGCACTCGAAAAGGATGGCGAGGCCGGATAGCAACGGGGTTCAACGGGTTTGGCGGGCGCCTGGTAAGCGTCACGCCGTCCGCGCAACCGGACGTAACGGTCGCCGCCGCATCGCGTTTCATCGTGCGGTTTTTATCCTAATGCCTCGGGTTGCGACGGAGGGCAGCCCCTTGCGCCGGACCGTACCATGGCCGGTTCGCACGATGCCGTCCGTGAGGGAGAACAATGCAAACCGAGCCGTCTCCGGATCCGCGGAGCTTGCTGGAGTTGCTGCAACACCGCGCCGCCACGCCTGGTGCGCACCGCCCCGCGTTCACCTTCCTGGAAGACGGTGAGCACGCAAGCGGCGTCCTGACCTTCGCCGGCCTCGACCGGCAGGCACGCGGCATCGCGGCGCGCCTGCAGCGCACCATCCGCGCCGGCGACCGCGTGCTGCTGGTGGCGCCGCCGGGGCCTGGCTACATCGCCGCGTTCTTCGGCTGCCTGTATGCCGGCGCCATCGCCGTGCCGGCGCTGCCGCCAGCCAACCTGCGCACGCTGCCCAGGCTCAAGCTCATGGCGCAGGACGCGCAGCCGCGCGTCGCCTTGGGACCGGCCGACGTCGTGGCCCGCATGCGCGCCGCGCAGGTGCGCGGCGACGGCGCCTTCGGCCAGCTGGAATGGCTGGAGATCGAAACCGCGGCAGATGCCGAGGCCGATGCGCTGCACGAATGGGTGCGCCCCGGCGGCGTCGCCGGCGACATCGCCTTCCTGCAATACACCTCCGGCTCCACGGCCGCGCCCAAGGGCGTGATGGTCAGCCATGCCAACCTGCTGGCCAATGCGGCGTTGATGCGGGCCGTCTACGGCATGGGTGCGGACGACACCTTCGTCTCGTGGCTGCCGCCGCACCACGACCTGGGGCTGATCGGCGGCATCGTGCTGCCGCTGTACGTGGGCTGCCATTGCGTGCAGTTCCCGCCGGCCGCGTTCCTGATGCGCCCGCACCGCTGGCTGAAGGCGCTGTCGGACTACCGGGCACGCGTGACCGGGGCGCCGAACTTCGCCTATGCGCTGTGCGCTGACAAGGTGACCGAGGCGCAAAAGCAGGGCCTGGACCTCAGCGCGCTGGAAGTCGCCGTCAACGGCGCGGAGCGGGTGCGCCATTCCACGCTGCGCCGCTTCGCCCGGGCCTTCGCCGGCTGCGGCCTGCGCCCCGAGGCGCTGACGCCCTCGTACGGCCTGGCCGAGGCGACGCTGCTGGTGACGGCCAGCCGCCAGCCGGTGCCCGGCCTGCTGCCGGCGCACCTCGCCGTCGACAGGCAGGCGCTGGCGGTGGGCCGGATCGCTGTGGCGCCGCAGAGCGACGCCACCATCACGCTGGTCGGCACCGGCGCCAGTGGCTTGCACGGCCACGCCGTGCGGATCGTGGAGCCGGAGTCCCTGCGCGAACTGCCGGACGCAGCGGTGGGCGAGATCTGGGCCAGCGGCCCGTCGGTGGCGCGGGGCTACTGGAACCGCGCCGAAGAAAGCGAGCGGACCTTCAATGCGCGCCTGCCGGGACACGCGGCGCCCTGGCTGCGCACCGGTGACCTGGGCTTCCTGCATGGCGGCGCGCTGTACGTGACCGGCCGCCTGAAGGAGATGATGGTCTTCCACGGGGAGAACATCTATCCGCAGGACGTGGAAGCCACGGTGGAGGCGCTGGACCCGGCGTTCCGCGCCGACGGATGCGCGGTGTTCTCCGTGGGGGAAGACGCCGGCGCGCCGAAACTGGTGGTGGTGCAGGAGCTCGCGGCACGCTGGCAGCCCGCGCTGGACACGCTGGCCGGCACGCTGCGGGCCGCCTTGCAGGAGGGCCACGGCATCGTCGACCTGGCGGCGGTGCTGCTGGTCAAGACGGGCCATGTTCCGCGCACCTCCAGCGGCAAAATCCAGCGGGTGCGCTGCAGGCAGATGTTCCTGGACGGCGCGTTCGAGGCGGTCTGGTCGTGGCGCGAGGGGGAGGGCAGTGCGCCGCAAGGCGATGCCGAAGGCACGGGCGCCCGCGCGAAGCCCATGGTTTCGCCGCGCACGCCGACGCAGACCGCGCTTGCCGGCATCTGGCGGGACCTGCTGGACCTCGACGCGGTGGACGTGGACACCGGCTTCCTGGAACTGGGCGGCCATTCGCTGCTGGCCGCGCAGATCGTCTCGCGGGTGCGCGAGGCATTCGGCATCGGCATCGACATCCGCGACCTGTTCGCCTTTCCCACCATTGCGCAGCTGGCCGGGCACATCGATCGGCAACTGGGCCGGGATGCACGTGCCGCGCCGCTGCCGCCCATCGTGTCGGTGCCGGTGCCGCGCGGCGGCGCGATGCCGCTGTCGTTCGCGCAGCAGCGGCTGTGGTTTTTGGACCAACTCGAAGGCGCCGGCGCCGCCTACAACATCGCGGCGGCGCTGCGGCTGAAGGGCGCGCTGGATGCGCAGGCGCTGGAGCGCGCGCTGAACGACGTCGTGCGGCGGCACGAGACTCTGCGCACGTGCTTTGCAAGCGAACAGGGCACGCCTGTGCAGCGCATCGGGCACGCGCTGCGCTTGCGGCTGCGCCTCGACGACCTGGGCGAGCTGCCGCTAGAGGAGCGGGAAGCATGCGTTCGCCGGCTGGCGCACGACGAAGCGCAACGCCCGTTCGACCTGCGCACCGGCCCCCTGCTGCGCGCGGCCTTGCTCACGCTGGGCGCGCGGGAGCACATGCTGCTGTTCACGGTGCACCACATCGTGTCGGATGGCTGGTCGATGGGCGTGCTGGTGCGGGAAGTGGCGGTGCTGTATGGGGCGTACCTCACCGGCCAAGACTCGCCGCTGCCCGAGCTGCCGATCCAGTACGCCGACTACGCGCGCTGGCAAGGCAGGCAGCTGGATGCGCAGGCGCTGCAACATCTGCTCGGGTACTGGACGCAGCGGCTGCGGGGCGCCCCCACGCTGCTGGCGCTGCCCACCGACCGGCCGCGCCCGGCTGTGCGCAGCCACGCGGGCGCCACCGTCCGTTTCACGCTGGAACCCGCCCTGCGAAGCGGGCTGGAGCAGCTGGCGCGCGAGAACCAGGCCACGCTGTTCATGATGCTCGTGGCCGGCTGGAGCGTGCTGCTGAACCGCTACACGGGCCAGGACGACATCTGCATCGGCACCCCGGTGGCGCACCGCGTGCGCCCTGAAACCGAAGGATTGATCGGCCTGTTCGCCAACACGCTGGTGCTGCGCACCGCGGTGGAGGCCGGCGCGAGCTTCACGCAGCTGCTCGCGCAGGTGCGCGGCCATGCGCTGGATGCGTACGCGCACCAGGACATGCCGTTCGAGCAGCTGGTCGAAGCCTTGCGGCCGGAGCGGCACACCAGCCACACGCCGCTGGTGCAGGTGACGCTGGCGCTGCAGAACGCGCAGCAGGCGTTGCGCCTGCCCGGCCTGGACGTCGCACAGGTGCCGACGGACGCGACGGCCGCGAAATTCGACCTGGCGGTTGACATCGTGCCCGGCGACGACGGGCAGCTGCATGGCAGCATCGACTACGGCACGGACCTGTTCGCGCGCGAAACGATCCGCCGCATGGCCTGCCATTTCGCGGTGCTGCTGGCGTCTGCCGTCGCCGCGCCGCTGAAACCGTTGCGCACGCTGCCGATGCTGGGCGCGGCCGAACGAAACGCGCTGGTGGCGCAGTGGCGCGCGCCGCGCGTGGAGTACCCGGCGAACGGCACGCTGCAGGAACTGTTCGAGGCGCAGGTGCGGCGCGCGCCCGAGGCGGTGGCGGTGCGCCATGAAGGCCAGGCGCTGCGCTACGGCGAACTCAACGCGCGCGCCAACCGGCTGGCGCACCACCTGCGCCGCCAGGGCGTCGGCCTCGACGTGCTGGTGGGCCTGTGCGTGGAACGCGGCCTGGACATGCTCGTGGGGCTGCTGGCCGTGCTGAAGGCCGGCGGCGCCTATGTGCCGCTGGACCCGGACTATCCACCGCAGCGCCTGGCCTTCATGCTGGCCGATGCGCGGCCCGCGCTGGTGCTCACGCAAGAGCGCTTGCTGGAACGCCTTGCGCAAAGCGGCGCCGGCGCAAGGACGTTTTGCCTGGACAGCGGGTGGAGCGCGGTGCAGGGCGAGCCCGCGGACAACCCTGCGCGCATCAACGGGCCGCAGCATCTTGCCTACGTGATCTACACCTCGGGCTCCACCGGCCAGCCCAAGGGGGCGCTGCTGCAGCACGGCAACGTCGTGCGCCTGTTCGACGCCGCGCGGCCGCACTTCGGCTTCGGCGCCGGCGACATCTGGACGCTGTTCCACTCCTGTGCCTTCGACTTCTCGGTGTGGGAAATCTGGGGCGCGCTGTTGCATGGCGGCACGCTGGTGGTGGTGCCCCACGCGGTGGCGCGCAGCCCGGAGAAGTTCCTGCAGCTGCTCGCGCGCGAGGCGGTGACGGTGCTGAACCAGACGCCGTCGGCATTCCAGGCGCTGGTGCAGGCCGAGGCGCAGCACCCTGTGCCGTTGCGCCTGCGGCACGTGATCTTCGGAGGCGAGGCGCTCAACCGCGCGGCGCTGACACCGTGGTTCGCGCGCCATGGCGACGCGGTGCCGCGCCTGGCGAACATGTACGGCATCACCGAAACCACCGTGCACGTGACTTGGCACCGGCTGCGCGCCCATGACGGCGACGCGGCGGCGGGCTGCATCGGCCGGCCGCTGCCGGACCTCGCCTGCTACCTCCTCGACGCGGACCTGGAGCCCGTGCCCGCGGGGGTTCCGGGCGAGCTGTACGTGGCGGGCGCGGGCCTGGCGCGCGGCTACCTGAACCGACCCGGGCTGACGGCGGAACGGTTCCTGCCGGACCCCTATGGCGCGCCCGGCACGCGCATGTACCGCAGCGGGGACCTGGCGCGCCGGCTCGCCGACGGCAGCATTGGCTACCTGGGTCGCATCGACCACCAGGTGAAGATCCGCGGCTTTCGCATCGAGCTGGGCGAGATCGAAGCGGCCCTGGCGCGCCAGCCCGGCGTGCGGCAAGCGCTGGTCCTGGCGCGCGAAGACGCACCGGGGGACAAGCGGCTGGTCGCGTACGTGGCGGGCGACGGCCTGGATGCCGGCGCGCTGCGCGCGGCGCTCAAGCACGGCCTGCCGGCATACATGGTGCCGGCGCATTACGTGCTGCTTGCGGCACTGCCGCTGAATGCCAACGGCAAGGTGGACCGCCAGGCGCTTCCGGCCCCGGACGCGGGCGGTGCATCTGCCAACGCATACGAAGCGCCGCGCAGGCCGACCGAACAGGCGCTGGCCGGCATCTGGGCGCGGGTGCTGAAACTGGACAAGGTGGGCGCGCACGACGACTTCTTCGCGCTGGGCGGGCATTCGCTGCTGGCGACGCAGGTTGTGTCGGCAATGCGCGCGGCCTTCGCCGTGGAGCTGCCGCTGCGCGCGCTGTTCGAAGCGCCGACGCTGGCGGAACTGGCGCTGCGCTTGGACCAGGCGCGGGCGGAGGACAAGGGCGCGGCAGCGGCGCCCATCGCCGCAGTGCCGCGCGATGCGCCGCTGGCCTTGTCGTACGCGCAGCAGCGGCTGTGGTTCCTGGACCAGCTGGAAGAAGCCAGCGCGTTCTACAACATCGCGGCAGCGCTGCGCATGGCGGGAACGCTGGACGGCCAGGCGCTGGAGCGCGCGCTGAACGAGGTGGTGCGCCGCCACGAGGCTTTGCGCACGCGCTTCGTGAGCGAGCAGGGCGAGCCGGTGCAGCGCATCGCGCACGAGATGCGGCTGTGGCTGCATCCCATCGACTTGACCGGCCTGCCGGCCGGCGAGCGGCAGGCGCGCGCGCGCTGGCTGGCGCAGGACGAAGCGCAGAGCCCGTTCGATCTGAGCGCGGGGCCCCTGATCCGCGCGCGGCTGCTGAAACTGGCCGAGGACGAACACATTCTGCTGTTCACGGTGCACCACATCGTGTCGGACGGCTGGTCGATGGGGGTGCTGGTGCGGGAGGTGGCGGCGCTGTATGCGGCGTATGTAGCCGGCCAGGACTCGCCGCTGCCCGAATTACCGATCCAGTACGCGGACTATGCGCACTGGCAAAGGCAGTGGCTGAGCGGTGTGGTGCTTGAGGAGCAGCTTGGCTATTGGAAGCAGCGGCTGCAGGGAATCCCGACGCTGCTTGCGCTGCCGACCGACCGGCCGCGCCCGGTGATTCAAAGCCACGCGGGCGCGACGCTGAAATTCAAGGTGCCCGCAGAAGCGACGGCAGCTCTGTACGCCCTGGGGCGCGAGACGCAGACGACGCTGTTCATGGCGCTGGCGGCAGCCTTCAGCATCTTGCTGAACCGCTACACGGGCCAAAGCGACATCTGCATCGGCACACCCATCGCCAACCGCAACCGCGCGGAGATCGAGCCGCTGATCGGCTTCTTCGTGAACACGCTGGTGCTGCGCACGGAGGTGGACGGCGCAAACAGCTTCGCGCAGCTGCTGGAGCAAGTCAAAACACACGCACTGGGCGCCTACGCCCACCAGGAAATCCCGTTCGAGTACTTGGTGGAAGCGCTGAACCCCGAGCGCAGCACCAGCCACGCGCCGCTGCTCCAGGTGATGCTGGTCTTGCAGAACGCGCCGATCAGCGAGCTGCGCCTGCCGGGATTGAAATTGGAGCCGATGGAGAGCGAACACGCGACAGCGAAGTTCGACCTGACCCTGACGGTCGTCGAAGGCGATCAGGAGCTGCACGCGAGCTTGGAGTACGCGACCGAGCTGTTCGACCTGCAGACCATCGAGCGCATGGCCGCACACCTGCAACGGCTGCTGGAAGCGATCGGAGAGAACGCGAAGCAACGCATCGGCGACCTGCCGATGCTGGGACAGGAGGAGCAAGACCAGATCCTGCGGCAATGGAACGCAACGCAGGTGCAGTACGCAGCAGGATCAACACTGCAGGCGCTGTTCGAAGCGCAGGCACGCCGCACGCCCGATGCGCTCGCGGTCCGCCACGACAACCAGGAGTTGAGCTACAGCGAGCTCAACAAGCGCGCGAACCGCCTGGCCCACTACCTGACAAGCCAAGGCGTCGGCCCCGACGTGCTGGTCGGCATCTGCGTGGCGCGGAACCTGGACATGATGGTCGGCCTGCTCGCCATCCTGAAAGCCGGCGGTGCCTATCTCCCCCTGGACCTTGCCTACCCGCCCGAGCGCATCGCCTTCATGCTCGCCGACGCGCAGCCCGCGCTGGTGCTCACGCAAGACCGGTTGCGCGAGGCGATGCGCCTGGAAGGCCAGCCCGAACACGACCCCGCCGCGTGCGTGCTGCCCGGGCATCTGGCCTATGTCATCTACACCTCCGGCTCCACCGGCAAGCCCAAGGGCATCGGCATCCAGCACGGGAATGCTTCGGCCTTCGTGGCCTGGGCGCTGTCCGTCTTCTCCGCAGCCGAGTTGGAAAGAACGCTGGCCTCCACCTCGATCTGCTTCGATCTCTCGGTCTTCGAGCTGTTCGTTCCCTTGTGCCGGGGCGGCTCGGTTTGGCTGGTCAAGGACATCCTGGACCTGGTGGCCGACCCCGCTGCGTTTCCCGTGACCCTGGTCAACACGGTGCCGTCGGCCATCGCACAGCTGCATGCGAGCCGCGCCATTCCGTCCACGGCCAGGGTCATCAACCTGGCCGGCGAGGCATTGGCGCCCGCGCTGGTGCAGGCACTCTACGCAACCGGACCGGTGGAGCGGATCTTCAACCTGTACGGGCCGTCGGAGGACACGACGTATTCGACGTACGCTCTGCTGGGCAGGCACGAGGCGACGGCCAGCATCGGCCGGCCCGTCGCGAACACGCAGGCCTACCTGCTGGATGCGCACCTTCATCCGGTGCCCGTGGGCGTCGCCGGGGAGCTGTGCCTGGCGGGCGACGGCTTGGCGCGCGGCTACCTGGACCGCCCGGGGCTGACCGCGGAGAAATTCATCCCCGACCCGCACGGCGCGCCCGGTTCGCGCATGTACCGCACGGGCGACCTGGCGCGTTGGCGGCAGGGCGGCACCATCGACTACCTGGGGCGCATCGACCAGCAGGTGAAGATCCGCGGCTTTCGCATCGAGCTGGGCGAGATCGAGTCGGCGTTGGCGCTGCAGCCCGGCGTGCGGGAAGCCCTGGTGCTGGCGCGCGAGGACACGCCCGGCGACAAGCGGCTGGTCGCCTATGTGGCGGGGGACGGCCTGGACGCAGACGCATTGCGCGCCGGCCTGAAGCGCAGCCTGCCGCACTACATGGTGCCGGCCCATTGCGTGCTGCTGCCGCAATTGCCGCTTGGCCCGAACGGCAAGATGGACCGCAAGGCGGTGCCGGCGCCGGACGCGGGCGCCGCGTCGCGCCAGGCGTACGCCGCGCCGCGTACGCCCACCGAGGATGCGCTGGCGGGCATCTGGGCGCAGGTGCTCAAGCTGGAGAAAGTCGGCGTGCACGACGACTTCTTTGCGTTGGGCGGGCACTCGCTGCTGGCCACGCAGGTGGTCTCGAAGCTGCGCGCCGCCTTCCAGGTGGAGCTGCCGCTGCGCGTGCTGTTCGAAACGCCGACGGTGGCGGACCTGGCGGCGCGGGTGGACCAGGCGCGGGAGGAAGACAGAAGTGCACCGGACGCGCCGGTCGTGCCCGTGCCGCGCGACGCGCCGCTGCCCCTGTCCTTCGCGCAGCAGCGCCTGTGGTTCCTGGACCAGCTCGAACCGGGAACCGGCCTCTACAACATCGCGATGGCGCTCGGGCTGAGCGGACGCCTCGATCCCGCCGTGCTGAAGACGACGCTGAACGCGGTGGTGCGCCGCCACGAAGCCCTGCGCACCCGCTTCGGCGTGCATGGCGGCGAGCCGGTGCAGGTGATCGCGCCGCAGCTGGTACTGGACCTGCCGCTGTTGGACCTGGGCGCGTTGCCGCCGGAGCAGGGCGCACGGCAAGCGCGTGCCCTGGCGCAGGCAGAGGCGCAGCGGCCGTTCGACCTGGCCTCGGGTCCGCTGGTCCGCGCGCAGCTGCTGAAGCTGGCGCAAGAAGAGCACGTGCTGCTGTTCACGGTGCACCACATCGTGTCGGACGGCTGGTCGATGGGCGTGCTGGTGCGCGAGGTGGGCGCGCTCTACGCGGCATACGCGCAGGGTCGGCCCACGCCGCTGGACCCCTTGCCGGTGCAGTACGCGGACTTCGCGCATTGGCAGCGGCGCCGGCTGGATGCGGCGATGCTGCGGGACCAGCTGCGCTATTGGGAGCAGGCGCTGGACGGCGCGCCGGCGCTGCTCGCGCTGCCGACCGACCGGCCGCGGCTGGCTGCGCAAAGCCACCGCGGTGCCACGCACCGCACGCATCTGGAC
>NZ_JACCWG010000291.1 GCF_013697775.1 Ramlibacter sp. | reverse complement strand
GCTTCGCGCAGCGCCGCGCTGCAGTCCGCATCGCGGCCCGGCCCGGTCTCCACCGTGGCCGCCAGGGCCAGCAGCGGATTGAAGGCACCCAGTGCCAGGGCCGCCACCACGCGCGTCGCCAGCGCGCCCTTGTCGGGCCCCGCCTTGGGCGCGGTGAACGGTCCGGTGATGTGCAGCGGCGTGCGCAGCGCCAGGATGCTCCTGTCCTTGGGCTGCGGGTTCATGGTCAGGTTGATGGTTTCCTGCGCCAGGCTGATGCTGCCCTCGCCGCGGATCACGGTGTCGCTGGTGTCCAGCAGCAGCACGCGCGGCGTCATCAGGCCGTGCTGCACGTTGAAGCCGGCGGCCGCGCAGCGCACCTGCACGTTGCGGTCGCCCTTGAGCATGAACTTGAGAATCTCGCCGCCGTCCAGGCCCACGATCTCCAGCATCAGATTGCTCATCTGGCCGCGGCCCATCAGCAAGTCGACATTGCCCGACGCGCCGGCCAGCATTTGCGCCACCGAGTTGCCGCGGCCGCTCAGGTCGATGTCGCCGTGCAGCTTGCCGAAGCTTGCCTGGTTCAGCTTGAAGTGTGGAAACAGCTTGTTCAATTCGACTGCGCGCAAGTCCAGGTTCAGCTGCGCAAGTGCCGGGCTCTGCCGCCCGTCGATGCGCAGGTGGCCGCTGGCGCGCCCGCCTGCCAGGCCCAGCTCCATCGGGTCCAGGCGCAGCACGCTGTCCCTGAGCACCACGTGCATCCGCGCGCGGTCCAGCGGCAGTTCGCGCGTATGGGTGATGCTATCGGCCTGCCAGCGCACGTCGGCGTTCATCGCCTTCAGGCGCTGCACGTCCAGCGCTGCCGTGGGCAGCACCTTCAGCGGCGACGCAGCCGCCGTGTGCACGCGCTGCGAGGGTTCGCCGCCGCCCTTGACCTGCGGCAGTGCGGCGGCGCTGCGCGGGCGCTCGGCCAGGCCCACCAGCGGCGCCAGGTCTTCGAAGTCCACCGCCTTGGAGCGAATGTCGCCGGTCAGCAGCGGCACCGCCTGGCTGCGGTCGAAATTCAGTTCGCCGCCAAGATCCGAGTTGCCCAGCTTGGCCTGGATGCCGCGGGCATGCCAGACGTCGCCGTCCTTGGCGAGATGGAAACGCGCCGAGTAGCGCGGCGTCTCCGGCATCACCACGCCCAGCACCTGGTACAGGTCGGCCAGGCTGCGGCCTTCGAGCTCCACGTTGGCGTTGGCCCCGTCCAGCGTGGCGAGGCTCGCGACTTCGCCGCTGGCGCGCAGAACGGTTCCGCCGGTCCTCGCGCGCAGTTGGGCGGGGAATGGATGCGCCAGCGCGCGCCGCAGTTCCAGCACGTTGCCGGTGCGCCCTTCGGCCTCGAACGGCAGCTTGTGCCAGCTGCCGCGCGCCTTGAAGGTCAGCGGCAACGCGGCCTGCTGTTGCGCCGCTTGCTGCTGCTGCGGCGCGGCCGCGGCGTCTTGCAGCGCGAAGTCGGCGCGGATGTCGGCGCCCTGCGCAGGCGCCAGAAAATGCAGCGCGCCGCTGTCCACCACCACGGCGCCAATGTCGGGAAGGTTGCGCGGATCGGAAGTGTCCTGCCCAAGTGCCCAGCTGCGCCGGCCGTCGGCCTCCACCTGCAGTCCGAGCTCGGGCTTGCGCAGCGCGATCAGCGGCAGCTCGATGCGGCGCGCCAGCAGCGGCATCAACCGCACCTGGATTTCCGCGCCCTCGGCGCGCACCAGGTACGGGTCATGTGCCCAGGAGGGATTCGCGAACTCGATGCCGTCGGCCAGGATGCGCGTGGTGGCGCCTAGCTTCACGTCGAGGTGGCGGGTGATTTCGAAATGGCGGCCGGTCTTGCCGCTCACGTAGCGGTTCAGCGGTCCGCGCAGCCAGTCCCACGGAAAGAAGGCGAGCAGCAAGCCCAGCAGCGCGGCGACCAGGAGCACACCTCCCAGCCAGTACATCCAGGAACGGTGGGGTACGGACGCCGTCGTTCCGTCCATTGGACAATCAGCGCAGGCCCAGCCAGCTGGCGGCTTGCGCGGAGTGGAGGTCCGGCGTGGTGAGCGCCAGTTCGGCGCTGGCGGGTTCGCCCAGCGCGACCACTGCGGCAGCCATCAGCGTGCCGAGAAAGACCATCAGGGATTCGATGAGGAGCTTCATGGGGAGAAAGGGAGGAGGCGCGGCAGGCCTACAGTGACCACCGACTTTGCAAGAAGTGTGTCAAAACCGGGCAGGCTCGACAGTCGGCCGCCCTCGTGAGCGGGTGTCGGCTGAAGCCTACAGTGGCTTGGTAGGACACCTCCTACGGACATACCGAAAGTGGACTGGCACAATCAACCGGACTTCTTGAAACACAAAGAAACATTTCGCGTATCTCTCTTTACCGCAGCGCAGTGAACGCGGCGGTCATCGGCACTGAACCGTGGAACTGCGAACCTATCTCGTCGAAGACAACGCCACGATCCGCGAAAACCTGGTCGGAACGCTGGAGGAACTGGCCTCGGTGCGCGCACTCGGCTGGGCCGAAGGAGAGAGCGAGGCCAAGGCCTGGTTCGCCGCGCATGCGGGCGAATGGGACCTTGCCATCGTCGACCTGTTCCTGAAGCAGGGCAGCGGCCTGGGCGTGCTGGAAGCGCTACGCAGCCGTGTCGGTCCGCAGCGCGTGGTGGTGCTGAGCAACTATGCAACGCCGGACATGCGCAAGCGCTGCGCGCAGCTGGGCGCTGACGCGATCTTCGACAAATCCAACGAGATCGATGCGCTGGTCGAACTCTGCCTGCAACTGGCGGAGAGCCCGCGCTCAATGGAGTGAGGCGCCCGCGCAGCGCGGGCAGCCGCTGCTTCAGTCGATCAGCTTGTTCTTCAGCGCGTAATAGGTGAGGTCGCTGTTGGAGGAGAGATTCATCTTCTCCATCAGGCGCGTGCGATAAGTGCTCACCGTCTTCACCGACAGCGACAGGGCCTTGGCGATGTCGCCCGCGGTTTCGCCCTTGGCCAGCTTCAGGAACACCTGGAATTCGCGTTCGGACAGCTGCTCGTGCGGCGCGCCGCCTTCCTTGCGGTTGAGCTGCTGCGCCAGCAGCTCGGCCACGGCCGGGGAGATGTAGCGGCGACCCAGCGCGATGGTGCGGAGCGCGTTGACGATCTCCATCGGCTCGCACTCCTTGTTCAAGTAGCCGCTCGCGCCCTGGCGGATCAGGTTCATCGCGTAATGTTCTTCCGGATAGCCGGACAGGATCAGGATGCCGACGTCGGGGGCCTTCGCGCGGATCATGCCGAGCGCGTCGATGCCGCTCTGGCCCGGCATGGAGAGGTCCATCACCAGCACGTCCATCTCGGTGGTGCGCACCAGGTCGATCGCTTCGCGGCCGCTGGATGCTTCGCCGATGACGCGCAGATCGACCTGATCCGAAAAGAACTGCTTCAAACCGGAACGCACGATGGCGTGGTCATCCACAATGCCGACTTTGATCATGTCCGTTACCCTTCCGCTTCCGCATCACGCCTGGAAAATCATTGTGCCCCAGTTTTGTCAGAAACGGCCTACTCTGCAAGCCCGCAGCGCGCGCGGATTCCATTCGTTACCGATGAGGTGCCAGTGAGGTTGATCCAATCGATGCATTTGCCCCGCATGGCCATCAGCCTGGTGCTGGCGGCACTGGCCGCGTGCATGCTGATCGCCATCAACGAAACCGGCTACAACCAGTCGACGCGCGCGTTGTCGCAGATCGCCGAATACACCAACACGCGCTCTGCGCTCAACCGCCTGTTGCAGCACGTGCTGGACGCGGAAACCGGCTCGCGCGGCTACCTGCTCACCGGCGACCCGCGCTACCTGGAACCGTACAACGCCGCGGTGGCGGAGATCAGCCACAACCTGGACAGCCTGCGCACGGTATATGCGCCCAACGCCGACGAATTCGCGACGCTGGCGCAGCTCACGCGCAACGTGCAGCGCAAGCTCGCCGAAATGGATCTGTCGGTGCGCATGCGCAAGCAGGGCAACGAGGACGCATGGAAGTTCGTGCTCATGACCGACGTCGGCAAGGAGCACATGGATGCGATCCGCGAGCAGGCCGGCAAGCTGATCTCCAGCGCCAGCCTCAAGGTGGAAGCCGCACAGGCGCAGGTGGAGAAGTCGCTGATGCTGTCACGCATCGGCATCGCCGCGGTCGCCATGGCCGGCCTGCTCGCCTTCTACCTGTATCTGCGGCAGACCACCGCGCTGAAGCTCGCCGGCGAGCAGCAGCAGGCCGCGCTGCAGCAGGAACGCGACCTGCTGGAGACGCAGGTGCGCGAACGCACGGCCACGCTGGCCGAACTCGCCACGCACCTGCAGCAGGTGCGTGAAGAAGAGCGCGGGCAGCTCGCGCGCGAGCTGCACGACGAACTGGGCGCCCTGCTTACCGCCGCCAAGCTCGATGTGGCACGGCTGAAATCGAAACTGGGTGCCCAGCCGCCCGAGATCGGCGTGCGGCTGCAGCACCTGACCGAGACGCTGAACAGCGGCATTGCGCTCAAGCGCCAGATCATCGAAGACCTGCGGCCCTCGTCGCTGTCCAACCTGGGCCTCACGGCCTCGCTGGAAATCCTGGCGCGCGAGTTCTCCGAGCGCTCCGGCATCGAGGTCACTCCCAGCCTGGAAGCGGCCGACCTGGACGAATCGCGCCAGCTCACCATCTACCGGCTGGTGCAGGAGTCGCTCACCAACGTGGGCAAATACGCGGAGGCGCGCCAGGTGGAAATCACCCTGCGCGACTACGCCAAGCACGTTGAAGTCGAGATCCGCGACAACGGCAAGGGGTTCGACCCGAGCGCCGCGCGGCCCTCCACCCACGGGCTGGCCGGCATGCGCCACCGCGTGGAAGCCGCGGGCGGCCGCCTGACCGTGGCATCGCGCCCGGGCGAGGGCACGCGCATCGCGGCGGCGCTGCCGAAAAGCATGGCGCGCGCGGCCGAACCTGCCGACGCTTGAGCTCTAGTTGATCAGCCTGTGGGCCCCTTCCTACACGGTGCCCCAGCCGCAGCCGACAACCTTTCACGCATGCTACTGATCAAAACAACCCTGCTCGCGGCCCTAACCTTGCGGCATGCGACGGGACAGCACCGCCGCGTGATCAGAGGGCGTGGGCCCGCGGGAGGTTTGCGAGATGTTGCATTACGCCGTCGTGTTCGTGGTGGTCGCGCTGATTGCCGCGCTGTTCGGCTTCGGCGGGATCGCTGCCGGGGCGGTGGAGATCGCGAAGCTCCTGTTCTTCCTGTTCGTGATCATGGCGGTGGTTGCATTCGTCGTTAGCATGGTTCGCAACAGGCGCTGAGCCCCGCCATTTCGTTTTCGCCCGCGCGCGGGTATTCGTCAACCAGAGAAGAAGAGGAAAAGAAGCCATGAACACAAACAACCCGTACCAGGCTGAAGGCAGCTTCGACACCACCCGCCGCCACGCCAACGAAGCACTGGAACGCGCCAGCGATCGCGCACGCGATCTGGCCAACCGCGGCATGAGCTCGGTGACCGATGCCGCCTCCACCGCGCAGCGCCAGATCAGCCAGTACGCCCAGGCCACCGGCCGCTACGTGGCCGAGCAGCCGATGAAGTCGGCGCTGATCGCCGCCGCTGTCGGTGCCGCCGTTGCCGCGCTGGTTCTAATCGTGCGCCGCAACAGCAGCCGCAACAACTACTACTGAACACGTTAGGCAGGCGGCATGATCCATCCGATCTTTTCCGTGCTGATCAGCCGCCCCGAGCTGGTGGTCGATCACATGGCGGGCTACGCCGCCCTCGCGCGCGAGGAGGCTTCCACCGTCGGGATGGAGCTTGGCAAGCGTGCGGTGGCTTGGGCAGTCACGCTGTTCTCGCTGCTGACCTTCCTCATCCTTGCCGGCGTGGCGATCATGCTGGGCGCGGTGCACGGTGAATTCCACTGGACGCTGGTGCTGGTGCCGGTCGCCGCGCTTGCGCTCGGCGCCGCCGCCTGGAACGTCGCGCGCAAGCCGCTGCCTGAAAAAGCGTTCACCGAACTGAAGGCGCAGCTCGAAGCCGACGCGCAGGCGCTGCGCACGGTGGGGGCGCGCTGATGTCCGAAGCTTCCGATCGGCTCGCCCGCAGCCGGCTGGCACTCGTCCAGCACATCCAGCGCAAGGACCGCAAGCAGGAAATGCGCGAGGAGATGTCAGAAACCGCGCGCGAGGCCGCCTCGGCAGAATGGGAAGACGACCATGGCGAATCCGGCCCGATGGGCTGGATCGGCCGCGCGCGGCGCGCGGTTTCGGCCTGGTGGCGCTACCACCCGGCGCACATGGCGGCCGACATCGCGACGCCGGTGCTGGCGACCTATGCGAGACGCAAGCCCGCCCAAATGCTGGGCATCGCGGCCGCGGTCGGTGCGGTGCTGGTGTTTGTGCGGCCCTGGCGCCTGATGTCCGCCTCGGCCCTGATCCTGGCCGTCCTCAAGTCGTCGCACCTGCCCGGCCTGCTGATGTCCGTGATGCAGAACAGCGGTGGCGATGACGAATACGATGCGCGCCGCCGGCGGCGCTGAAATGCAGTCTGGCGATGGAAGGTGCGGTTGCCAGGCCGGCTTTGCGATGCGGCACCAAGAACCAATTTAAGTCAACTTCGAAGGAGAAAGTTATGAAAAACGCGCGAATCATCGCATTGGCACTTCTCACCGGCATCACGCTGGTCAACTCCGGCTGCGCCGTCTGGCGTGGTCAGGAGACCGTGGGTGCCTATGTGGACGACAAGTCCATCACCGTGGCCATCAAGGCCAAGATGGTGGAAGACAAGACCGTGGACGCCGCGTCCATCAACGTGGACACGCTGAACGGCACCGTCGCGATCTCCGGCTTCGCCAAGTCCAACGCGGAAAAGGCACAGGCCGAAGTCATCGCGCGCAACACCAAGGGTGTGCGTGAGGTGCGCAACAACCTGATCGTGCGTCCCTGATCGCACGGCATGGTGCGGCCCGCGCAAGCGGGGCGCACCATGAAAAGGCAGGCACGCGTGCGCGCGCGCCTGCCTTTGCTTTTTGGGCTGAAGGAAACACAGCGGATGAACACCTTCCATTGCCAGAACTGCGGCCACCCGATCTTTTTCGAAAACGTGCGCTGCCTCAAGTGCAGCAGCGACCTTGCCTTTTTGCCCGACCGCATGACCATGTCGGCGATCGAGCCCGCGGACCGGGCCGATGACGGAGCGCCCTTATGGCGCCCGAAGCCGCGACCGCAAAAGCGCCCATCCGCCGCGCGCTACCGGCTGTGCCACAACAACGCCGCCTACCAGGCCTGCAATTTCGCGGTGCCGGGCGACGACCCCAATCCCCTGTGCGTGTCCTGCCGCCAGACGCACACCCTGCCCGACCTTTCGCAGCCCGACAACATCCAGCGCTGGTACCGCATCGAAAGCGCCAAGCGGCGGCTGTTCTACACGCTGGCCAAGATGGGCTTGCTGGATGCCACGCCGCCCAACGGCGAGCGCGACGGGCCCATTTTCGAATTCCTGGCCGACCAGCCGGGCCAGCAGGTGATCACCGGCCATGCGCAGGGCCTGATCACGCTCAACGTGGCCGAAGCCGATGACGCCGAGCGGGTGAAACGCCGCATCGAGATGCACGAGCCCTACCGCACCCTCCTCGGCCACCTGCGCCACGAGGCGGGCCACTTCTACTGGGACCACCTGATCGGGCCCCTTCCCGACCGGCTGGAGCGCTTTCGCGAGCTGTTCGGCGACGAACGGCAGGACTACACGCAGGCCCTGCAGGCGCACTACTCCGGCGGGCAGCCCCCCGGCTGGCAGGACGACTACGTGAGCGCCTATGCCACCGCGCACCCGTGGGAGGACTGGGCCGAAACCTGGGCGCACTACCTGCACATGGTGGACCTGCTGGAAACCGCGGCCTCGTACAACACGCGCCTGACGGTGCCGGGCACCGACTCCGACGTGGAAGACGTGATCAACCCGCTGGAGGCCGGCGCGCCCGACTTCGATGCGCTGGTCGACCAGTGGGTGCCGGTGACCCTGCTGGTCAACAGCCTGAACCGCAGCCTGGGACAGGAGGACGCGTATCCGTTCGCGCTGTCGGTGGCCGCGCTGCGCAAGCTGCGCTTCGTGCACGACGTCATTTGCGAAAAGAAAAAGGAGCAGGACGCGGAAGACGCCCAGCAGGCACAGGACGCCAAGGCTGCCAAGCCCTAGCCGGTGTCGCGTTCCATGTCGCGCAGGATGCGGTCCAGCCGCTGCGACAGCTGTTCCGTGCTGAGCTTCTCACGGAAGCGCTCCACCATCAGCGGCAGGCTCATGGGGCTGGGGTGGCGCAAAGGCACGAACACGATCTGCTTGCGCAGCATGCCTTCCAGCGTACCCGACAGGCGCGAGATCTCCAGCTCCTGACCCAGCACCTCCTGCTCGGCCTGCGTGAGCAGCAGGTTGGCGCGGTCGTACTTGCGGAACACTTCGAAGAACAGCCCGCTGGACGCCTGCAGCTGGCGCGCGCTCTTGTGCTGCCCCGGGTAGCCGGTGGAGATCAGGCCCGACACGCGCGCGATCTCGCGAAAGCGCCGCTGCGCCAGCTCGGTGGAGTTCAGCGACGCCAGCACGTCGGGCAGCAATTCGCGCGTGGTGAAGGCCTCGCCGCTCGTCACCGGTTCGGGGTTGAACGGCTCGGCGCTGATCAGCTCCAGCCCATAGTCGTTGACCGACAGGCTGAAGGTGTTGGGCCGCTCGCGCGCCAGCCGCCAGGCCAGCAGGCTGGCCAGTCCCAGGTGCACGTTGCGCCCGGCGAACGGGTACAGGTAGAGATGCTGGCCCTCGCGCGACTGGAAGGCCTCCACCAGCAGCGTGGTGGGCGTGGGAATGCGCGACAGCCGCGCCTGCGTCTCCAGCATCGGCCGCGCGGCCTGCAGCTCGGGCTCGACGAACTCGCCCTGCGCGGCGGCCTGCATCATCTCCAGCACCGCGTCGCTCAGCTCGGCCGACAGTGCCATCTTGCTGCCCTGCCAAGTCGGCACCGTCCCCTTGTTGCGTGTGGCCTTGCGCACGTAGGCCGCCATTTCGCGCACCCGCACGAATTCAAGCAGCCGGCCGGCGAAGAAGAAGCAGTCGCCCGGCTTCAGGCGCGCGATGAAGCCTTCCTCGATGGTGCCGATGTTGCCGCCGCTCATCCACTTCACCTGCATCGCCGCGTCGCTCATGATGGTGCCGATGCCCAGCCGATGCCGCTTGGCGACGGCGCGGTCGGGCACGCGCCAGAGGCCTTCCTCGTCGCGCACGATGCGGTGGTATTCCGGGTACGCCGTCAGGCTCTCGCCACCGCGCTCGCAGAACGCCAGCGCCCAGTCGAACTCGGCGCGCGTGAGTTCGCGGTAGGCCCAGGCGGTGCGCACCTCCTCGTACAGCGCATCGGCGGTGAAGCCGCCGCCCAGCGCCACGGTGACGATGTGCTGCACCAGCACGTCCAGCGGCTTGTTCGGCGACGCGCGCTTCTCCACCCGACCCGCGTAGGCCGCGCGGCGCGCGGCGGCTGCCTCGATCAGCTCCAGCGTGTGGGTGGGCACCAGCGTCAGCCGGCTGGCGCGCCCCGGGGCGTGGCCGCTGCGGCCGGCGCGCTGCATCATGCGCGCCACGCCTTTGGCCGAGCCGATCTGCAGCACGCGTTCCACCGGCAGGAAGTCCACGCCCAGGTCCAGCGACGAGGTGGCGACCACCGCGCGCAGCGTGCCCGCCTTCAGCCCCTGCTCCACCCACTCGCGCGTGGCCTTGTCCAGCGAACCGTGGTGCAGCGCGATTTCGCCGGCCCACTCCGGCTTGGCCTGCAGCAGCAGCTGGTACCAGATCTCGGCCTGCGAGCGCACGTTGGTGAACACCAGCGTCGGCCCGGAGCGCGCGATCTCGTCGACCACCGGCTGCTGCATGCGCGCGCCCAGGTGCCCGGCCCAGGAATACTTGCCGGGGTCGGGCGGGATTAGCGTGTCGATCACCAGGTTCTTGTCGATGCGCCCGCGCACCAGCGCCGGCGCGATGGTCGGCTGCGTGCCGCACAGCACCTGCATGGCCTCTTCCAGATTGCCCAGCGTCGCGCTCAGGCCCCAGGCGGCCAGGGCAGGGTTCAGCGTGCGCAGCCGGGCCAGCGCCAGCTGCACCTGCACGCCGCGCTTGCTGCCGATCAGCTCGTGCCATTCGTCGACCACGACGTAGCCCACGCCTTGCAGCTCGTCGCGCGCGTGTTCGCGCGTGAGCATCAGGCTCAGCGACTCCGGCGTGGTGACCAGCACGGTGGGAAAGCGCCGGTCCTGCCGCGCGCGCTCGGCGCTCGGCGTGTCGCCGGTGCGCAGGCCGATGGTCCACTGCGGCGCCAGCGCGTGCAGCGGCTCGGCCAGCGCCTTGGTGGTGTCGGCTGCCAGCGCGCGCATGGGCGTGAGCCACAGCACGCGCAGCGGTTCGGCGCCGCGGCCGGGCGGATGGTGACGCAGCAGCGCATCCAGCATGCCGAGCCAGACGGCGTAGGTCTTGCCGGAGCCGGTGGTGGCATGCAGCAGGCCGCTGCGGCCCTCGGCCACGGCGCGCCACACCTCCCGCTGGAACGCAAAAGCCTGCCAGCCGCGCTGCACGATCCACTGCTCGGCATGGGCGAACGGCGCGGCCACGGTCATGAAGATGGCATGCGGTCCCGTCCGCCGCGGTGGCGCGATGCCTTGGGCAGCTCGGCCTGCGAGGCCATGGCTTCGGCGCGCGCCTGCAGTGCACCGAGCGCGTGGTCGAGCTGCGCGATGTCGGTGCCGGAGAGCGCGCCCAGCAGCTCGAGGTTGAGATCCCGCACGATCGGAAACAGCGTACCGAACAGCGCCTGCCCCTGCGGCGTGAGGCTCAGCCGCGCCTGCCTGCGGTCGGCGCGCCCGGCCTCGCGCAGCAGCAGGCCCTTGCCGGCCAGCG